>JBFPJN010000001.1:328435-656870 GCA_040839025.1 Alphaproteobacteria bacterium LSUCC0719
CCGACGCCCTGTTTCAGGCCGATATAGACAAGGCCGCCGGGCCGCATGGCCCGCTCGATACGCGCCAGGATATCGGGCATGGTCGCCTTTGGCGCATGCAGCAGGCTGAAACTGGCCCAGATGGCGTCAAAGGCGGCATTTTCATCAAGCTGATCAAAGCTTTGCTGTCTGACCTCCAGCCCGAAGAGTTCCCTCGCCGCAAGCGCCATTTCCGGTGAGGCGTCAATACAGGTGACATCATGGCCTGCCGCCTTGATGCGTGCGGCGCTGTCGCCGATTCCACAGCCGAAATCAAGCACGCTGGCATTGTCTGGCAGGCGGGCAAGAAATCCGGGCAACATGGCGTTGCCTCCCATATCGCCGACCATCTGCCTGTATTTGTCGATATTGGCAGCATATGCCGCCATCGTTCCATGATCTGCCATCTTTGGTCTCCCTGATGCGAGTCTATCAGACCGGGTGTGTCGGCGTCATCCGGATGGAATCTGTTTTGCCGAATGGAAGCAGTATGGAACAGGCACCGTATTGGCTTTGCGGTTGTCTTTGTTCAGAAAAATTTGCACCATTGCACCGAGGCGGTTGCAGTCTTCAATCAGGATCTTGCCCATATGCGCGCGCACAGGCTTTTCTCAAGCAAGGATAGACCCATTCATTATGGCGAATATCCGCTTCATCGGCTGCGGCGCCAGGCGGGGCAGGCGGATCTGACAGGCTGTCACACCGACTTTCTGTCATTCAGTCGTCCTGATGATCCGGAAAATATCGTCAATGCGATGGCTGAACATCAGGCGATGCTCGACACGATACGGGATGGTCTGCTGAATGGGGCGAGGGCAGACATTCCGGCCGACCCCAAGGAGCGAAGCAATCATCTTAAATCATTTGGCTATTTTAATGATTCCTCGATGGTTGGCATTGGTCCTGTCACTGACAGCATGTGGCTGGATGAACCTGTTCACAACCCTGCCATCGATGACCTGGCAGCGATGATCCAGACCCGGCAGACCAAGACCCTTGCCGCCGGCATCGACCAGATCATGGCCGACCTCAAGGATTCGGTCAGCGCGCCACCTCGCCAGATCGGCCATCATCATTCGGCCATCGTGTTTCTGTGCGAATATCGGCGTGATCCCCGCCCGGACGAGACCGGTGCCGCCTGGATTCAGGATGCGCAGGATCATCGCGGCTGTCTGCTGACATCGGAGACGGCGATTGTCATTGCCAACTATATGCGGCTTCTTGGTTTTGACGCCAAGGCGCATACGCTGACCTCATCCGACATCTGTCTCCAGTCTGCCGTGGTTGCCGCCGGGCTTGGCTGGAATGAACAGGGGCAGGTTGTCGTTCCCTATCTTGGCACGCGCTATGGTGTGGCTGTGGTGACAACCGACATGGATCTGGCGCATGACCTGCCATTGGCACCGCGCAGCGCCCAACCGCGCAGCGACCTGACCGGACTGAACTGGAAGCTTGGTCGGCACAGCAACAAATCGGCCTTTAACCGCGACCCTTTTGCGACGCGTGACTATCGTGCCAGCGCCATGAAGCTGGAACGGCTGAAACGCGTCGAGACACCGACAACCTATATTGACGAGTCCAATATTCCGCGTGTTCCAAAGCGAACCGATATGTTCGCGCGCTCGCAGTTTGGTGATATGGGCAAAGCCAATCAGGACGCTGCCACTGGCGGTTATTACGCGCGCAAGGCAGCACCCTCATATGCACAGCGGCGGGCGCTCGGCGCGTTCGTATTGCTTCAGGACGGACCAGAAAACGACGCCGCACCGCCGGTCAGGGATGCCGCCTGGTATAGCGATCAGATCAAGGCAACAAGCTATTTTCTGGGGGTCGATGCGGTTGGCCTGTCGCGGTGTCCCGACTGGAGCTGGTATTCACATGACGCGCGCGGCGATGCCATCACCCCGCCTCATGACCAGGCCATCAGCATGGTCATTGATCAGGGGTTCGAGACTATGGAAGGGGCCTCCGGTGATGACTGGATTTCCGTCGCCCAATCCATGCGCGCCTATCTGCGGTTTTCGATGTTGGGTGGGGTCATTGCCAAACAGATCCGCAATCTGGGATTCACGGCCAAGGCGCATACCGTTCTTGATGGTGATGTTCTGCAACCGCCATTGCTTCTGCTGGGTGGTCTTGGCGAGGTCAGCCGCATTGGCGAGGTGATCCTTCATCCCTTTCTGGGGCCGCGTCTGAAATCGGGTGTGGTCACGACGACATTGCCGCTGGATCACGACCGGCCAATTGATTTTGGCCTGCAGAATTTCTGCGAATCCTGCCAGAAATGTGCCCGGGAATGTCCGTCTGGCGCGATCACCGCTGGTCCGAAAGTAATGTTCAACGGCTATGAAACCTGGAAGTCAGACAGCCAGAAATGCACCACCTATCGGATTACGACAAAGGGTGGTGCCATGTGTGGCCGCTGCATGAAGACATGCCCGTGGAATCTTGAGGGGCTGTTTGCCGAGTCGCCCTTCCGATGGGCCGCCTCGAACCTGCCAATGGCCGCAAAGGCACTGGCGACTCTGGATGATATGGCGGGCCGGGGCGGGCTGAATGATGTCAAGAAATGGTGGTGGGATCTCGAACTTTGCGAGGATGGCGCTTACCGTCCGACAAGTCACCCGGTCAACAGGCGTGGTCTCAGTCGTGATTTGAAATTGCGGGCAGAGGATCAGACGATGGCCGTCTATCCCGCTCCACTGGCACCGCACCCCTATCCCTATCCGTTCCCGATGGACCGCGAGGCTGGGATCAGGGCGTTCGAGGCGCTGGTCAGTGCCGGTGAATACAGGCGGCGGATCGCGGCTGGTGATACGGATCACATCCACCGCTATGTGAATGGAGATAGTCACGGCGATGACTCACCGGTGATCCAGGCTGTGGTCCAAAAGGTAGAGGTCATGTCGAGCGGCATTTCGAAATATGTTTTTGCCGCTCTTGATGGCGCGCCGCTACCGGTCTGGGCGGCTGGGGCGCATATCGATGTGCTGGTGGCACCGGGCATGATGCGGCAATATTCAATGTCCGGCGACCCGGCGAACCGTGATGTCTATGAGGTGGCGGTGCTGCGCGAGGAACAGGGGCGCGGCGGATCGCTGCTGATGCACCGGATTTTTGCCGAAGGCCGACGGGTCTTCATTTCCCGTCCGATCAACCATTTCGAATTGCAGGACAATGCCGGGCGCAGTTTTCTGATGGGCGGCGGTATCGGCGTGACCCCGATGGTGGCGTTCGGGCACACATTGCATGCACAGGGCCGTGACTTCGCGCTTCATTATTCTGTATCAAACCCTGACGATCTTGCATTCGCTGGCGATCTTCGGTCCTTTGACTGGGCTGATCATGTCTTTGAGCATGTCTCATCCCAAGGCGGGCGCGCCGACCTGGCAGCGATTTTTGCCGGCGCAACGGCAGCCGACCATGTCTATGTCTGCGGGCCGGATGGCTATATGGACGCGGTTCTGGCAGCGGCCGCGGTGGCCGGGATCCCCGACGACAATCTGCATCGTGAATATTTCTCGGTGCCGGAACAGCCGGATTATGAAAATTACGCCTTTGAACTCGTGATGCGGCGGTCAGGCCGCCGGATCAGGGTCGCAGCCGACGAAACAGCTTCGGATGCGCTGGTGGCAAACGGCTATGCGATTGACGTGAAATGCGCGGATGGCCTGTGTGGGGTCTGCAAGTGTGGCGTGATCTCAGGTGAGGTGGAGCATCGTGATTTCGTGCTGTCGGACCGCCAGCGCGCCGACAGCATCATTCTGTGCCAGTCGCGCGCGGCAAAGGAGGATGGCGTCCTCGAGCTTGATCTGTAACCGGTGGCGCTCCGGCGATGTTTTCCTGACAGGAACGTTCGCCCGTATCTGATCTTGTGAGGGGGAAACAGCCTGTCCACAGGCCGTCGTGACGCGGCAGGTCAGCTGGTCGAGCCCTTCACGCCACCCGCCTCATCAACGTCATTGTCATCTTCGTCACGTTCAATGGTTGCCGCGGCCTGTTTGGCGGCCCTGTCGTTGCGGGTGAAGCCGACATCATCACGACGCCAGTCGACAACCGGCACCCCCCGAAGCGATCGCGCCACCATCTCGAATTTATGGGCGTGGGGAAGGATATGCGCCGATATCACCTTCTGACATCGCTTGAATGCCTGTGGAGTGCTGTACTCCCACAGGATTCCCAGCTTGTGCTGGTCCTTGTGGTTCCATATCCGGAGGATGGATTTTCTTTCAAGGCCAAGCTCCGACAGCTTTTTCATGACATCTTCATGCCAGATGGTGTCGAGTGAATCGAGATACCGGTTCAAGGCGGCTTCATTGGTGAAGCGCAATTCGGTGAAATTCACACAGGTCGATTTCATATCAGACACTCATTCAGGGCACTGCCGCCGGAACGTCGCTTCGGCAATCAGCTATTACCGCAACCCCTGTCAGCAATCCACCTGGAAAATAGGATCTGTCGGGACCGGGTCTGTCATGGCAATCGTGACAGGCGGGTTGTGATCAATTCGAAGAACGCGTCAGCGTCGATATCGCCAACCACGAATGCGTTCTGTGGACGCCCCGTTACCTGCCACCAGTCGATCACTGTCATGCCCATCGTCAGCTCGCTGGTGATTTCGATCTCGACATTGCAATGCCTGCCACTGAAGATCTGCGGCTGCAGCATCCAGGCGATCGTGCAGGGATCGTGAAGTGGTCCGCCGTCGCTGCCATATTTGGCCTCGTCGAACCGTTCAAAGAACCCCAGCATTTCAGCCACGGCGATGCCGGTTCTGTTGCCAAGTGCCCGAATGGCATCGTTTCGACGCGCCGTTGTCAATGCCTTATGGGTTACATCCAGCGGCATCATGGTGATTGGGATGCCGGCGCCAAAGACGATGGCTGCGGCGTGTGGGTCAACATAGATGTTGAACTCTGCTGCCGGCGTGATGTTGCCACCTTCGAAACACCCGCCGCCCATCAGCACGATCTGCTTGATCCGGCTGGCAATATCGGGCGCGCGTTGCAACGCCATGCCGATGTTCGACAGCGGACCGATTGGCGCGATGGTGACGCTTCCCGGCGGTTCGTGGCGAATGGTGTCGATGATGAAATCCACCGCATGCTGATCCTGCAGCGGCGTGACGGGGGGTGGCAGATCGGGGCCGTCAAGCCCGGTGCGGCCATGCACATGCTCGGCGGTGACCAGGTCGCGGACCAAGGGGCGCGACAGCCCTGCGAAGACGGGAATGTCCTGACGACCGGCAAGATCGCATATCTTGCGGGCATTGATTTCGGTCAATGCCAGCGGCACATTGCCTGCCACGGTGGTAATGCCAAGAAGGTTGATCTCCGGGCTCGCCAGCGCCAGCAGAATGGCAACAGCGTCATCCTGTCCGGGATCGGTGTCGATGATCAGTGACTGTGCTGCGGTCATGCTGTTGTGTCCCCTGTGTTTGATCCTGATGTCACCGTCTGTCGGCCATGATGCGGTCGGCAAGTGTTTTGGCCTGACGTGAAATGCTGGCCGCACCCAGAATGTCACCAACAAAATGCGCTGTCACCGGACCAACGGCGTAGAGACCGTCATGCGGCGTCCCATCCGGCCCGACAAGGGTCAGGTCCGCCGTTATCCGGGGGCGGTGAGGGGCGGTGTTGTGACCGGCGATCAGCCCGTCATCAATTAGCCGGGACATCAGCGTGTCGCGGCCGGCACCGCTACAATTGACAATGGCATCGGCGGTGATCTGTTCGCCGCCGCCAAGGCTGACGAGATAGTGACCATCCGGGGCAGGCTCCAGCCCCGTCACGATGTCACGCCTGATCTTCAGCTGGCCGCTGTCGATCAATGTCTGTGCCGAGCCGGATGCCTGCGGTCCGGCGCGAAAACGCGCCAATGACCACAGCCAGCCAACCCGGCGCATCAGGCGCGCCTGATCGGTGGCCGGCAAGGATTGCCACGCCGCGGAGATATTCACGCGAAGGCTCTCGAAACGGCGTTGCCATTCTGTCTGTGTCCAGTCCGCGTCGCCGACAGTCTGTCGCATGAAGCGAAGAAAACCCGACGCGCGCAGCGGTGTTGGCCAGATCAGCGGTGTTGCTTCGTCCCAGCCTGTCTGTACCGGCGGCAGCATGCCTTCCGGGCATATCAGGGTAATGGCGGCGTCATGCTGGCGTCGATACAGGCCGTGAAGCGCATCAAGTGCCGTCAGCCCGCCGCCAATAATGACAACTCGCGCGTCTGTGGCAATCCGGTCCGGCCAGTCACCACGCCACGGTATGCGGACAAGGTCCGGCGCGTCGTCCGGCGGTGGGATCATCGGCCATTCGGGGGCGGGGTTGCCGCTGGCGATTACGATCTTGCGGGCAGCAAAGCGGGTTCCATCGGCCAGGCTGATCCACCAGTCGTCACAATCCTTGTCCGGGTCGTGCGTGATGCTTTCGGCCAGGGTGTCATGGCGCTGGATGTCTGAAATGCCAGCGCATGATGCCAGCTGGTCTGCCATATAGATGGCGAAATCCCGGCGTCGGTAGAAATGCCCGACCGCCGTCTGCGAATCCGGATCATCGGTGATGTTCTCGGCCGCCCAGGTGGCAAAATGGTCAGGATCATCCGGCCAGAGTCGCATCAGATCGGCCCGGACATTCAGCCGGAAATCATCCGAAATACAGCCATAGGCCTGTCCCTGTCCAAGCGGGGATGGACCGACAATGGCAATCTGGTCAGCTGGCATGCCGTTTGTGACAAGATGCAGGGCCAGAGCGGCGGCGCTGTATCCGCTGCCAATGATGCAGACAGAGATGGTCATCTTGAGATCAACAGGCGTTATCGAAGCGCATCGACTGTTGTGGCAAACCTGTCCATGCCGTCGTCAATGCGATCGAACATGTCATCAAGTTCGGCCCGGGTGATCACGAGCGGTGGACAGAAACCAACGATATCACCGGGCAATGCACGAAGAATCACCCCGTTTTCCTGAATCGCGGCGGCTGCCTGTGCGGCAATCTTGACTGCAGGATCGAATTTGCCGCGCGTTGCCGCATCGGAACTGAACTCCATCGCGCCAATCAGTCCGATGGCGCGGGTGTTACCGATGAAATCGAACCTGTCCATGCGCTTTACCCGCTCGGCAAAGCGTGGTGCCAGATCCTTCACATGCCCCAGAATGTCGCGTTCCTGCATCAATTGCTGGGCGCGCAGCGCGACCGCGGCACATACGGGATGCGCCGAATAGGTGTAGCCGTGGCCAAAAATACCAAGACTGTCCGCCTGGCTGGCAAGCGTTTCGTAGACGCGATCCGACATCAGCACCGCCGAGATCGGCAGATAGGCCGATGACAGCGCCTTGGCACAGGTCAGCATGTCGGGTCGCACATCCATAGCCTGAGAGCCCCACATATGGCCTGTACGTCCAAAACCGCAGATCACCTCGTCGGCGACAAGCAGGACATCATGCTTTTCAAGAACCCGCCTGATTTCCGCAAAATAGCCTTCAGGCGGAATGATCACACCGCCGGCCCCCATGACCGGCTCGGCAAACAGAGCCGCCACGGTTTCCGGTCCTTCGGCGCAGATCAGCTCATCAAGTTCATCTGCACAGCGCTTTGCGAATTCTGCCTCGGTTTCACCCTCCAGCCCTTCATTGTAGAAGCAGGGCGATGTCGTGTGCTTCACGAAATCCAGTGGCAGGCCGAACCCGTCCTGTGCATAGGCAAGTGCGGTCATGCTGGCTGCCGCCATCGTGACCCCGTGATATCCGCGGCGCCGGCTGATGATCTTGCGTTTTTCCGGCTTGCCACGCGCCGCCTGATAATACCAGACCATCTTGATTGCGGTGTCGTTGGCCTCGGACCCGGATGAACAGAAAAATGCCTTGGAAAAACTCGACCCGTCGGCGGCTGGTGGTGCAATGCTGATCAGATGTTCGGCAAGATCAATGGCCGGTCCCACCGTTTTGCCGGCAAAGCTGTGATAGAAGGGAAGCTTTTCAAACTGGTCGATTGCAGCCTTCACGAGTTCCGGTTCGGAAAAGCCGAGCGATGTGCACCATAGGCCGCTCATCCCCTCATAGAAACGCGTGCCGCTTTCGTCATGCACGAAAACACCGCTTCCCTTCGCCATGATGTGCGGGCCGGTATCGGCAAGCATCGCCGGCTTGGTGTAGGGGTGAAGGTGAAAGGCTATATCGCGACTTTCCGGGGAATTGCCGGGAAATTTATCCTGTTTTGAAGTTTCATCTGGGCTCATTCAACTGTCCTCCACCCTAGCAACAGGGGCGGTGGTGTCCGCCCTCAGACATGCTGTCCACCATTCACATGCAGTTCGGCACCATTGATATAGGTGGCGCTGTCATTGCACAGAAAAAAGATCGTTTCGGCAACTTCCTCCGACGTGCCAAAGCGCCCGAGCGGTATGGCTGGCAGCATGGCTTCTTCGCTTCCCGGGGACAATATCTCGGTCATGATCTCGCCGGGGGCGATGGCGTTGACCCGAACGCCGCGTTTGCCAAAATCGGAGGCCATTTCACGGGTCAACGCGCTGAGCGCGGCTTTTGAAGCGGCATAGGCGGTGCCGGCGAATTCATGGACCCGACTGCCGGCGATCGAGGTCACATTGACCACTGTTCCGTTGCCACGCTCAAGAGGTTCGATCAGGGCGCGCGCCAGCATCACCGGGGCGAAGACATTGACCTGAAAAACAAGCTGCCAGATATCCAGTGGCGTCAGGACGGAATCCAGACGTTCGCCATGCTCTCCCTTTGGGGAAATGCCGGCATTGTTGACCAGGGCATGAAGCGGTTTTCCATCAAGGCGTCGCATCAATTCCAGCGCGCCGCGCTCGATTTCTTCGGGTGATTCCAGATTGACCTCGATATGGTCCTGATCGCCGTCACCGGCGTGCCACGGGCATTGACCCGGTACGGCACCGCGCGAGCAGGTGATGACCCGCCACCCAGCATCCGAGAACCGCTTGACCGTGGCGTGACCGATGCCACGGCTCGCGCCGGTAAGCATGATTGTTTTCTGCGCATCGCCCATAGTCTGAAACTAGTCCATTTGCCGCTGGCTGCCAAGCGTTAGCGCTGCCTAGAGATGCGCCAGATATTGCTTTGCCAGCGGGTGTGAGGGGGCGTTGAAAAACCGCTCGGCAGGCGCTGTCTCGACAATTGTTCCATTGTCCAGCAGCAGCACATCCTCGCCAAGACGTTCCGCCTGCGCCCGGTTATGGCTTGTCATGACAATTGTCATACCTTCCAGGTTGGCCTGCTGGACCATCGTTTCGACGAATTTCGTCGCCGCAAAGTCGAGATGCGCCGTCGGCTCGTCAAGGAACAGGATATCCGGACGCGCCGCCAGTGCCCCGATCAAGGCCAGTTTCTGTTGTTCTCCGCCTGACAGCATTCGGGCCGGCGCATTGACCCGTTTGTCCATCTCGGCACGTCGCAGCCAGTCATGAAGCGTTGCGTGGTCGAGGTCCGGACAGAGGAAGCGCAGATGCCCGGCGGTCGTGCGGCGGGTGATGATCGGTTTCTGGAAGACCATCTTCTGGCTGGCGAGAGGCGGGCCGCTGATCGTGCCCCTGTCACAGGCAATCAGCCCGTGGAGACAGTTCAACAACAATGTCTTTCCAGCGCCATTATGACCCAGAAGCAGCGTGATGCTGCCGCGCCGAATATCCGCCGACACAGCGTTCAACAGCGGTATGCCGTCGCGCCGCAGCGTCAGGTCGCGCACTGTCATGATGCTGTCGGAAGCGCGGTGTTCAGACGTCATGGCCCAGATTCCGGAAGCTGTGGCGCAACAGCTGGCTGACGATGTTGATCGTGAGCGCTACCAGCAGCAGAACGATGCCAAGCGCCATCGCAAAGGCAAGCTCACCCATGGATGTCGCCAGCGCAATCGAGGTGGTCATTACACGGGTCGAATGCCGGATATTGCCGCCAACAATCATTACCGCACCGACCTCGGAGATCGCACGCCCGAAACAGGCAAGCCCGATTGTCAGCAGCGCGACGCGCGCCTCAAAGACAAGGGCGCGCACACGGTCAAACCTGCCAAGACCGAGCGACTGGAACAAAGGGGCATATTCACCGTTCAGCGATTCAAAGGCCTGCCGCGACAGGGCGATGGATATCGGCAGCACGAGGACGGTCTGTGCCAGCATCATTGCCGCCGGTGTGTAGAGGATTCCCATGAAGCCAAGTGGCCCGGAACGGGAAATCAGCAGATAGATCAACAATCCGATGACAACCGGTGGCATGCCTAGAAAGGTATTGCTGACAACGATCAGGGCGATCCGCCCGGGAAACCGGTAGGCAGCAAGCAGCGCGCCAATGGGAAGGCCGATGACAAGCGATGCCAGGACAGCCGTAAGGCTCACCGTCAGAGACAGACCGATAATCCCCATCAGCTCCTGATCGCCGGAGGCAAGCATCATGAGGGCGATCTGGAAGGGGTTCACATTGTCCATTCTGGTGATGCACCGGTGCGACAAGGCACCCTATCGGTTTTCTGGTGTGGGTCCGAACAGGCCATGATGGTCCGGGTCAACGCGGCGCATTGAGCTGACCGTCAGCCGCCGGGTTGTCTTCCGTCAGCGCGGCCTCGCGGGCCTTGCTGATCATCCGTCGGACTTCCCGCGCCAGCTTTGGTGTTTCGACCGGATGCAGAAAACCGCCAATTTCGGTCGCGTGGCCATGCGACCGGACAATCACTTTCTGGCGCTGGCGGGAACGCATTTCCGGCTCGTCGCGAGGTGTCAGTTCGACCTGTGCCCACGCTGTCGGCAGTTCGGTGGTCTGGGTATCGCCGGCGGGTGACACATTCTCGATTGTCAGGTGCCGGCTTGTCGCTGTCAGATGCTGGCGACGCCTCGCGGCACGGTAATTCATCTTGAAGGCAAGCCAGACAACCAGCAATTCAAGTCCCAGAAAGCCGATGACCGGCCATGCACCCATCAGGAAAAAACCAAGGCCGATGGTGAAGGCCAGCAGACCAAGCGCCATCATGACCACGGCAAAGCCTCGTGGCGACAGCGACCGATATGGCCAGATGGTCATGGTTTCACGATGACGGGTCAAGGTTCGGATCCTGGTGCCTTTGGGACATGCCTCGCTACAGAAAAAGCCACAGCAGGACGCATCCGGTCAATCGCAAAAGCCATACGGGACCATCTGTCGCTGTTTCCGGCGGCACGGGTCGTCGATACAGCCGCTGTTCCAACCCGGAAATGGCATTGACGGCTTGCCCGGTCTGGACAGGACCTTTAGCATGATCGGCAGGGAGGCAGGACGGGTATGGCGATCATCGCACTTGGATATATGGGCATTCGATCGTCGGCGCTTGGCGACTGGTCGGATTACGCGCGTCTCCAGCTTGGCATGCAGCAGGTTGACAGGGGCGGTGGCACATTGTCGTTCCGGATGGATGACTGGCAGCAGCGGTTGGTCCTGCTTGATGAGCCGGGCGATGAATTCGCCTTCATGGGGTGGCAGGTTGAAAAGGCCGAGGAGCTGGATGGCCTGGCGGCCCGGATCGAGGCATCGGGCATCCGTGTGCGCGAGGCGGACAGGTCCTTGTGCGATCAGCGTTTTGTAAGCCGAATGATTGTCTGCGATGACCCGGATGGCAATCGTGTTGAATTGTTTGCAGCGCCTAAACTTGCCACAGACCCTTTTGCACCAGGGCGGCCCATTGATGGATTTTTGACCGGTCCCTATGGCATGGGGCATGTTGTGCTTCATGTCGAGGATGTGGCACCGCTCTTGCCGTTCTACCGCGATATCCTGGAATTTCGGGTGAGTGATTACGGCCTCTCGCCCTACCCGATGTATTTCTTTCATGTGAATGGACGTCATCACAGCTTTGCGATGATCGGCACAGGCCGCCGCGGGCTGCATCATTTCATGGTGGAATATCGCAATCTTGACGATGTTGGTCAGGGGTATGACATCGCGCTGATGGAAGATGATCGTGTCGCCTACACCCTGGGTCGGCATACCAATGACTATATGACATCCTTCTATGCCCATACGCCGTCGAATTTCTTCATTGAAAGCGGGTGGGGCGGTCGTGTCATCGACCTTGATGAATGGCAACCCCACGAAACGCATCTCGGGCCCAGCTTCTGGGGGCATGACAGGGTGCATCTTCCCGAGGATCGACGCGGTGTCATGCGTGATATGCGGCTCAAGGCGGCGGCAGAAGGAAAGCGGACGCCGAGACTTGTCGATTGTCCCTGGCTTTATGATCAACTGAGTGATTGAACCCCGCAATGATGAATGAAACCGTGTCTGCGCAGGCAGATCATGACGTGATTGTTGTCGGTCTTGGGCCTACCGGGGCAACGCTTGCCAATATTCTTGGCGAGTATGGCCTTGATGTTCTGGTTCTTGAGCGAGAGGAATCGGTCTATCCGTTGCCGCGCGCTGTACATTTCGATGACGAAGCCATGCGGGTCTTCCAGTCGGTCGGTCTTGCCGAGGCCATCGGGCGTGACGCGCGGGTGAATGTTGGCACCAAATTTGTCGATGCCAACATGGACCTGATGCTTGACTGGTCACGTCCACAGGAAATCGGGCCGCTTGGATGGTATCCAAGCTATCGCTTCCATCAGCCCGATCTCGAGGCCGAGCTGAATAAAGGGCTGGCTGCCCGCGATACGGTCGCGGTCCAGAGATCGGCCAACGTCACCAGTGTCACCGATCACGGGAACCGCGTGACCGTCGCCTATGACAATGATGGTGTTGGCAAGACGGTGACGGGGCGGTTTGTCGTCGGTACGGATGGCGCGCGCTCGGTCGTTCGCGCGTCAATGGACAGCGGGTGGGAGGATCTTGGTTTTCAGGAACGCTGGCTTGTCATCGACGTCCAGCTTGCGAAACCGCGTCCCGACCTTGGAGATTTCACCATCCAGACCTGTGACAGGTCACGTCCGACCACCTATGTGCGCTGTCCGCGTGACTGGCGGCGTTGGGAAATCAGCCTGAAACCCGATGAAACCGTGGAAATGGTGACCGAAGACTCGTTCATCTGGCCAAAGCTTCGCCCGGCAATCACCCCGGATGAGGGCACCATCCAGCGCAAGGCGGTCTATAGTTTCGAGTCAAAGCTGGCAACCAAGTGGCGTGAAGGCCGCCGACTGATTGCCGGTGACGCGGCGCATCTGATGCCGCCATTTCTTGGTCAGGGCATGTGTACGGGGATCCGTGATGCCGCCAATCTTGCGTGGAAGCTGGTTGCGATCCTGAAATGGGGGGCTGCAGATGGCATTCTGGACAGCTACGAGATGGAACGGCGGGACCATGCCAGGATCTATATCGAAACGGCGGTCAGCGTTGGTGAGATGATGAACAGCGCCGAGACGGCAGAGGCGCTTACCCACGCCATCCGCCCCGACGGGTCGGCGCAGATGCAATCCATCAATCGGGGGCTTGAACGCGCGATTGGCCCGGCCGGTGACAGCTTTGCCGGCATGCGGATGCCGCAACCGTCGCTGCAGGATGGTCGACGACTGAGCGATGCCATGCAGGGCAGGTTCGCCATTATTGGCCGCGGCGCGGCATTGCAGGCGGCCGATCTGCCGGGTTCGCATCTGGCGCTTGCTGTCGATGCCGACGACCATGCGGATGTTGACGCGATGCTGAACTCGCTTGGTGTAGAAGCGGTGGTTCTGCGACCTGATTTCTATTGTTTTGGCGCGCATACCGATACTGGTGCCAAGGGTCTCGACAGCCTTGTGACAGCGCTTCGGGATGTTCTGGGACACAGCGGCTGAGGCTGCCGGGCGACCGCGCCGCAACAGGCTGCTCAGAGGCTGGAGAACCCACCTTCGGGTTGTGGCACGCCATCGTCATCACAGGTCAGCGGCATCACAGATACCGCATGGCCAACAGGCATGTCTGTATAGAGATGCGGAAAAAGATCGCCGCCACGCGATGGCTCCCACACGATATCCAGCCCCGCTGTGTCAATCGCCACGAGAACAAGGCCGGTGCGGTGAAGAAAGTGCCGCCTTGCCGTTTCGGCGACCTGTGCGGCTGTCGAAAAGTGAATGAAGCCGTCTTCAAGGTCTATTCCAGCGCCGACAAAGACGCCCTTTGCCACCGCGTCATTCCATAGGGTGGAATCGCAGATTTTATATACAAGCGTCATCAGATCTCACATGTCTCAAGATACCCCGCCACGGCGGCGATCAGTTCCTGTCTGTTCGGCTCTGTTCTGGGGGTCGGGCTGGCATGACCCCAGATCGGACCGGGCCATGCCGGATCGCCATTTTGTCGTGCCACAACATGGAGATGAAGCTGCGGCACCAGATTGCCAAGTGTGGCGACATTGATCTTGTCGGCCGAAAAGGTGGTCTTCATCCAGTTTCCAAGGTGCGAAGCGAGGTCGAACAGCCGGTTGCGCTGATCATCGCTGAGGTCGTGAAGTTCGACGACATTGTCCAGTTCGGGCACCAGTATCAACCATGGATAGTGCGAATCATCGGCGAGCCTGACCTGAATATCGCCGACGCGCGAGACAAGGTCAGAGCTGTCGGCAAGTCTCTGGTCCAGCGTGAATCCCATGTTCATCCGTCGATGATCTCGGCAATCGCCTTGCCACAGCTTTGCGTCGTGGCGGTGCCTCCAAGATCGCGTGTTCTCAGCGCCGGGTCCGAAAGCGCCGTGTCGATGGCATCGGTGATCGCCGTTGCCGCGTCCGTGAAGCCCAGATGTTCAAGCATCATTGCCGCTGTCCAGATCTGACCAACCGGGTTGGCGATGCCTTGGCCGGCGATATCGGGTGCCGATCCGTGGACAGGCTCGAACAGGGATGGAAAGTCTCCTGTCGGGTTGATGTTGGCCGATGGTGCAACCCCGATGGTTCCGGTACAGGCCGGGCCAAGGTCGGACAGGATATCGCCAAACAGGTTGGATGCCACGACGACGTCAAACCAATCCGGATGCTGCACAAAATGTGCGGTCAGAATGTCGATATGGAACTTGTCGACCTTTACCTGCGGATAATTGGTGGCCATCGCTTCAACCCGTTCATCCCAATAGGGCATGGTGATCGAGATGCCATTCGATTTTGTGGCGGAGGTCAGATGTTTTTTGGGCCGACTCTGCGCCAGCTCAAAGGCGAATTTCAGAACACGGTCAACGCCGACCCGGCTCATCACGGTTTCCTGTATTACAACCTCGCGCTCGGTATCGGGGAACATGCGCCCGCCAATCGAGGAATACTCGCCCTCGGTGTTTTCGCGAACGATATAGAAATCGATGTCACCCGGAACCCGGTTGGCAAGTGGAGATGGAACGCCGGGCAGCAGGCGCACCGGCCGCAGATTTACATATTGATCGAACTCACGTCGGAATTTCAGCAGTGACCCCCATAACGAGATATGGTCCGGAATCTTGTCGGGCAGGCCGACCGCGCCAAAGAAAATGGCATCATGACCGCCGATCTGGGTTTTCCAGTCCGCGGGCAGCATATCGCCATGTTTGGCGTAATAGTCGTAGCTCGAAAAATCGAAATGATCGAAATGCAGGTTGATGTTGAATTTCGAGGCCACGGTTTCAAGAACCCGCAACCCCTCCGGCACGACTTCCTTGCCGATCCCGTCACCAGGAATGACCGCGATGCTATATCTGTTCTTTGTCATGATATGCCTTTCAGAAAAGGGTATGAGGCTGGCCTAGAATGGCATTGGATGCGCCTTATGCGCTTCATCAATGCGTGCCATGATTTCGTCTGAGAGGTCCAGGGTGATGGCTTTTAGTGAATTTTCGAGCTGCGGAAGGCTTGTCGCGCCAAAAATGACCGATGCCATGAAGGGGCGTCGCAGGCACCAGGCAAGCGCCATCTGTCCCAGATCGAGGCCATGATCATCGGCAATGCCCCGATAGGCGTCGATGGCCGGCCACAGTCGTGGTGTGATCCGTCCGCCAAGCGTGTCGTTGATATCCTTGCGCGACCCTTTGGGTGGCGTGCCGTCGGCACTGTACTTGCCGGTCAGCAGACCACAGGCAAGCGGCGAGAAGGACAGAAGACCGACATCCTCATTATGGGCCAGTTCTGCCATATCGGTATCGAACAACCGGCACAGAAGACTGTATTCGTTCTGGATCGAGGCCATGCGCGGCAGGTCATTTTCCTGTGCGATGCGAAGCCACTGCGCGGTTCCCCAGGCGCTTTCATTTGACAGGCCGACATGACGAATCTTGCCCTGCTGACGGAAGTCTTCAAGACAGGTCAGGATGTCGTTCATCTCGTCAAGAATGACGGTCCGATCCTGTTTTGTCGGGTCATATTGCCAATTCTGGCGGAACATGTAGGACCCGCGGTTTGGCCAGTGAAGCTGGTACAGGTCGACATAATCGGTCTTCAGCGACCGCAGCGAGGATTCCAGTGCCGCCGTTATCGTGGCTGGCGAGATGGGGGCGCCATCGCGGACATTCATATACCCCACTCCAGCAACCTTGGTGGCGATGATCACATCGGACCGGCGCCCGGATGAGGCAACCCACTCGCCGATGACTCGCTCGGTATCACCTTGGGTTTCCTTGGACAGTGGCGTGGTCGGATACATTTCGGCTGTGTCGATGAAATTGATCCCATGGTCCAACGCCATATCGATCTGGGCATGGCCCTCGGCGGTGGTGTTCTGGGTTCCCCATGTCATTGAACCAAGGCACAGTGCGCTGACATTCAGATCGGTTCGTCCAAGCCTGTTGTAAATCACGTCACGTTTCTCTTTCTATTTGGCTGTGTCGATGCCTGATGGCAGGCACACGCATAATGTCTGATGTGGTGATAACCGTCATTCGGCGTCAACGCAATCGGGGGGGATGCCCCATCAGGTGCATCGGGCGACATCTGCGCAGAAATCTGTTTTCAGGTGCCGATGCGGGTCAATAGTGTTGAAACCAGACCGCAGTCGCTATATAGCTGAGGCAAGACTTTGAATTGACTGTACCCCGCAGGTGCCCGTGGGTAGCAGCCAAGTTGCTGGGAAGGGCTATGCGAATTGCAGTTATCGGGTCGGGTATATCCGGCCTTGGAAGCGCTTATTTACTCAACCACAATGCCGATATCCATCTGTTTGAATGTGACCATCGACTTGGCGGGCACAGTCATACCGTGGAAGCGGTTTTCGGAGACAGGCGCGTTCCGGTCGACACCGGGTTCATCGTCTTCAACCCACTGAACTATCCAAATCTGATTGCGCTGTTTGAACAGCTGTCAGTGCCGTGGATTGACAGTGACATGAGCTTTGCCGTGTCGCTCCGCGATGGCGGTTGTGAATATGAAGGCTCGCTTGCCGGCCTGATGTCACAACCATCAAATCTGGTGCGCCCCCGCTACTGGTCGATGCTGGCTGACCTGACAAAGTTCTACCGCACCGGATATGCACGCGCTTTTTCCGGCCCGGCGGATGAAACACTGGCCGGGTTTCTGCATCGTGAGGGCTATGGCAAGGCCTTTATCGAGGATCATCTGCTGCCGATGGGGGCTGCCATCTGGTCCTGTTCCGCGCAGATGATGATGGATTATCCGATCCGTTCGCTGCTGCAGTTCATGGAAAATCACAAGCTGCTGAATTTCATCGATCGTCCGCAATGGCGCACCGTGCAGGGCGGATCACGCGAATATGTAAACCGTATCGCCGCTTCACTTGGCGGTACGGCTGGTGGTCGCATCCATCTGAACACCCATATCACCGGTGTGCGACGGGCACAGGGTGGCGTGATCCTGACAATTGCCGGCGAGGGTGATGTCTGGTTCGACAAGGTTGTGATGGCGGCGCATGCCGACCAGTCGTTGGCATTGATTTCCGATCCGACACCGGCAGAGCAGGAGATTCTTTCCGGCTTCCGCTTCCAGCCCAACAGGGCTGTCCTGCATTCCGATGCAAGCCTGATGCCCCGCCGTCGCCGTGCCTGGGGGGCCTGGAACTATATTGGTGGCGAGGGTGTCGATACCTCGCTGTGCCTGACCTACTGGATGAACCGTCTGCAATCCATTGACGCCGCTTACCCGTTGTTCGAGACGTTGAATCCGCATCGTGAACCTGACCGGGCTCTTGTTCATGGCAGTTACAGTTATGCGCATCCGGTCTTTGACGAGCGGGCTGTTGCCTCGCAGAGGCGTCTTGCCGAAATCCAGGGAACCGACAATCTGTTCTTTGCCGGCGCCTGGACAGGCCACGGGTTTCATGAAGACGGTCTGAAATCGGCCATCGCCATTACCCGGACATTGGGATTCGATGTGCCCTGGCGCACCGAGGTCACCGCGTGGCAGCGTCCCGTCATCGCCGAGACCCGCGAGATTGCGTGATGACAGCTTGCCAGCTCGTGCGATCCAGAATTGATCACACGCGCCATGGCACGCCATCGCACTTCCTGTCACGCAAGGGTCTGTCCATATGGATTGATCTCGACAGGCTTGCCGAGGCTGATCGCCAATCCTGCTGTTTTTCCGTCGACAGGTTCAATCTGCTGTCATTTCGACAGTCCGATTATGGACCCAATTTTCGGCGTCCCGGCAGCATAACGCCGCTGGCGGACTATGCCCGCGAACAGGCGCGGCATATCTGCCCCGATCAGGAGATCGCCAGCGTTCATCTGCTGACCTTTCCGCGGATCATGGGGATGGCGTTCAATCCAGTGTCGATCTATGTGCTTCGGGACAGCGCGGATCGTGACGTGATGTATATTTACGAGGTCCGCAACACTTTTGGCGACATGCATGCCTATATTGGCCGCGTCGACCAAGGGCAGGCCATTCTCGAGGCTGAAAAGATCTTTCATGTCTCGCCCTTTTTCCCAGTCAGCGGAGACTACCGGCTGCGGTTCGCTGCGCCGGCAGACACGTCTGCGGTTCAGGTGCTGATGCGCTATACCGATGCTGGCAAACCCCGCCTGACGGCAACGTTGCGCGGTGAACGGGAACAGCTTACTAATTTAGAGGTGTTTAAGGCACTTGTGACAACTGGCCAATGGCCGATGAGGCCGCTGATCTCGATCCATGTCGAGGCGGTACGCCTGTGGTGGAAACGTGTTCGTTTTTACCGGCGGCCGGAACCGCCGGGTCCGTGGTCGCGTGCCAGGAATGTTGGTGGGAAATGAGGGGATATGATGACAGGTTTCTTTGATCGACGAAAACTCGACCTGCTACTTACCTTGTTCTCGCGGCTCCAATATGGCCGCCTTGCTGTCACCCTTCCGGATGGCACACGTCACGAGTTTGTCGGGGTGGAGCCCGGTCCGGCAGCCGAGATGACGATCCTGCGGCTGGAGGCCGTCTCGCAGATCATTGCAGATGGCAAGATGGGGTTCTGCGAAGCCGTCATGGATGGTGACATCGACAGCCCGGGCATGGCTGAATTGATTGAACTGGCGGTGATGCATGACGCCATGCTCACCCAGCAGATGTCGGCCAGTATCTGGCGCCGCATCGGCCTGCGTCTGTTTCATGGCATGCGACGAAACAGCAAATCCGGCGCGGCCAAGAACATCGCCTATCATTATGATCTCGGCAATGAATTCTATGCCGCATGGCTTGATCAAACGATGACCTATTCATCTGCCATGTATGATCACGACACGGATGATCTGGCGACGGCGCAGGCCAACAAATACCGGCGTCTTGCTGATCTTGCCGATATCCAGCCGGGCGATCATGTGCTTGAAATCGGATGTGGATGGGGTGGTTTCGCCGCATACGCAATCGCGGAACGTGGCGCCAAGGTCACTGGCATCACCATTTCACGTGAACAGCATGATTTCGCAAAAAAACGACTTGCCGATGCTGGTCTTGCCGGGCGCGGCGATGTGCAGCTGATCGACTATCGTGATCTGAATGGCACATTCGACAAGATTGTTTCAATCGAGATGTTCGAAGCTGTTGGTCAGGCCTATTGGCCAACCTATTTCAATGCTGTCTCGTCGTTGCTGAAACCCGGAGGCCGGGCAGCTCTGCAGGCCATTACCATCGAAGAGACGGCCTTTGAAGAATATCGGCGCGACCCCGATTTCATCCAGCGTTACATCTTCCCTGGCGGCATGCTGCCGTCAATGCCGCGACTGGAGCGACCTGTCGCCGAGGCCGGCCTGAGGCTGGTCGATGAAACCGGCTTTGGTCAGGATTATGCCCGTACGCTTGCAGAATGGCGCTCGCGGTTCCAGGAGGCGTGGCCGCAGCTTGCCAGAGGCAAGTTCGACAACAGGTTCAAACGCATGTGGGAACTGTATCTGTCCTATTGTGAGGGTGGATTTCGCGCTGGCATGATTGATGTTAAACATCTTGTCTACATGCATCGCTAGGAACCGGGCATGGCAAGCCAGCTGACCATTCCGGCATTCGAACCGGAACGATATTTCGCACGCCGTCTCGATGCCTATGGTGTGTTTGTCGACCGGTTTGGCACCATTCGTCGCCAGTTCGAGGTGGCCGTTGCCGGCCGGCAAACGGACAGCGGCTTTGTTCTGGACGAATCATTTCTCTATGACGATGGCGAAACCGAACAGCGGCGCTGGGAGGTGACGGCACTTGGCGGCGGTCGTTATGAGGGACGCTGCGCCGATGTTGTCGGTGTGGCGCGTGGGCTGTGTACGGCAAATATGCTCAGCTGGCGCTACAGGTTCCGGCTGGCAATGTATGGGCGCAAGGTCACCGTGGGGTTTGATGACGTTATGGTCCTGCAGGCCGGTGACATCCTGGTGAACAGGGCCACCGTGTCAAAGGCCGGGTTCCGCCTTGGCGAGGTGCTTCTCAGCTTTCATCCGTCCTGACCTTGAAAAGCCGTAATATCGGACGCATCAGCGCACCGATCATCGGCAGGCGGGCCAATAGCTGGCTTGCGCTGTCCCAGTGGTCTATATGTGTCGAGATCAGCCCGTCCTTTCCAACATGAACTTCGCTCATGCCTTCGAAATCAAGGTTTGTATGCGGCCAGCTCTTGATGCGCCCGCTCATCCGCCAGCGAAGATAGGCGCGCTGTTCATCACTCTGGGTGCCGTGGGCAATGTCGATAATGTGGAACCGTGGCGCGTCGCAGGTCTCGAACATGTGCTGGAAAATGCGCCGAAAGGCAGCCTGGCCGGTCACGTCATTGAACGGGTCGGTGAACCGGATATCTGGCGATGTGGTGGCCAGAAGCGCGTCCATTGTTTCCGGGGTGAGGGCGGCAAAGGCATTCGCATAGCGGGTGATGATATCGTCTGTCACGATGGGGCCTATTTCTGCGGAAAACCGGTTCGTGCCCCGACAAGGCGGAAAAAGGTCCGGTCCGGAAGCCAGCGCAGCATATTCATGCTGCGGGCGAATTTGCGCGGAAAGCTGATCATGAACCGGTTGGTCTTCAGGCCGGCAAGTATCTCGTCTGCTGCTGTGTCGGCGCTGATCAGGCCCGGCATTTCATAGTCGTTCACCGCGGTGGATTCGGTGTCGACAAAGCCGGGGCAGATGACTTTGATGTCAATGCCGCGTGGCGCAAGATCAAAAGTCATGGATTCGGCGAGGGAAATCAGTGCGGCCTTGGTTGGTCCATAGGCGGCGGCACGCGGCAGTCCGCGCCATCCGGCAACCGATGACACCAGCGCAAGCTGTCCCCGGCCTTGTGCAAGCATATGGTCGATAAGTTCAGGCAACGCATTGACAACACCCATATAATTGACATCCATGTGCCTGGCATAGATAGCCGGATCAATGATTGTCGTGTCTTGGGGCTCATAGATTCCGGCATTGAGAATGGCGCAATCTATTGGGCCCTGCGTCGAGACAGCGTCGGTAATCACCTGTGCCAGCGCATTGGCGTCGGTGACATCGCACACAACGCCATGAAAATTCTGTTGCCCGTCTCCAAGGGCGGCCAGCCTATCGGCACGGCGTGCCACGGCAGTGACCTTGTTGCCTGCCGCCAGGCATTTCCCGGCAAGGGCGGCGCCAATGCCGGAACTGGCACCCGTGATGAAATAATGCGACATGCTCATACCCTCAAAGCCGGCCAGTTCTGGAATGTGGTCCTGATCTGGCAGGTGGGTATAATCGCATCCATTGTGAAGAGGCGCGAGGCAAAACATGCGGTGCGGAGCCTCGCCACGGTCGGGACCGCGTTGGACGTATGGCGGCACCTGACCATTGCATGACGCAATTGGTTGACAGGATGCCGCAGAATCAGACCAATATCATGCAGCGTTGAAGGTGGCTGTGGGGCAAAGCCCCATGCCTTAATGAGGGAATATGGTACGGGTGAAAAATGACTGCCCAAAGCCATGGCCGTCCCCGCGACTGTATGCTGGTCGCCCGTCATCATGCCACTGGGGGAACTTCCTCCGGGAAGGCGGACGGGCCATGACCACGAGCCAGGAGACCTGCCTTCAAAGCTGGAAAGCAACGGCCGGGGAATGCCGTGAAGCGAGCCTTTGTTATGTTGCCCGCGACACCATCCCCGCCATGAAACCGAACCGTCCTGATGGTCAGGCAATGGTTCTTATGGGGGACGCCCAATGACGAAGTTCTTTGCGCTGGCAGCAGCTATGATCCTGACAACCGGCACCGCCGCGATGGCACACCATCCGCTGGGTGGCATGACACCGAACAGTATGACCGAAGGGCTTCTGTCCGGGCTTGGCCATCCGGTCATCGGGCTTGATCATCTTGCCTTTGTGATCGCGGTTGGCCTGATAGCTGCCTTCCATCGCAATTTCGTGCTGATGCCGGTGGCTTTTGTGGCTGGCACGCTTGCCGGGGCAATGCTGACACTTGCCGCTGTGACACTGCCGTTCGCCGAGATCGTCATCACAGGCTCGGTCATCGCCGGCGGCGTTGTGGCGATGCGTGGGCGGGCAACCGATCTGCGGGTTGCCGGTGGCATTGCCGCGCTGGTGGGTCTGTTTCACGGCTGGGCCTATGGCGCCACCATTGTCGGTGCCGAGGCAACGCCGATTGTTGCCTATCTCGCTGGTTTCGGGATGATCCAGATGGCCATTGCCATCGGCGTTGCGATGCTGGTCAACAGGATCTGGAAGTCACTTGATGCCGGTGCTTTGCAGCCGCGGCTGGCCGGGGCGGCCATTGCCGGTGTTGGCGTCTCCTATATGGTGGAAATTGTTGAAGCGGTGGTTTTCCCCGCGATGTAACAAAGGTGCCGCCGGTTCCGGGCGGCGGCTTTTGCAGGGGCAGGGTCGCATGGCTCTGCCTTTTTGCATTTCCGGGTCCGTGCATACGGCTTATGAAGGCGCATCAGGCGCGAAAGGTTCAAACGATGGCATCACCCCGTATCCCCGCAACCGTGATCACCGGGTTCCTTGGGTCCGGCAAGACAACACTGATCCGCCATATCATCACCCAGGCCAATGGCCGTCGGCTGGCGCTGATCGTCAATGAATTCGGTGATATCGGCATGGATGGTGCGATGCTCGAGGATTGCGGCGCGGAAAGCTGTGGTGCTGATGACATCATCGAACTTGCCAATGGCTGTATCTGCTGCACAGTGGCCGATGATTTCCTGCCAAGCATCCAGCAATTGCTGGCCCAGACACCGCCGCCCGACCACATTATTATCGAGACATCCGGCCTTGCCCTGCCGCAACCGCTTGTCCAGGCCTTCAACTGGCCGGACATCAAGTCACAGGTCATGCTCGACGGGGTGGTGACGCTTGTTGACGGGCCGGCGCTGGCAGAGGGCGGTGTCGCACATGACCTTGATGCGCTGGAAGCACAACGCGCCGCCGACGAGGAGCTGGACCATGAAAGCCCGATTGACGAGTTGTTCGCCGATCAGATAGGCGCTGCCAACCTGATTGTGCTGTCAAAGGCGGATCTGCTCGATGAGGCTGGCATGGCGCGTGCGCGTGGTGCGGTTGAAGACCAGCTCGAAGCCCCAACGCCGATCATTCCTGTTGCGGGCGGGGCGGCTCCGATGGACGCCATTCTCGGCCTTGGCATGGAAGAGCAGGCACATGCCCGCTCGCAGCATTCGCATCACCACCACCACCACCATGATGATGACGACCATGACGATGAT
Source organism: Alphaproteobacteria bacterium LSUCC0719 (assembly GCA_040839025.1). NCBI lineage: Bacteria > Pseudomonadati > Pseudomonadota > Alphaproteobacteria > Alphaproteobacteria bacterium LSUCC0719. The sequence continues at coordinate 352,451 of JBFPJN010000001.1, forward strand.
CACCATCATCATCACGAGCATGGCCATGATGAATTTTCCTCGCGTATCATCGCGCTTGCAGAAATTGACGATGTTGATGTGTTTCAGCAAACCATTGCCGCGCTTGCCGCGGAATTCGGCATCTTGCGGGCCAAGGGGCGTGTTGCGGTCAGTGGCAAGGCGCTGCCCTATGTGGTGCAGGCGGTCGGCAGACGTGTTGACGGCTATTTTGCCCGTGACCGGGATGCTGTTTCCGGCAGGCTTGTTGTCATTGGCATGGCTGGACTGGATGCGGAACGCATTGCGGCGCGTCTTGGTGGCAGTTTGATCGACGAAGATGCATCTTCCCAGGGTTGAAGATGGCGGGGCGCTCTATGACTCTGGCGAGGCAGTCGATCTCGATCAGCCGCCGGGCGATATCATCTGTCTGACCTCGGCTGATACCGAGGTAAGCCTGTTATCCGCCGCCGCGTCGCAATTTGCTGCAGACCCTGACACTCCTTCAATCAGGATCGCCAACTATCTCAGCCTGTCTCACCCGTTCTCGGTCGACACCTATCTGGCAAACACTGTCAGCGGTGCCAGGCTGGTCGTCGTGCGTCTTCTCGGTGGCACGGGCTATTGGTCCTATGGCGTGCAGCAGTTGCGCGCGTTGGCGGACAGGGGCGGGCCACGGCTTGTCTTCCTTGCTGGCGATGGCAAGCCGGATCCCGAGCTGGATTACCTGTCCAGTGTGTCGCCAGACCAGTGTCACGCGCTGGCCGCCTATCTTGATTCCGGTGGCCCTGACAATGCGCGTGCCTTTCTTCTGGCGCTTCGCGATCTGTGTGACGGGACCGAAACCGCCCCGCCGCCACTGCCGCTGCTTCGCGCCGGCATCTATTGGCCAGGAAGCCGCACACCCGATCTGGGTGTCTTGCGGGCGGACTGGCGGGCCGGGGCGCCTGTTGCGGCCATAGTCTTTTATCGCGCCCTGATGCAGGCAGCCGACCTCGCGCCTGTTGATGCGGCGATCAATGCCTGTGTCGACGCCGGGATGAATCCCCTGCCGCTGTTTTCGGCCAGCCTGAAGGATGCAGAATCAGCGGCTGTGCTTGCCGACCTGCTGCGCCAGGCGCAGGCGGATGTCATTTTGAATATGACCAGCTTTGCTGTTTCAGACCCGCTGGCCGGGGATGACGCAATGCCGGGAATGCAATCGGCGGGCCCTTTCGGGGCGGTGGATGCGCCGGTTCTGCAGCTGGTGTTGTCAGCCAGCCTGAAAGATGACTGGCAGGGTTCCAGCGCTGGTTTGACACCTCGCGATCTTGCAATGAATGTGGCGCTGCCGGAACTTGACGGTCGCGTTCTGACGCGCGCTGTCGGCTTCAAGCAGCCACCGACGCGCCATCCTGTCACGCATGCGATGACCACCGCCTATGAGGCTGTTCCCGAACGGGCGGCTTTCGTCGCGCGACTGGCGGCAAACTGGGCGCAGCTTCGCCGGACAGGGACAGCCGATCGCAAGGTTGCCCTGATCATGGCAAATTATCCGAACCGTGATGGACGGATTGCCAATGGCGTTGGACTCGATACACCGGCAAGTGTCTTCAACGCCATGCAGGTGCTTGGCGATGCGGGCTATGTCCTGCAGGGTGGGCCTGAAAACAGCGCAGAACTGATCGCGCAGCTGAAGGCCGGGCCGACCAATTCCGGATGGCAGGGTCGGGTCTCGGATGTCAGCCTGACCGTTGAAGATTATACCCGGTATTTCAACTTTTTGCCGGTCGGTGTGCAGGATGCGGTAACGGCGTGCTGGGGGGCGGTGTCAACCGATCCGATGTGTGATGGTGACAGGCTGCATCTGCCACTTCGCCGCTATGGTCATGTCCTTGTCGGCATTCAGCCCGCACGCGGGTACAATATCGATCCGAAGTCGACCTATCATTCGCCGGATCTGGTGCCGCCGCATAACTACCTCGCACTCTATATCTGGCTTCGTGAAGTGGGCGGCGTTCACGCCGTGGTGCATTTTGGCAAGCACGGAAACCTCGAATGGCTTCCCGGCAAGGCGCTGGCGCTGAGTGAGGCGTGTTTTCCCGAAGCTGTGCTGGGGCCGATGCCGCATCTCTACCCCTTTATTGTCAATGACCCTGGCGAGGGCGCGCAGGCCAAGCGCCGGACCGCTGCGGTGATACTCGATCATCTGACCCCGCCAATGACGCAGGCTGACAGTCATGGTGTGATGGCCGAGTTGGAATCGCAGATGGATGAATATTTCGAGGCCGCCGGCATGGACCGGGCCCGATCCGACGCTCTGCTTGGTGACATTCTCGACACCGCCCTGCGGGCGGGGATCGCACAGGACTGCGGCATCGACGAGGCCGATGATCCAGCCGAGCAGCTATTGAAGCTTGACAATTATCTATGTGATCTCAAGGAGTTGCAGATTCGTGACGGGCTGCATGTCTATGGACAGACGCCTGATGAAGATCTTTCTAACGGGCTGCTTGTGCAGATCCTGCGCACCCCCCGCGGTGATGGTGATGGGGCCAATGCGTCGCTGGTACGGGCGCTGGCGCGCGATCTCGGGCTTGGTGATGTTGACGTATTCGATCCGCTGACATCTGACCGTGGTGTTGCCTGGGCCGGGCCGCGGCCGGCCTGTCTTGACGGGGTCTCGGACGCCCCGTGGCGGAGCCAGGGTGACACGGTTGAACGGCTTGACTTGCTGGCGCTGGCGCTGGTGGCGGGGTCGCAAATGCCGCCCGGCCCGGCAAGTGCGGCGATCATTGACAGCGCGCTTGTCGACATCCGGGCGCGTCTTGGCGCCTGTGGCCCGCGCGAGACGGATGGCCTGCTTCGCGCCCTTGACGGCAGGTTTGTGCCGGCCGGTTCTTCCGGGGCACCAACCCGGGGTCGGCCTGAGGTCCTGCCAACCGGGCGCAATTTCTTTTCCATCGACAGTCGCGCGCTGCCGACCCCGGTGGCCTGGCGGCTTGGCTGGGCGTCGGCAGAGGCGCTTTTGGACCGGCATCTGATGGATCATGGCAACTGGCCGCGTGCCGTGGTGTTGTCGGCCTGGGGCACCTCGAATATGCGTACGGGCGGTGATGATCTGGCGCAGGCATTGGCGTTGATGGGGGTGCGGCCAAGCTGGGACGCCGCCTCGCGCCGTGTCACCGGCTTTGAAATCATGCCTCTGGAAAGTCTTGACCGCCCCCGGGTCGATGTCTGCCTTCGCTGTTCCGGTTTCTTCCGCGACGCCTTTCCAGCCCAGATGACGCTGTTTGACCGGGCGGTAAGAGCCGTTGCCGCCCTTGACGAGCCTGACGATATGAACCCGCTTGCGGCGGCGGCACGCCGCGATGATGCCCGCTATCGGTCACAGGGACTGGAAGCTGATGCGGCGGCACGGCGAAGCACCCTGCGGATATTCAGCGCCATGCCGGGGGCGTATGGAGCTGGACTTCAGGCCCTGATTGACGAGAAGCTGTGGCAGGATCGCGCCGATTTTGCCGAGGCGTTTCTTGTCTGGTCCGGCTATGCCTATGGCGAGAACAGCGACGGCATCTCGGCCCGCGAGGTGCTGGAAACACGTCTTGCTGCCTCTGACGCGGTGCTGCACAACCAGGACAATCGTGAACATGATATCCTGGACAGCGATGATTATTATCAGTTCGCCGGTGGCCTGTCGGCGGCGATATCGCAGCTGTCAGGACGCGATGTGCCGGTCTATCACAACGATCATTCGCTAGCCGAAAGGCCGGTTATCCGTACCTTGTCCGAAGAGATCGGACGTGTTGTGCGGGGCCGCGCCAGCAACCCGAAATGGATCGCCGGGGCGATGCGTCATGGCTATCGCGGGGCGTTCGAAATCGTGGCAACGGTGGATTATCTGTTTGCCTTTGCGGCGACCACACGACAGGTCGCCGAGCATCATTTCAGCGCCCTGTACGAAGCCTATATCGAGGATGACAGGGTGCGGGACTTCCTGTCATCGTCGAATGAAGATGCCTATCACGATATGCTGGACAGGTTTGACGAGGCGATTCAACGTGGCCTATGGACACCACGTCGAAACAGCGTGCAATCTGATCTTGACCGGCTTCGCCCCCGCACCGAGGAGACCCAGAAATGACCGCCCCGAATGATGATAGCCAGCCGTCTGATTCCCAGCGCCACAACAGCAAAATGGCACGCAAGAAACAGGCGCGTGACAAGATCATGGCGACAAAGACCGAGGAAAAGGGCCTGATCATCGTTCATACCGGTAAGGGAAAAGGCAAATCATCGGCTGCTTTCGGGATGATTTTCCGCTGTATTGCGCATGGTCTGCCTTGCGGGGTTGTTCAGTTCATCAAGGGGGGGATGGATACCGGTGAGCGCAATCTGATCACCGGCCATTTTGCCGAGCTGTGCGATTTTCACACAATGGGCGAGGGGTTTACCTGGGAAACACAGGACCGTGAACGTGACATTGCCGCTGCCAGCGCCGCCTGGGAGAAGGCCAAGCAGATGATCCGCGATCCGCGGTATCACATGGTGCTTCTGGACGAGATCAATATCGCGCTTCGCTATGGCTATATCGATCTTGACGCTGTTATGGATTTTCTGCGCAACGAAAAGCCGGAAATGACGCATGTCGTGCTGACAGGCCGCAATGCCACCGATGCGCTGATTGACGCTGCTGACCTCGTGACCGAGATGAGCCTTGTCAAACATCCCTTCAGATCCGGGATCAAGGCCCAGATCGGCGTCGAATTCTGATCCCTTTCAGGACCATCAGCCCGGAATCATGAGGTCTTCTTCCATGCCACCAGCCATTATGATTCAGGGTGCCGGCTCGAATGTTGGAAAGTCGGTGCTTGTGGCCGGCCTGTGTCGTCATTTTGCCAATGCCGGTCTGTCGGTTCGCCCCTTCAAGCCGCAGAACATGTCGAACAACGCCGCCGTGACTTCAGACGGGGGCGAGATCGGCCGGGCGCAGGCCATGCAGGCGCTTGCCTGCAGGACGCCGACAAGCGTCCACATGAACCCTGTGCTGCTGAAGCCCGAAACCGAAACAGGCTCTCAGGTAATTGTGCAGGGACAGCGTTTTGGCAGCATGCGGGCCCGTGAATATGGCACGCACAAGGCCGAACTGCTGCCGCGTGTGCTGGACAGTTTTGGCAGGATTGCCAGCGATGCCGATCTGGTGATCGTCGAAGGTGCGGGAAGCCCGGCGGAAGTCAATCTGCGGGCTGGTGACATCGCCAATATGGGTTTTGCCGCTGCAGCCGACATCCCGGTGGTGATTGTCGGTGATATTGATCGGGGCGGTGTGATCGCCAGCCTTGTCGGCACGGGCGCTGTTCTTGATCCGGCAGACCGGGCGCTGATCCGTGGTTTTCTGATCAACAAGTTTCGCGGTGACACCTCGCTGTTCGCCGATGGCATGACGATGATTGAAGAGGCGACTGGCTGGGCGGGCCTCGGTATTCTGCCGTGGTTTGCGCCGGCCCGTTTCCTGCCTGCCGAAGACATTCTCGACATTGCCAGCAAGGCCGGCGAGGTACGCAAAGACGCGCCGGTGCATATCGCGGTGCCGGTGCTGCGGCGGATTGCCAATTTCGATGACCTTGATCCGCTGGCCGGCGAGGCGGATGTGCGGCTGACCCTTGTCGAGGCGGGAGAGGTGATTCCCGGCGATTGTGACATGGTCCTGTTGCCGGGGTCGAAATCGACCATTGCCGATCTGGCATTTCTTCGTGAACAGGGATGGGATACCGACATTGCAGCGCATCTGCGGCGGGGCGGTATGGTGATGGGGTTGTGCGGCGGGTATCAGATGCTTGGCCGTACTGTGGATGATCCGCATGGGGTAGAGGGGGCTGTCGGTGCCACCGCCGGTCTTGGTCATCTGGCGGTGGACACTGTGCTGGCTGCGGACAAGACGCTGGCCCGCGTCGCAGCCCGCGCCCCATTGTTCGATGCCGCGGTGACGGGCTATGAAATTCATATGGGTCGTACTGATGGTGCGGACTGCGCCCGTCCACTCCTGGATATCGATGGTCGTGGCGATGGGGCGGTGTCGGAAGATGGGCTTGTGATCGGCACCTATGTTCACGGTATTTTTGCCGATGACGGGTTCCGGCGCGCCTTTCTTGGCAGGCTGGCAGGTCGTCGGGGTCGGGTTGGCGGCTTTGGTGAGGTTGATTTCGCCGGACGTGTCGATACCGTGCTTGACGATCTTGCCGCGCATATGGCGGCACATCTCGATCTTGAAGCCTTTGGCAGGATCGCCGGGCTCTAGAGGGCCACGGCAAGTGCCAGCGTCAGCATGGCGAACAGGATTTGCGCCGCGATCAGCAGATGAAGTGACTGCAGGATTGCGTTGCCGTCCGCCTCGGCGCCGCCTTCGTTGAAAATGCGGGCCTGCCGCACCCGGTTGCCATAGCGACGTGGCCCGGCAAGCCACACATCCAGCGCGCCGGCCATGGCCGCTTCCGGCCAGCCGGCATTTGGCGAGGCGTGATACCGGCCGTCTTTCAGCATCGTTGTCAGTGCCGCCCTGCCACGACCACGAAGTGCTGCCGCAAGGCAAATAAGTACGGCTGTCAGCCGCGCCGGCACGATATTCAGCAGATCATCAAATCTGGCGGCGACGAAGCCAAAGGCGAGATGGCGGGCATTGCGGTATCCAATCATGCTGTCGGCAGTGTTTGCCAGCTTGTAGACAAACAACCCCGGCAGTCCGGCGACAAGAAACCACAAGGCAGGCGCAAACACGCCGTCTGACAGGTTTTCAGCGCCTGTTTCGATGGCGGCACGGGCGATTTCGGCTTCGTTCAGCGAGCTTGTGTCGCGACCGACAATCATGCCTACAGCCTGGCGCGCCGGGTCTATGTCATCGGCCAGCGCGTCTGCAACGGCACGGATATGATCATCGAGCGATCGTGCGGCAAGCATGATCGCCAGAATGACCACGGCCAGGATCGCACCCCCGAATGACAGCAGAATGCCAAGCCCCACCGCCGCAAATGTCAGCAGACCCATGGCGATGCTACCGCGCCTCCGGCGGCCATGTCCGGTCATGCCGGTGCGCCTGTTCCAGCGCCGTTCGAACCAGGAAATGCCACGCCCCATGATAACCACCGGATGTGGAAGATGCCGCCACAACAGCTCCGGTTCGCCAATCAGCCAGTCAAGCGCCATTGCGACCAGCAGGATGGCAGCACGAAAGCCAAGTGCCGCAAGGCTGAATGTCAGGAGAGGAAGGGGATCGAACATTGGCGCCATAATTCAACTTTGGTCGCATTGGTGCAATTGTTTTTGCACTGGCGCTGTAATATCAATGCAAGGTCGGTGGACTTGGCGACAAGATGAAAACGACCCCGGTGCGGCGGACCCATGCAGGGCGTCAATTCCGGGCCTCGGACCCGAAGGTGGACGCTTGTGTGATGTGCAGCTTGCGTTTGCCGGTCGTTTTGCCCCTCCGAAAAGCTTGTGGACCCGAGGTGAAACGATGATTCTTCCTGACAAAAGCCAAATGACAAGCGCTGCTTCGGCCTGTGTTGTAATCCTTCTGGGCGGCATGCAGACAGCTTTTGCGCATGTGGGGCATGTTGGCGAGGTCGCGGGTCATGGTCATCTGGTCGGCGTTGCGCTTGGCATGGCTGCCGCGGCGATGGCTGCCGTGCTTGCCGCCAAAGGGCGCGCGACGGTCGCCGAGGATGAAGACGATACAGCAGACAGCAATGATATCGCGGAGCCTGAAGGAGAGCCGGCAGATGCATGACGCAAGTCCAAAGACGTATGGTGTGATGATCTGTGGACACGGGTCGCGGTCCAAATCGGCGGTGACGGAATTTGCCGTTCTGGCAGAAAAGCTGGCCCCCCTGTTTCCGGACTGGCCGGTCGAATACGGATATCTTGAATTCGCAACCCCGGTCATCAAGACTGGTCTTGACCGGCTTCGCGAGCAGGGTGTGAACCATGTTCTGGCGGTGCCGGGAATGCTGTTTGCTGCCGGACATGCGAAAAACGACATTCCCTCGGTGTTGAACACCTATGCCGCCGAACATGGTATTACCATCCAGTATGGCCGCGAACTGGCGGTCGATTTGCAGATGCTGCAGGCAGCCGGCGACCGTGTCGGCGATGCGATTGCGGCTGCGGACGCCGAACATGGTGTTGTTGACCGGGCTGACACCTGTCTGGTGGTTATCGGTCGCGGCGCATCCGATCCCGACGCCAATTCGAACATCTCGAAGATTTCACGAATGCTGTGGGAGGGCATGGGATTTGGCTGGGCCGAAGTTGGCTATTCCGGGGTGACATTTCCCCTTGTGCAGCCATGTCTCGAAAATGTCGTGAAGCTTGGTTTCAAGCGGATCGTGGTGTTTCCCTATTTCCTGTTTTCCGGAATCCTGATTGACCGGATCTACGGCTTCACAGACGAGGTGGCGGCGGCGCATCCGGACATCGAATTCGTAAAGGCCGGCTATCTCAACGACCATCCAAAGGTGATTGCGACCTTTGCCGACCGGGTTCGTGAAATTCTCGACGGCGACAACAACATGAACTGCGCATTGTGCAAATATCGTGCGCAGGTTCTTGGCTTTGAGAACGAGGTTGGTCTCGCTCAGGAAAGCCATCACCATCATGTTGAAGGCCAGGGTGTATCGGCGCCGGGCAGCAATGTCGAGGATTGTCCGCTATGTGACCATTTCTGCACCGGTGCCTGCCGACTGGACCACGGGCACCATCATCACGATCACGATCACGACCACGATCACGATCATGATCATTCACATGCGCATGATCACGGGCATGATCACCACCATCACCCCTATCCACACGCCAAGCATCCGCTCGGGCCGGAATCGGTTCGCGACCGCAAGCCTGGCGGCAAGTAACATCGGCTGATGGAACCTTATCTGAAAGACCCGCAGGCGATCTACGAGACCTCATTCGCTATTGTCCGCGAACAGATCTCGCTTGACGGGGTTCCTGCAGATCTTGGTGACGTGGCAGTGCGGGTTGTTCATGCCTGTGGCATGCCGGATATCGTTGCAGACATGGCGGCGTCGGATGATTTCGTTACCAGCGCGACGGCTTCGCTGCTGGCAGGCGCGCCCCTGTTCTGTGACTGTGCAATGGTCGCCAGTGGCATCACACGGCGATTTCTACCTGCGAACAATGATGTACGGGTAACATTGAACGCCCCGGAGGTGCCGGCGCTGGCAGGCGAACTGAAGACAACACGGTCCGCCGCTGCGGTCGATCTCTGGGGACAGGATATGGCAGGTGCGCTGATTGTGGTTGGCAATGCGCCCACAGCGCTGTTTCGGTGTCTTGAGCTGGTCTCGCAAGGCGGCCCCCGTCCGGCCGCGATCATTGGATGTCCGGTGGGGTTTGTCGGTGCAGCCGAGAGCAAACAGGCGCTGCAGGATCATGTCTCACAGGTGCCGTTCTTTGCCATTCACGGTACGCGTGGTGGCTCGGCAATGGCATCAGCCGTGGTGAATGCGCTGGCGCTGTCCTGCGCAGGGGCGTCCGGGTGATGGCAAGGCCGCTTGTCATCGGTGTTGACGAGGGCGGGGTGGCGGCGCTGCCGGAAAAACTGCGATCGCGTCTGGCCGGGATGGATATGATTATCGCCGCGCCCAGATTTCACGCCGACCTTCCGGATGGTCCTGAAATTCAGGATTGGCCAACACCATTTTTACATATTTTCAATATATTGAAAGATAACTCTGATAAATCACTTGTGCTTCTTGCTACGGGTGACCCGATGTGGTTCGGCGCCGGTGCCAGCCTGGTTCGCGAACTGGGGCCAGATGGGTGTGATGTGATACCGGCGGTGTCGGGCATGCAGCTTGCCGCAGCGCGACTTGGATGGCCGCTGGCCAGATGCGAGGTGGTATCCATCCATGGCCGGCCGATCGACAGGTTGGTTGGTCAGCTGTATCCACGGGCCCGTTTGCTTGTCATTGCGCAGGATGGCAACAGCCCTGCCAGGGTCGCCGAAGTGCTGACAGCCAAGGGCTATGGCATGGCGAATCTTCATGTTCTGGCGCATCTTGGGGGGGCTGATGAATGGCGGCGTGACGGCCGCGCCGACAGCTGGACAGACGACAATGTACCGGACTTTCATATCATCGGCGTTGACTGCCCGGACACAGTGGCGTCTGGGTTTGGTTTAGCCGCGCCTGACGCAAGTTTCGACAATGACGGCAAGCTGACCAAAAGAGACGCGCGCGCCAGCGCGCTGGCCAAGCTGGCGCCTTTCCCTGGAGCCGTGTTGTGGGATATCGGCACCGGGTCGGGTGCCATTGCCATAGATTTTCTGCGTCTGGCCGGTTCTGGGCGGGCCTTTGCCATTGATCGCAATAACACCCAGCTTGACCGGGCTGTTGCCAACGCGGCGCGTCATGGTGTGACAGGATTGGAACCGGTGGCCGGTGATGCGGTGGATGTGCTGGCCGGGCTGGCAAGGCCCGATGCCGTTTTCATTGGTGGGGGGCTGGCACCGGCGGTTGTTGCGGCGGCGCAATCGGCGCTGCGGCCCGGCGGTGTGCTGGTGGCGCATGCGGTAACCATCGAAAGTGAAACAATGCTTGTTGCGGCCTGGCAGCAATCAGGTGGCGACCTGACACGGCTTTCGGTCCATCACGCCGACCCGGTTGGCGGGTTTCATGGCTGGAGACCCTTGATGCCGGTCACGCAATGGTGCTGGCACAAACCGGTGGATATGACATGAACACAGGACGTCTGATCGGCGTTGGCACTGGCCCCGGTGATCCGCAGCTGGTAACGCGCCGGGCCTGGGCACTGGTGGAATCTGCTGGTGTTGTCGCCTATCCCGCGCCAGATACAGGCGCCTCCTTTGCGCGCGCTATTGTTGCCGACGCCATATCACCGGATGCCATCGAAATACCGATGATTGTGCCGATGCGCCCTGGACGGGCACCCGCGCAGACGATCTATGATGATGCGGCTGAAACCATCGCCGGCCATCTGGCGGCGGGCCGGGACGTCGTGGTGCTGTGCGAGGGGGATCCGCTGTTCTATGGGTCTTTCATGTACCTTCTTGTCAGGCTGCGTGACAGCTATCCGGTGGAGATTGTCCCCGGGGTGACAAGCCTGTCCGCCTGTGCTGCCGCGCAGGCCCGCCCGCTGGTGGCGCGAAGCGATGTTCTGAGTGTTCTGCCCGGCACGATGGATGATGATCATCTGGCAGCGGCGATCAAGGCCGCCGATGCGGTTGCGATCATGAAGGTCGGACGCCATATGCCGCGTTTGCGCGCCCTGTTACACCGTCTTGGGCTTGCCGATTCGGCCTTGTATACAAGCCATGCCTCGTTACCGCACCAGCAGGCGCTGCCCCTTGCAAAGGCCCCTGACGAAGCCCCCTATTTTTCGATGATCCTGATCTACAAGGGAGATGATCCATGGATCGGCTGACCCCGCCATCAACCGCGCGACCGGTCATTCTGTGCCTGTCGCAGGCGGGCTTGCTGCTTGCCGGCAAGCTGGCAAAGGCGCTTGATGCCGACATCCATGGTCATGCGGTGCGCTGTCCGCAGGCACCGCATCATTTTGGCAAGGCCAGGCTTCATATTGCCGATCTGTTCTGCAGTGGACGTCCGATCATCGGCATATGTGCTGCCGGCATTCTGATCCGCGCAGTGGCACCGCATCTGAAGCATAAAAGTACGGATGCGCCGGTCATTGCGGTGGCGGAGTGCGGGCGGGTCGTTGTTCCCCTCGTCGGCGGACATCATGGTGCCATTACGCTGGCACGGCGGGTTGCGGAACGGCTTGGTGGCGAGCTGGCCATGACGACAGCGGGTGACGGGCGATGGCAAGTGTCACTTGACGAGCCGCCGCAGGGCTGGCGGCTGGCAAATGCTGCTGCTGCGCATCGTGTGATGCCGCAATTGCTGGCCGGCGACGGGGCATTCATTGATGGTGACTGTGTTGACGGGCTGAAGGAATGGTTCCAGCACGTGCCGCGCGGCGATGCCGTGGTGCTGACGGTGACACGGCGCCAGCAGATACCGGCGGAGAACGAGCTTGTCTATTGCCCGCAGGATGTGATGCTTGGCGTTGGCTGCGCACGTGGCTGTCCGGCGGATGAGTTGATTGATCTGGTGATGCAGGAACTGGCACGGGCGGATATCAACGCGGCGGCCATTGCCGGTCTTTTCAGTGTCGATCTAAAAGCAGATGAACCGGCATTGCACGCGCTGGCAGACATGCTTGCCGTGCCATTGCGGGTGTTTGACCGTGACAGTCTGGCCGCACAGGCACCGCGGCTTGAAAACCCATCGCCGGCGGTGCAGGAGGAAATCGGCATTCCCGGTGTGGCCGAGGCGGCCGCGCTGGCGGCGGCCGGGGACGCCGGTGTTCTGATCCATCCAAAGGCCAAGTCGCGCCAAGCCACCATGGCACTGGCGCTGGCACCATCGCCGGTTCATCTGTCACGGATGCCGGGTCGAAAGCCTGGTCGGGTGATGCTTGTCGGTATCGGCCCCGGACAATCTGCTTGGCGGACGCCCGAGGCATCGCAGATGGTGCTTGGCGCGGACGAATTGGTTGGATATGGGCTCTATATCGATCTTCTTGGTGCCAACGTGGCCCATATTCCGCGCCGTGATTTCAAGCTTGGCGAGGAGGAGGCGCGCTGTCGCTATGCCCTTGAGGAAGCCGCGACCGGCAAGGATGTGGCCATCATCTGTTCGGGTGATGCCGGAATTTATGCCATGGGGGCGCTTGTCTATGAACTTCTTGACCGGGCCGAAGACCAGGGCGGTGTGTCCGAAGCGGCCCGCCGTGTCAATGTTGTAAGCGCACCGGGCATTTCGGCGCTGCAGGCGGCAGCGGCACGGTCCGGGGCGATTCTTGGACATGATTTCTGTGCGATCTCCCTGTCCGACCTGCTGACACCGTGGGCGCAGATCGAAAAGCGGATCCATGCCGCGGGGGCCGGGGACTTCGTGGTGGCGTTCTACAACCCTGTTTCGCAACGCCGCCGAACCCAACTGGCCGCGGCGCGGGATATTCTGATGCATTATCGCGGCGGCGATGTGCCGGTGGTTCTGGCGTCAAACCTTGGTCGTCCTGACGAGGCCATTCGTTATCGTACACTGGAAAGTCTCGATATCGACGAGGTGGACATGCTGACCACCGTGATGGTGGGGGCCAGCACATCAAGACAGCTTGATCTTGGTCGTGGTGCGGCGGTTTATACACCACGCGGCTATGCCAAGCATCTCGACGCAGACAGCAACGCAGCGGAGCCATCATCATGACGGTCTTTTTCATTGGTGCCGGACCGGGTGACCCGGAACTGATCACCGTTCGCGGCCTGCGGCTGATCGAACGATGCCAACTTTGCCTGTATGCCGGATCGCTGGTGCCGGAGGCGGTTGTCGCCGCGGCGCCGGATACGGCGCGGGTGGTCGATACCGCGTCGCTGACACTTGATGATATCATTGACGAGATACGCCAGGCGCACGAGGCCGGTCAGGACGTGGCGCGCGTGCATTCCGGTGATCCGTCCCTCTATGGCGCGATAGCCGAACAGATCAGGCGGTTGAAGGCGCTTGCGATCGACTATCAGATTGTGCCGGGCGTGTCGGCCTATGCCGCCGCCGCCGCCGGACTGGGAATTGAACTGACGGTGCCTGAAGTGACGCAGACGCTGATCCTCACGCGCACCGCGATGAAATCCTCGGCGATGCCGGCTGGTGAGGAGCTGAGCAGCCTTGGCAGGACCGGGGCGACCCTTGCCATCCATCTGTCGATCCGCAACCTTCGCCAGATCGAACGTGATCTGACCCCCCATTACGGGGCGGACTGCCCGGTGATTGTCGCCTACCGCGTCGGCTGGCCGGATGAATCCTACATCCATGCCACATTGTCGACAGTGCGTCAGGCGGTACAGGCCGAAAAAATCACCCGCACCGCGTTGATCTTCGTGGGGCGCGGACTGGCGCAGAATGATGAATTTCGGGACAGCGCGCTGTATGACGCCGCGCATGCGCATATCCTGCGGCCAAAGCGCGGGCGCGTGGCTGATGCTGGTTCCGACATGGATGAAGCCTAGGCGGTCGTGACCGGATGCGGTTCAGGCGATGATATGCGCGTATGACCCGCAGACCGAACCCTCTGCCAATCCGGCGGTGCCAAGATCCCGGCCGGCCGCATCCTGCATCTGGAATAGCGGTGGGCCCTGCGCTGTGGTCGCTGTTGTGTAGTGAAATTCATGCCCGGTAATGGTGCTTGAATGCGGCCAGATATCGACCAGTGGCGTCAGGCTGCGGTAGCCAAGATGCAGTTTGCGTGCGGCGAAGCTTGTCTCGAGGTGAAGCAGGCCAGCCATTGGGTATGACGTGCCGTCAGCATCGATGATGGTCCTGCCAAGCGTCATGAACCCCCCGCATTCACCATAGATCCGAACACCGCGAGATGCCGCCAGAGACAGACCTTGGTGAAATTGTCGGGCGGCGGCAAGGGTCGGCAGGTGAAGTTCGGGATATCCGCCGGGAAGAAATATGAAATCGGCATCGGTATCAGGCGTTTCATCTGCCAGTGGCGAGAAGGGAATGATTTCGGCACCGGCGCCACGCCATCCCTCCAGCATGTGGGTATAGGCAAAACCGAAGGCGACATCACGGGCAATGGCAATGCGCTGGCCGGGTGCGGTGGGACGGGGCAGGGGTGGTGCGTCCGGTAACGGTCCTGCCGCGGCTATGATGGCATCAATCTCCAGCGACGACTCGACAAGCGCGGCAGCTGACTCGATCAGGGGTTCAAGGTCATCATTTGCGGCAAGATCTGCCGCCTGCACAAGTCCAAGGTGGCGTGACGGCACCGCTATCGAGGGTGTCATCGAAAGGCTGCCGAGATGCGGAATGCCACGTTGCAACAGAGCTTCGACGATCAGCGCTTCATGGCGAGGTGAGGCGACACGGTTCAGCACGACCCCGGCAAGGGTTGTTTCCGCAGGAAGCTGACTTCTGATGCCGGCGGCAAGCGCCGCCGCCGTCTGCCCCTGATGGCGGGCGTCAAGAACAAGCAGGATTGGCGCGCCAAGGGTCGCTGCCAGTTGTGCTGTGCTGCCACTGCCGCCATCGGTGCCGTCGAACAGACCCATGACGCCTTCAATGATCAGCAGCTCGCCTGGCCGGGTGACCGCAAGATGACGGATCATCGGCGGTGGCATCGCGTGGCTGTCGAGAGTGACCGAAGGGGAAAGCGCAGCAGCGCCGAGAAACGCGCTGTCGATATAGTCGGGGCCGGTCTTGGCAGCGCTGATCGAATGTCCGGCCCGCGCCAGCGCCCGCAGCAGCCCCAATGTCAGCATTGTCTTGCCACTGCCGGAGGTCAGGCCGCCGACAACCAGCGCCCGCGACGCCATTACGCCGTGTCCGACATTGTCCGCACGCCAAGCGGGTCTTCATTGCGCACCGGTTCACCGGCCATCTGGCCAAGCCAGTCCAGGCACTGGCGCATCAACACGACACGACCGACACAGACAATGGATGGCGCACCTATGCCGCTGTCGGTAATGTCCCGGGGTGCCCTGGAAAGCGTTGTCTCAAGCACCTGCATATCTTCACGGGTGGCGTTCTGGACGATGGCGACAGGCTCATCCGGGGCACGGCCGGCGGCAATCAGGCGGGCACAGATGTCAGGCATATGCTTGATTGCCATATACATCACAATCACCTGGGCGCTGCTGCCAAGCCCCTGCCAGTCTATGGCCGACGGCGTCAGTCCGGTTTTGTCATGCCCGGACAGGAAGGTCACGGACTGGTTGACGTCGCGGTGCGTCACCGGAATGCCGGCATAGGCAAGGCCGCCAATACCAGCCGAGATTCCGGGGATGACCCGCAGCCTGATCCCTGCCTTGACCAATGTCTGGGCTTCCTCGCCGCCGCGACCAAACACGAACGGATCGCCTCCCTTCAGCCTCAGCACCCGCAGATTCTGGCGGGCAAGCTCGATAAGGCGAAGCGAAATATCACGCTGGCTTGGCGATGGTTTGCCGCCACGTTTGCCGGCATATTCAACCTGCGCGTCGGCACGTGCCCAGTGTAACAGGGCCGGATCGACCAGCGCATCGTAAACAATGACGTCTGCCTGCTGCAGGGCATTCAACGCATGCAGTGTGATCAGGCCGGGATCCCCCGGACCACCACCCGTCATCCATACCCAGCCCGGCTGGAATTCCGGCCAGTCGCGCGCGTCGAGGCGGGGCAGGATGCCCTGATCGCGCTGCTGAGACGTGGTTGGTGCGTCTGACATCTTGTCTGCCCGGTGAATGGTGGATGATATTCTGAATTTTCGGTACTAATCTGAAAGTCGAATTCTAGCAGCGGCAGGTTTTCAAGACCAGTCCGGTTATTCCTGCCACCGCGCCAACAAAACCCGACAGGTGTCTGATCCATGAGCCGTCCCGCAACGCGGAAGACAACGCTAGAGACCACACTCCGCTTTGGCTGGACCACGGGCACCTGTGCCACCGCCGCTGTCAATGCAGCCTACACGGCGATGGTGACAGGGAAATTTCCTGATCGCGTCACAATTGTCACGCCAAGCGGCAAAAACGCCGATCTTGAGGTGGCTGACAAGGCCACCGGCAATGCCGCCGATGACGCGGCAACTGGGCTGTGGTTTCGTGCCGGCATCGTCAAGGATGCCGGTGATGACCCCGATGTGACGCATGGCGCGCTGATCCGTGCCACCGTCAGGGCCGGTGCGAAGGGAACGGGGATCAGCTTCCACGGCGGCGACGGGGTCGGGGTGGTCACCAAGGCCGGTCTTCCGGTGCCGGTTGGCGAGCCTGCCATCAACCCGGTGCCACGCCGGATGATGCGCGAGGCCATTGACGAGCTTGCCAGCGCCCTGCAGGGACCGCGCGATGTTGAAATCGAGATTTCCGTGCCCGGTGGAGACGCGATCGCGCTGAAGACCTGGAACCCACGGCTTGGGATCGAAGGCGGCATTTCAATCCTTGGCACCACCGGCGTGGTCAGACCGTTTTCCT
Organism: Alphaproteobacteria bacterium LSUCC0719; assembly: GCA_040839025.1. Classification (NCBI taxonomy): domain Bacteria; kingdom Pseudomonadati; phylum Pseudomonadota; class Alphaproteobacteria; species Alphaproteobacteria bacterium LSUCC0719. The sequence continues at coordinate 369,453 of JBFPJN010000001.1, forward strand.
GTTCAGCCTGGATTGCCTCGATCCATCGCGGCATAGATGTGGCGCGGGCCAATGATCTGCCCCATGTGATGGGATCAACGGGCGCGACCTCCGAAGGCTGGGGGCGGGCCCGGTACAATCTGCCGGATATCGCCCTGATCGACATGGGTGATTTCGTTGGCGGCATGTTGAAATATATGCGCCGCAATCCGGTTCCCAACCTGTCGATCCTTGGTGGCTTCGGCAAGATGGTGAAGCTTGCCCAAGGTGCCACCGATCTGCATTCCGCCCGCTCGCAGGTGGATTTTGCCGCGCTTGCCGGAATGGCGGAGGTCTTCGGATTTGATCATGACCGCGTTGCAGGTGCGAATTCCGTCCTTGAGGTGTCCGGGATGGTGGACAGCATCCAGCGTGCGAAACTTGCCACCGCTGTGGCAGAGGCGGCCCGGGATACGGCGTTGGCCCAGCTTCAGGGCGCGCCAATGGATGTCGAAGTGGTGATAGTCGGGCGTGATGGTGAGATGCTTGGCCGGGCTGGCAGGCTTGCCGACGGGGTCGGGGAATGACCCGGCAGAAGGTGAAAACGCTTGTCCTTGCCGGCACGGCAGAGGCGCGCGCGGTCATTGACCGGCTTGTTGCCGATGGCAGATTTGCCATCACCGCCTCGCTGGCCGGGGCCACGCCGAACCCGGCAGCGCTGCCGGTCGCAACCATCAATGGCGGGTTTGGCGGCGCGGATGGTCTGGCCACCTTCTGTCGTGATCATGCCATCGATCTGCTGATCGATGTCACCCATCCCTTTGCTAGGCATATCAGCCGCAATGCACGCCTTGCCTCAGCGGGCACAGGAATTCCCCTGCTGCGGTTCGAGCGTCCCCCCTGGCAGCCGCTGGAGGGGGATGACTGGCGCAGCTTTACCAGCTGGCAGGACATGGCGGATGCCATCCCTGCCGGCAGCCGGGTATTTCTGGCCGGCGGCACACAATCCATCGAAATTTTCATGCAGCGGCGTGATATCGCCTTGCTCGCGCGGGCGCTGAATGTCGAGGGCCGCGTCGCGCCTGACAATGTGACTTTCATCAATGCCTTGCCATCGACAAGTGTCGAGGCCGAGCGCAGACAATTCATCGAGGCTGACATCACGCTTCTGTGTTGCAAGAATTCAGGTGGTGAGGCCAGTTTTGCCAAGATCGCCGCGGCGCGGCAGCTTGGTCTGCCCGTCTGGTTGCTGGCGCGTCACAGCGACACATTCGAAGGCGATGGTGGATCAGACCAGACCATTGCACAAAAACAGCTGGCAAATCTGGAGATTCATGACAGTGTGGAGGCTCTCCTTGTGGCGGCTGTCTCTCGTCTGGACCACCAACGTGCCGAGTGACGCCACCGGGCTGTTCGTGCCAAGATACGCCACAAGATCCATCAGATGTGTTCCGCCCGTGATACCATCCCAGACGTTGTTTTCGATTTCCGCCACCGCGGGAGGCTTGCATGACATCCTATGAGCATTTCGATCTGACCCATGACGAGGCTGGCATTGCCTGGGTGACCATTGATGTAAAGGGACGGTCGGCAAATGTGCTGTCACATGCGGTAATGGCCGAGCTGTTCTCGATCATTGACAGTCTGGATGCAGGGTCGCCGCAGGGTTTTGTGTTCCGGTCCGGCAAGTCGCGAGGCTTTATTTTTGGCGCTGACATCAATGAATTCGCCGGTCTGGAAACACGCCATGATGTCGAGGCGCATATTGCCGGGGTTCTGGAATGCTTTCAGAAAATAGAGGATCTTGCCTGCCCGACGGTGATCCTGATCGATGGTATCTGCGTCGGGGGCGGGCTGGAGCTTGCGCTGGCCTTTGAGCATATCATCGCCATAGACGATTCGGCGTGCCAGGTCGGGTTTCCGGAAATCAACCTTGGCCTGCTTCCGGGCTATGGCGGGTCGGCCCGGGCTTGCGAGAGAATGGGGCCGGAAGCCGCTCTTCAGCTTGTCCTGCATGGCCGCCCATTGAAGGCGCGCGCCGCGCGGGATGCCGGGGCGATCGATCATCTGGTGGCTGATCGAGACGGTCTGGAACAGGCCGCGCGCGACGCCATTGCCGGCAGGATTGCCCGTGCGGCACCACCGGCAACCGGGGATCTGGCGGCGATGATCGAGGATGAACGGGCCAGGCTGATGCTCAGAACCACGCCTCGGAACATGCCAGCTCCCTTTGCCATTCTAGACCATTTTTCAGTAGATGATTTAAGTAAAAACAATATATTGAAAAATGAAACGAAACTGTTTTCTCAACTTATGATGACGCCTGCTTCCGCAGGGTTGCGACGGACCTTCCAGTTGAATGACGCGGTCAAGAAGGGCGCTCGGGGAGAGGCGGACATAACCCGCATCCATGTCATCGGGGCCGGAACGATGGGCGGTGATATCGCCGCTGTTGCGGCGATGTCCGGATTTGCGGTTACCTTGCAGGATCTGGACAGGGCTGTCATCGACGGGGCTGTTGATCGGGCGCGTGCCCTGTATGAGCGGCGACTGAAAGATCCGCAGCGCGTTGCCGACACGCTTGGCCGTCTGACGGCCGATCCGGATGGCGTGGGACTGAAGGATGCAGATCTGGTGATCGAGGCTGTCGCCGAGCGGCTTGATGTCAAACAGAAGGTCTTTGTCGCCGCCGAGGCCGTGATGAAGCCTGACGCCATCATGGCAACCAACACCTCGGCAATTCCCCTGGAACAGATAGGCAGCGCGCTGGCCGATCCAACACGTCTGATCGGTATGCATTTCTTCAATCCTGTGCCGGTGCTGCCCCTTGTCGAGATCGTCTACACCGATGCCAGCCGTCAGGATTTCGTCAGCCGGGCGATGTTTGCCTGTGGGGCGATGAAGAAGCAGCCGGTAAGGTGCAAGTCATCACCCGGTTTTCTAGTCAACCGGGCACTGCTGCCCTACATGTTCCGCGCGATCGAGGTCATGTTGGACGGGGCGGACCCGGACAAGCTTGATCAGGCGCTGGTGATGTTCGGCATGCCGATGGGGCCGATTGAACTGTGTGATCAGGTTGGGCTTGATGTCTGTCTTGATGCCGGCCGGGTCATCGGAATCTCAGACAACGCCGCCGCAGCACTGACGGAATTGATCGAGGCTGGCAATCTGGGGCGCAAGACGGGGTCCGGGTTCTATCAATGGGATGGCAAGAAGGCTGTCAGGCCGCGCGGGGTATATGCCGAGGCCGAGCTTGACGACATTGCCGTCGAATTGCTGGCGCCGCTGGTTGCCGAATGCCGCGCCGCGGTTGCCGAGGGGGTGGTGGATTCCGCTGATATGGCGGATGCGGCCTGTATTTTTGGTGTCGGGTTTCCGGCATTCCGCGGTGGCCCCCTGTACTGGAATGAAAGCCGGTCTGCATGACCATTCTGACCCGATCCGACGGTCCTGCCACCGAGGTGCGCCGGACACTCGCCTGGATGGTTCTCAGCTGTCTGCTGTTTGCTCTGGTGATGGTTTCGGTAAAGCTGTTCCTGACGGATTTGCCACCTGTCCAGACTGTGTTCCTGCGCTATGTCTTCGGCATTATGCTGCTGCTGCCCCTTGTTGCCAGAACGCTTGGTGGAACCAGCGTCAGGGCAAGCTGGAAAATGCTGGTGGTGCGGTCTGTCTGCCATTCGCTGGCGGTGCTGTTCTGGTTCTACAGCATCATGCGTATTCCCCTTGCCGAGGTGAATGCCCTGCTCAATCTCGGGCCGGTCTATGCCACAATTGGGGCTGCCATCTATTTCGGCGAGGGGTTGAAGATGCGGCGGCTGCTGGCAATCCTGATTTCCTTTGTTGGCGCAATGGTGATCATCAAGCCCGGATTTGCCGAGATCAATCTTGGCACAGTCGCGGTGCTGCTGACCGCCCCCCTGTTTGCGGTGTCCGACCTGATTGCGAAATCCCTGAAGGCACATCATGGCGACAATGTCATCATCATTGCGCTGTCGGCAGGCATTGCGGTCGCCACCGCGGTACCCGCGATGCTGTTCTGGCAGCCCATGTCGGCCATGAACTGGGTTGGCATTGTGGCCATCGGTACGGCGGCGACGCTTGGACATATGACATTGATGAAATCTTTTCAGGGGCCGATGTGGGCGGCGCAGACGGGCAAATATGTCCAGCTGCTGTTCGTCATACTGTTCGGCATCACGCTGTTTGACGAAATTCCAGTGCTGTCGACGATCATCGGTGCGCTGGTGGTTCTCAGCGCGGTGTCCTACATTGCCTTTCGCGAGGGGCGCGCGCAGCGCCTTCGTGGCGAGTGAGTTGGATGCAGGTTAGCCGGCACAAGGGTGTGGGGGAGTGATTATGCCCGGTTTTGAGGCCATGCAGGCAACACCGGTTCTGTTCTGGGCGATCTGTTTCCTGTCGGTGATGGCGCTGGCGATCTCGAAATCGGGATTTGGCGGTGCGCTCGGAACGATGAGCATGCCCATTCTGCTTTTTGTTCTTCCCCCAAAACCGGCACTTGGGGTGCTGTTGCCGATCTTTCTGATCACTGACGTCTGGGTTCTCTACATCTGGCGGAAACATATCGACCGCCGGTTTGCCCTGATCATGTGCGGTTTCGGTCTTGCCGGTCAGCTGGCAGGGTGGCTGCTGTTTGACTATTTCAGCAATGCCATGCTGCTGTGGCTGGTTGGCACGATCGGGATGCTGACGGCGCTGAATTATCTTCGGCTTCGCATCTGGCCCCAGACTGAACTTGCCGAGGAAATCGCACAGCGCATCGTGGCCCGTCTCTGGCCACGGGCAATCGGCTGGTGTGGCCTATCGGGCCTTGCCAGCTTTGTTGCGTTTGCCGGTGGCATCCCGGCGCAGTTGTTTTTGCTGCCACACCGGCTGGCGCGTCAGGTCTTTGTTGGCACGATGAGTGTCTTTTTCTTTGTCATCAACGTGGCGAAACTGCCTTTCTATGGTGATCTGGGCCTGTTCAGCGGTGACAGCCTGATGATGTCCTTGATGCTTGTCCCCTTTATTCCACTTGGTGTGTATTTCGGTAAGAAGCTGAATGATATCGTGTCGGACAAGCTGTTCTATGATGTGACCTACTGTCTGCTTTTCGTGATGAGTCTGAAGCTGCTATATGATGCCGGCTTGGACTGGTCGGTATGACGAGAAGGAACATGACATGAAACGGTGGCGTCATCTTGCTGTGGCCTTTGGCATTCTGCCCGCGCTGGCGATCTATGTCGGGGGCATGGTGTGGCTGTCGACTTTCATCATGGAGATCCATTTTCTGGTCGATCTCCTGTTCTTTGTCCTGGCTGGTCTGGCCTGGATTCCCGCAGCCGGTTCGGTGGTCAAATGGCTGGCGACGCATGAGGCACGATAAGAGCGGGACAGATGATGTGGGCGCCCCGGCGCGCCCGCTCAAGGGCGCTCTCGAAACCGCGGCAGGCCTGATGCGCGAACATGGCCTTGATGGCTGGACTGTGCGGCTCGACAATGCGCGTCGGCGTGCCGGTCAGTGTGATTATCGTCGGCGGGAAATTTCGCTGTCACGTCACTATGTACGCTATGCCGAGGAAGACCATATCCGCGACACCATTCTTCATGAAATCGCCCATGCGCTGGTCGGGCCACATCATGGTCATGATGCGGTATGGCGCCGCAAGGCACGTGAGATCGGATGCAGCGCAACCCGGTGCCATACGTTGAACTTCGCGTCTGAACCGTGGCTGATGCGCTGTCCCGAAGGATGTTTCGAGGTTGGACGCCATCGCCGAAAGCCGGGGCTTGTCTGCGCACAATGCCGCTCGCCTGTCGAATTCATCAGGTCCGAGGCATATCATGAGTGATCTCATGAGTGATCTGGATTTTGCCGTCACGCCGCAACGGCTCATGGCCATGCGACGCGCCCTGACACGGCTGCAGGCGCCGGCGCGCCGGGCGACAAGCCTGGCCTTTCTGACGGGCACCGAAATTGCACGGCTTGGCGACTATGCAGGCCAGCAGACCTACCGCACCGCCACACCGCAGATTGAACATCGCGGCAACAGCGTGTTTCAGGATTTCGATGTCTGTTTTCCCGCGCCGCGCGAGGGGACTTTCGCACTGCTTGCGACCTTGCTTGAAAAGACATTGCGGCAGGCGGGTGCCCTGATGACATCGCCGCCACTGCCTCCGGACATTGTCCTGAATGATTTTGCAATCCAGCGTTATCCGGCGGGGTCACGGGGGATTGGTATCCACCGGGATGGCAGGCGATATCGCGGGATTGTGGTCATTGTCACACTTGCCGGCACGTCACGCCTTTTTACCTGCACTGATCGTCAGGGGGCCGGGATCCGGCGCATCGATGACCGGCCAGGCCGCATTGTGCTGATGTCTGCTGAAGGATTTGCGGAACGCGAGGGCGAACAGGCACGACCGCTTCATGGTGTAGATCGCATCGGGTCGGGGCGTCTGTCGCTTGGACTTCGGTATCTTCCGGCAGATGCGGCATGATGGCACGGTTTCGCTTGCGCCAAATTGTTTTTCTTGGCAGCCTTTAAGTGTCGGAGCGCCCGTCCGCTCTCCCCAACAGATAAAATTGTTTGTGATGGGCGCAGATGCAGTGCGTTCCGCTCATGTGGGCTGTCTGGCAGCCCACGAAAGCAGGTTGCGCCGGTCCCCCCAAGGCCTATGGCCACTCCGGTGCCGCCATAACGTCCGCTCGGAAGGGAGACAGATATGAATATCAGCGTTTCAGGAAAAAACATGGATACCGGTTCGGCGTTTCAGACACATGCCGAAACGGCGTTGAACAGTGTCGTCGAAAAATATTTTGATCGTGCGGTGAGTGGCCATGTGACCCTGGAAAAGGCTGATTCCGGATTTCGGGTAAAGACCCGTGTTGCCCTGTCTCGACGAATGGAACTCGAGGCGACAGGGTTTGCGCATGACGCCCATGCGGCGCTGGAGGCCGCGATCGAACATGCCGAGAAACGGCTTCGTCGGCACAAGAGACGGCTGAAGAATCATCGTGGTGCGGTCACACCGGCGGAAGAGGATGACGTCCTGCCCGCAACCATGATGATTTATGCCGGTGCCGACCAGATCGAGGATGGCGCGGAAAATGACGATATGCCAGCCGTGGTTGCCGAACTTGCCTATGACATCGAGATGCTGACGGTCGAGCAGGCGGTGATGAAGCTTGAACTTAGCGAAGCGCCAATGCTGATGTTCAGAAATGCCGCGCATTTCGGGCTGAATGTCGTGCATCGGCGCGAGGATGGCTCGATTGGCTGGATTGATCCTCGCGGGGTCCGGCATCTCAACAGCTAGTCCCGTCCGGCCATTGTCCGGTCATAATCCGGTCAGGTGATTCCGGGATCGGTCAGCCCCCCGAAAAGCCAGGCGCCACCGGCAGCGGTGGCGCGTTCCGGGTCCATCAGGGTCAGTTTCAGAACGCCGAAATGCGGTACCGGCACACCGACCACATGATCCAGCGGTGCGGCCAGCGCCAGTGCCATCGCCGCCCGTATCACGCCGGCATGGGTGATAACGATCCTTGGAGTGGGCGTGAACGCCGCTTCAACTTCGCGCATCCATCCCGCGACACGGTCGGTCAGCGCGGCAAAGGACTCGCCCTGTGGCGCAGTCAGGTCGGCGGTCAGAAAGGCCCAGTTGTGAAGTGGCCCATCCTTGATCTGATCCCAAATCTCGGCCACCGGTCTGTCGTGCCAGATCCCGAAATCCATCTCGACGAGGTGCGGGGAGTCTGACATCACTGCCGGCGCCAGTGCAGGGGCCAGCAATTGTGCTGTCTGCTGCGCCCGCCGCAAGGGCGATACATGCCAATCTGCAGCTGTCGGAAGCTGGCTGACAAGCGGCGTTACATCAAACCGGTGCGGCTCAATCGGCGGGTCATGAGGCGGCACATGATTGCGTTGCTTGACCACCGGTGCATGGCGAACAAAAAAGATTTCACAAATTTCCGGATGTGATGTCATGCCGGCAGCATCGCGCCAACCGACGCCCAACTGATCAACATCATGATCTCGCCGCACAGGGTTGTTGCGCCCATCACATCACCCGTCAGGCCGTCAATTTTGCGTGTCGCCACCCGGCCAATCCACAGGCTGAGGGCGCATGCCGGCAGCGCAATACAGGCCGTCGGCAACAGCCCCAAAATCCAGATCATGGCAGGTGCCCACAGGAACAGCGCGACAATCAGCCTTGTAATGCTGGTGCGCCCGGTCAGGGCAGCCAGGCTGGCATGCGGGCTGACGGAATAGACCGATAGCTGCAATACCGGCTGAAACCGGCTCGCCGCCCCGATCATCGCCATGAAACCGACCAGATGCCAACCTGCCAGCACCTCAAGGCTCAGAGCCAGCAGCGAAAGTCTGAGAGCGGTCGCAAGGATCAGCGCCAGCACACCATAGGCCCCGATGCGGCTGTCATGCATGATCCGGATGATGTCGTTGCTGTCCCGACCACCGCCAAACCCGTCTGCCATGTCGGCCAGCCCGTCCTCATGCATGGCACCTGACAGCAAGGCAAGGCCAAGAAGCGCCAGTGACGCGCTGGCCAGCGGCGGCAGACCAAGGGCCGCGCCAGTCACCAGGATGGCGCCACCCGCGCCGCCAATGACAAGCCCGACGAGGGGAAAGGCCCAGAGTGCCGATGTGAAATTGGGAGGGCGTTCGGCAGGAAACCTGTACCAGCCGGTTGGAATGCGGCTGAGAAGTAAAAACGCCGCGGCGCAGTCGCCGAACGGGGATTGCGACGGTGCCCTGTCCCTATCCCTGTCCATTTCCCTGTCCAGTGTCATGTTTCTTTGCTGACGCCTGCCTCGGCAAAGGTCGCCATGCCATTATGGGCCGCCGTCGCAGCGCGGACCAGCAATGTCGCCACCGCGGCACCGCTTGCCTCGCCAAGTCGCATCCGCAGGTCGAGCAGCGGCTGCATCCGCAGGGCGGAAGCAAGGCGAATATGTCCCGGCTCCGCAGACAGATGCGAAATCATGCAGTGATCCAGAACATCCAGCCTTTTGCCAATCGTCAGTGCGGCGGCGGCGGCGGACGAAATGAACCCGTCAAGCATGACAGGGATGCTGCGCAGTCGTGCCTCGAGGACAGCGCCCGCAATTGCCGCCAGTTCACGGCCACCACAGGCGGCAAGAAGACTGACGCAATCGGTTACCTTGTCGCCATGTCGGTCGATGGCCGCCTGAACAATCATTGCCTTGTGGCTGACGCCCGCCGGGTCGAGACCTGTGCCCGGCCCGACCCAGCCACCGGCATCACCGCCGAATCTGGCCATGCAGATGGCGGCAGCGGCAGTGGTGTTGCCAATGCCCATTTCGCCGACAATCAGATAATCGCATGTCTCGCCAATGGCGGCAGCGCCAACATTCATCGCATGCAGAACCTCGTCAGGGTCCATGGCAGGCGCCGTTGTGAAATCGACGGTGGGACGGCCAAGATCGAGTGCGGTGACACTCAGTTCCAGTCCTGCGGTCTCGCAAAGCTGGTTGATTGCGGCTCCGCCAGCCTCGAAATTCCACACCATCTGCTGGGTGACTTCCTGCGGGAACGGGCTGATCCCCTGCTTGACGACACCGTGGTTGCCAGCAAAGACAAGGCATTTGCCATTGGTGATCTGGGGTCTGTCAGTCCTTTGCCAGGCCGCCATCCACAGCGCCAGCTGTTCAAGTTTGCCAAGCGAGCCCGGCGGTTTGGTCAGTTGGTCCTGGCGCGCAGCGGCGCTGGCCCGTGCCACACCATCCGGCTGCGGCAGCTTTCCAATCAATTCGGCAATGTGGCCTGGTGAGGAAAATGAATTCATGAAGGGTCCGGAACCAGATCTTTAGGAAAGGTGAATGTTTATTGCTGTGGTTTAATTCTTAAAGCAATACCTGCCATCATAAAAAACACCTCGTCAGCTGCCGCGGCGATGGCCTGGTTCAGTAAACCATTGGCGTCTCGAAAGCGGCGCGACAGGGCGTTGTCCGGCACAATGCCAAGGCCGGTTTCGCTGGCCACAAGGACAAGCCTGCCCCGACAAGTGCGGATGGTGTCGACAAGCTCCTGGCGTGTTTTGTCCATATCATGTTCATGGATCAGAAGATTTGTCGTCCAGACACTCAGACAGTCGACAAGGATGGCTGTGGTCTCGCTGTCATTCTCGCTGATAGCCTGTGAAAGATTGACAGGTGCCTCGACAAGCGCCCATTCCGGCCCGCGCCGCTGGCGATGCAGGTCGACCCGTGCCGCCATTTCATCATCAAAGATCTCGGCTGTGGCAATATAGACAAGGCGATCGCTGTCGGCTGGGCGGCCAGCAGACTGCTGCGTCAGCATTTCGGCGTGCGCCGATTTGCCTGACCGGGCGCCGCCAAGAACAAACTGGATCTGTGGTGCCACCGCGCATGTCTCCTGGTTGGCCGTCATTCAGTTGCTGTTCTTCTACCATCCGCAGCGGCGTTTGACAGCGGCAAAGCTCACCTGTCCCTGTCCTGTGACCGAATTTGGGTATCGAGCGTCATTTTTAGAACGATTGAAGGTGTTGCCACTGTTACCGTCGAAAGGGGAAAGCTGAATGAGGTGCCCCATGTCCGAAATCGGATCTGATTCGGCCAAGCGGTCACGCCGTCGTCGTCGCGGTGATGGCGAGCGCCTGAAGACGCCCTTTCTTGCCACACAGCTTGAATGGGGCGCTGTCACCTATCTTGACGACCCGGCACAGCCTGTCGACCCGGACGGTGTTGAGGCCATCCATGATGCCAGCATGCGGATTCTCGAGGAAATCGGCATCCTGTTCCTGAATGATACGGCGCTGGATGTCCTGAAGGCGGCGGGGTGCCGGGTCGATTATGATACAAAGCTGGTGCATATGGATCGTGACTTTGTCATGGAGGCGGTTGACCGCGCGCCGGCGCAATTCACCATCACCCCGCGAAATCCCGATCGCGAGATCACGATCGGCGGGCGGCATGTCAATTTCGGACAGGTTGCCTCGGCACCGAATGTAATGGATCTCGATCGTGGCCGGCGGGTCGGCAATCGCGCCGACTTCCAGGACCTGCTGCGGCTTGCCCAGTCCTATAACTGCATTCACATGAATTGCGGCTATCCGGTCGAGCCGATCGACATTCACGCCTCGATCCGGCATCTCGACGCGCATTACGACATTCTGACCCTGACCGACAAGGTGATCCATGCCTATTCGCTCGGGCCCGAGCGGATCGAGGATGTCATGGAATTGGCGCGGATTGCCGCCGGACTGACGGATGAGGCATTTGAATCACGCGCGCATATGTTCACCAACATCAACTCGTCGTCGCCCCTGAAACATGACTGGCCGATGCTGGATGGTGCGATGCGCGCGGCCCGGCGCGGACAGGCGGTGATCATATCACCCTTCACCCTGGCCGGCGCGATGGCTCCGGTGACGATTGCCGGCGCGGTGACACAGCAGAATGCCGAGGGGCTGGCCGCGATTGCGTTGTTACAGCATGTGCGTGATGGCGCGCCCTGTGTTTACGGTGCCTTTACCAGCAATGTCGACATGAAGACCGGCGCACCGGCCTTTGGCACGCCGGAATATGTGCGCGCCATGCATATGTCGGGGCAGATGGCACGGCGCTACGGGCTGCCCTGGCGTGCCTCCAACGCCAATGCCTGCAACGCGCCGGACGCACAAGCAATCTGGGAATCGCTGTTCTCGCTTCAGGCATGCTGTTCCGGGCATGCCAATGTGATCTATCACGCGGCGGGCTGGATGGAAGGCGGGCTGTCGGCCAGCTTTGAAAAATTCATCATCGATTGCGAAATGCTGCAACAGATCGCCTATACCAACCGTCCGGTGCCGATTGGCACCGATGATCTGGCGGTCGAGGCGATTGGTGCCGTGGGTCCGTTCGGCCATTTCTTTGGCGCGGACCACACCCGGGAACGCTATCGTGACGCCTTTTACGCGCCGCTGATGTCGGACTGGCGCAATTACGAGGCGTGGGAGGAAACCGGCGCCGTCTGGACGCATGACCGCGCCAATGCCGCCTGGAAACAGATCCTTGCCGAATATGAGGCCCCGCCAATCGACCCGGCCATCGACGAGGCCCTGTGTGCATTCGTCGCCCGCCGCAAGGAGGAGGGCGGCGCACCGACCGATTTTTAGGGGCCGATCCGGCCTCTGCGTGTATTGGCTGTTAACGTGAAATTTACCTCTGTCCACTAGACTGGGACGGGAGGTGAGCCAATGACCATCCGTGCCTTCTGGAAACGGGGTCCGCCATTGCGGCTGATCAAGCGGACCGATATCCCGCCGGACGAACTCTTTACGTCCGATGAGGTGCGGCGGGCTGTGGAGTTTCGTAATTGCTTTTTTGTCAGGCCGTCTAACATCCTGTTTTACGGGCATTTGGTGTTCATGCCTGTTGCCTGGCTGTTGATCCAGACCTGGCCGCCCTATCATCACGCCTTTGTCGTCACGGACTGGATTGCGGACAGATTGCCGAGTTCTGTTTTCGGCATCCTGACGGTAACGCAGGCACAGCTGGACGAGGTCGGTGCCAGACTGCCGCGCGCGGCCTATATCCATTTCATCGTCGAACAGATTGTTCTGGCGGCAATATGTCTGGTCTGGCCGCTGACCATCAGCGTCAAGATGTGGCGGATCTATCCGCTTTTGGAGGCGCATGCCCGCCATATCCATGTCAATTATGATGAATACCGCAATACCGCCATGCGGCGCGGGGCTTGGATCAGCATTCCTATGATCCCGGCGATCCTTGTTTTCGCATGGTGGATATTCAGCTCTCCAAACCGACTTCTTTATATGATCGAAAAGGGGAACGGCTTCGGTCTACTCGCCATCAATGCCACCGGTGCGATGTGGGGCAGTATAACTGCACTAATTTTGGTTAGTGGGTTTATTCTAGCTTTGCGGGGGATCATTGAACTGATCAGAGACAGGTGAGGCGTTTCTTCGAGGCGGTGTGCTTGGGATTTGTTGGGTGGACTCGGTTCCTTTCCGATTTCAGGTCGTGCTGATTTCCCAACAAATAAATTAATTAATTGATTAATATTAATATAAAACAATAAGTTGAATATTCCTTGACTTACCGTTTTAACCTGTTCAACGCTTGTTCAACAGGCTATTGACTGGCTCGGCTGGTTGATTGTTGAGACGCTTTATTTTTCCGCTGACTGTTTTTGTCGCTGATCAACCTACGCTCGGCCATGGCGGAGGAGGGCGATATTCCCATGGAACGCGAAAACGGGCCGGGCGGCGTAATTGACGACAACCCTTACAGAGGATGGACAGCCGGTATCACCGGCGGGGATGGTCCCGGTATTGGTGATGGTCTTGGCAACACCGGTGACACGGGTGGTGGATACTCAAGCGGTGGCGATAGCGATAGTGGTGGCGGTGGATCGGATGATAATGATCACTATGACGATGCCGTCATGCGCGCGGCGCGTCAGCGCGAGGCTGAACAACAGCGTCAGGAAGCCGAACGCGCCGAGCAGCAACGTCAGGCTGCGATAGAGCGTGAAAGGTTTGAACGCGAGCAGCGCCGCCTTGATAATGAGCGCAAGGCCCGCGAGGACGCCGAACGCGCCGAGCAGGATCGACAGGCCGCAATGGAGCGAGAGAGGTTTGAGCGCGAGCAGCGCCGCCTTGATAATGAGCGCAAGGCCCGCGAGGCGGAAGAGGCCCGCCAGAAGGCGCAGGACATCGAGAATCAACCCCAGCTTGCTTTCGCAAACCAGCATACAGGGCTTGTATTCGGCATTGGCTGGAAGCCAGTGGTTGGATCAGCTCATCACGCTTACGCTTTTCTTGAAAATCCGGATAGCGGCCTTCGTTTGGTGACAAGGGTAGGTGTCGAAGCAAGTTCTGGTGTTTTTAACGGCAGATATACAACAGAAGAAGCTGTGCCAGAGGCGCGTTCGTCTGACAAAAGAGATAGAGCTGATCTAACAGACCCGGCGCGACGCGGTGAAAAAGTACTTGCCGTTGGACAGGACGCGGAAGCCGCCTTCGCCTCAGTCAATGAGGTGGTGTCAAGGCTGACATCCAAAATTGGTTATTCAGTGCTGAACGACAACAGCAACGCGGCCATCGCCTTGGGATTGAACGAAGCTAATCTTGTTCCGGATATTGACTCCAATACCAACGAGGCTAACGCAGCGCTGTCCCGATTGACAAAAGACGGGAGCGAACCCGGATTCAACGCCGCATCAGCAAAGGATATTCGTGAGAATTCGCTGCGTCCGGCGTCGTCCAATCCGCCACAGACGCCGACCGATATCGATGGCGGTTCTGATGTCCCTGCTGATGATGCGAGCGTCACACGAACAACAAATCCACCTTCCAGCGCCGATCACATAACGTTACCGATTACAGATAATCTTGTGGTTTGGAATGGAGCCCATAGTAGTGACAATTTTCAAGGTTCAACCGCAAACGATTTCATCCTTGGTCATGGTGGCAATGATTACCTATATGGAAATGAAGGCGATGACGTTCTTCACGGAGGTGCCGGTAATGACTGGTTATCGGGACGCAGCGGACGCGATGTTCTGACCGGTGGCACCGGAAGCGACATATTTTTCCTGAACATCCGTGACAGACCAAAGGACACGCTCGGGGAGGCCGATCTTGTCACAGATTTTCAAATTGGCGGTGACGCTGACAGGATTTTTCTCGGCAGCAACGTCAACACGGTGTGGATCCGAAGGCAGGATGTTGATGCAAACGGACATCAGGACACGATATTGTATGACAATGCAGACGGTGAGCGCGGCATCCATGTCATTCTTCTCGATTTTGATGGCTCGCTTGACAGAGATGATTTCTATCTCTCGGCACCCTCGGTCCTTGAGATCGCCTGACCGACTATGTCGAAAAAGTCAGCACACTAAGGGTTAAAAGTCGTCATTCAATCTTGATGACAGCGCCCGTATTGGGGGCTTCAATGATGGTAAAGCGCCATTTGAAATCAGGGCTTAGAAAGCCCCCAAAGCGATAAAAGACAAGTTCGCCATTTACCGAGGGATCAGTGATTCCCAGTGGGTCAGGGAAGGTGAACTCATGCGTCAACACTTTCATCTCACGTGAATCTATTTGAATGTCTGTCAGTTTTGCCGGCTTGCCGACGAAGCCGGCGGCGATGATTTCGTCAATCAGCTGCTCTGCGGAATAGCCCCGATCATTCATGAGCGAATCAAGCGCCATTGTCACCGGCTTCCTATTGTGGCCTGCCGGCGTCGAGAAACTGTCGCTAGCAACAAGATATCTGCGGTGGTTCAGGGGTTCGCTCCGCGCAGCAAAATTCCAGTCGATATAGGTCAGGACGATACCGAACTCGTCTATGCGGCGCCATTTGTCAGCGTGGATGAACAGCGACCATTGATCGCTGTTCCTATTGGGCTTCTCACAGACCTGATAATGAAAGATGAGAAACCCGTCCGGATAGGGTTGCAGAGACGAATTTTCGCGGGAAAGGTGCGTTCTGAACTCCTTCACATGCCTTGGATAATCATCGAGGTCCGCAAGATTAGTATCCTCGAACCAGTGGCTGGTGTTCCAGGCTATTTTCGACACCAGCTCAGAAACCCTGTCCCCCGATGCCACTTCATGGTGAAGGTGGCGTTCAATTTTCCTGAAATCTGGGCCGGAGAAGTCACAGAGATTGAGTTTGTTGCCAGGCTGAACGTCGTTACTGGTGACACAGCCTGCCGCTAGAGTTGTCATCATAGCCAGCATACCAAGATGCACGGCTATCGAGCGAAATTGCGTCCACGACTGTTGCAGATGTTGCATTTTGTCAAAATCCGGCCTCGCCACCTTCTGAACGGGGCACCAAGAGGTAAGCATAGACCGGTTAATATAATTATCGAGTTCTGTTCCCACGATATCCCACCGGACGAACTCTTTACGTCCGATGAGGTGCGGCAGGCCATCAGAACAGCGAAACCGTATAGGTGATATAGGCGGCCAGCAGTAGCGCGCCGACCACCCGCCCAAGCGATCTCAGCATATAGCCGATCAGCACGACGCAGATCGTGGCCGCCAGCAGCACCATGACATCAACCTCGATGAAATGGGGATTTACCGCGATGGGCGATACCAGCGCGGTAATGCCGCCGATGCCAAGCATGTTGAACATGTTGCTTCCCAGCACACTGCCGATGGCAACCCCCGATTCACGTCGCCAGGCAGCGATGGTGGCAATCACGATCTCGGGTGCCGCGGTGCCGACCGCAACCACGGTCAGCCCGATGACCGCCTCGGACACCCCGAGCAGGCGGCTGAGATCGGCTGCCCCCGTGACAAACAGGTTCGACCCAACTGCCAGCGCCGTCAGCGCCCCGGCAATCCACAGGCCGTGCAGCCCGAGATCCTGTGCCCGCAGCGGGGCCGTGCCGGCGGCATGTTGCCTTCCGTCAATCTGCGATTGGTCCTCGTCCCGGCCTGTCATCAGGGTGGTGGCGATGAAGCCGGCGAACCCGGCCAGCAGAACCAGACCATCCGTGAAACTGACAACACCATCAAAGCAGAGCGCCATGAACATCAAAATGGCACCGACTGTCACCGTGCCCTCGCGCGCAATGAAACGTCGTGACACCGGGATCGGGAAGATCAGGACGGACAGCGACAGGACCAGCAGGATGTTGACGATGTTTCCGCCAACAATGTTGCCGATAACAATGTCGTCATGTGCGGTCAGGATGGCGCCAATCGATACCACCAGTTCCGGTGACGAGGTGCCAAAGGCGACAATTGTCATGCCGATGACCAGTGGCGACACGCCAATCTTGCCGGCCAGCTGGACGGCATGCTGGACAAGATACCGACCGCCGACGAGCAGCAGACCAAGGCCCACCGTTAAATTGATGAAGATCATCATGCCCAAAGTCAGACTTTCCTATCTGTTGTTGACCAGCCGCTGCTGAGAAGGGGGGGCGATGATAGCGCCCATGCCACGAGCATGCCGGACCTTTACGGAGCCTTGGATTTTGGTCCGTGACGATCTGATTTGTTCGGATATGGGAATGCCATACCGCCGCGCCAATGGCCACCATGACAAATACCGCATATGTCATGGCCGGTGCCGGATCCTGGCGTTGGTCAACAGGGGCGCGGCAGATATCAGGCTGGTGCTATGACGGCGCAGGCGGTATTAATTACTACAGTTGCTTGACAACAAATCATCAAGTCTCATTATCTGTACCTTGTTTCAGCGTTATCAGGGATGTGTATCGTGACGAATTTCATACGGAAACGCGCCTTTCTTTCTTCCATTTTCGGTTTTGCCACGCTGGTTGCCGGTGCGGTGCCCACGGCGTTTGCGGTAGAACAGCTGGCCGTTGGCGACAGTGTCCGCATTGCCTGTGAAAATGCGCCGGTCTATGCAGCTCCATCCGCCTTCGGTGCGCCGGGCGGCGGCATAGCCTTTGGCGAAACGGTCAAGATCAATGCCCTTGCAGGTGCGTTTGAGCTTCCAGATTCCGATTTCAAATCGAAGAAAAAGCTGGAACAGCAGGCCAAAAGCATGGCGGGAGAAGGCACGCCTCGAAAGATCGAGGTCGAGGAATATACCCGTTATTCATGGGCTGATGTCGGATCGTCCAGGTTTGTTCCAACGTCCTGTCTGGTCTCGGAAAAGAATTTTGGTGACCAGACGATTGAGCGCGCCGAGGAAAAGGTTGCCGAACTTGCCTCGGGCAAGGCAAAGCGGAATTTCTCTGAAGATGAGGAAGAGGGTGATCTGCGCGCGGTCAGAGGTGCTGCAGGCGGTGCCAAGGGCGGTGCTGCCGATTACGATACGATCGACCGTCTGATCGGCCATGCTCAAGGAATTTACGACCCGTCATCTTTGATGGCATTCAGAAAGGCTGGTGGCCTGGGAGAGTACAAATGATCCGGAACAAGATTTTCACTCCCATTCTTGGGTTCCTGGCCTTGGTCGTGCTGGCGTCTGCCGCGCATGCCCAACTTGGTGGTCTTCTTGGCGGCGGGGATAACAGCAATCCACTTGGCGGCATCCTCAAGGGTGGCGGCAACAGTGACAGCGGCGGCAGCGGCGGCGGGCTTGGCGGTCTGCTTGGTGGCGGCAACAGTGACAGCGGCGGCAGCGGCGGCGGGCTTGGTGGTCTGCTCGGTGGCGGCAACAGTGACAGCGGCGGTGGTCTTGGCGGTCTGCTGGGTGGCGGCAGCGGCGAAGGCGGATTGTCGAATCCTGGCGGCCTCATCGGCCAGACCCTCAAATCTGCACAGAATACCAATTTGGGGCCGGTTGGAAGATATGTGCTTGGCCGCGAGCTGGCGGCCAGAATGCTTGGCAACTACAAGGTCGCCGACGAGAATGACCCACGTCTTTTCTATCTCAGAAATGTTGTCGTGAATCTTCTCAGCGCTAGCCGCCTGACCAAGAATTACAGAAATCCGGTGGTTGTATTGCTTGACGAGCCCGATGTGGTGAATGCGTTTGCCGCGCCGGGCGGGTTTGTGTTCATCACCACTGGCATGCTGGATTTTGTCGAGAATGAAGACGAACTTGCCTTTGTGCTGGCCCATGAAATCGCGCATATCGAGATGGATCATGGTCTGAACGCCATTAGACAGAATGAAGGCGCAAAGCTGTTCAAGAGCGCGACTGCCGATATGGGGGCTGGTGGATTGTTCGGAGAACTTCTTGCCTGGGGCGAGAATGGCTTCAGCAAGGATCTTGAGGGTGAAGCCGATCTGCGTGGCGGACAGATTGCCGGCAGCCTCGGTTATGACTGGAAGGCCGGTGTCAAGGTGATCGAGCGGCTTGAGTCAATCACCTCGCGCAAGCATGGCAGCGGCTATCCTGACGACAGGGCTGCAAAGCTGAGGGAAGGCGCGGGATCATCCGATGTGTCAGCGGAAGGTCTGGCTGCACGTACCAAAAGGTTTGCCGAGGCTGTTGGCAAATAGGCGGCGGCTTCAGATCAATCCGGGTTACTTTGAACAGGCTAGAGGTGTGCTGTGACGGATTCCGACCCCAATAACACAGATCAGAATGCGGTGTCGGCAGCAGAACTCAAGGGACTTGTTCTTGAGCAGACCCGTGTTCTGGAAAGGCTCGCAAAGACATTTGCTCCTGAAGAGGAAGAGGCGCGCCAGCGACGATTTGTAAAGCTTCTGGTGCGCAGTGCCTCGATAGCCACAATCGCAGTTTCGGGTCTGATCGGCAGTTGGGAACTCGGTGTCTATCTGAAGGATGCCTGGGATGTGCGGCGCATGGCGAATGACTACGCCCAGGTCGGCGTGCGCCTGTATTATCAGGAAAACAACATAGCTGTTGCCAAACAGTTCCTTGAAAAGGCGCTGGAATTGCAACCCAGCAATTCGGACTATCTGTTTCTGGATGCGTATATCGATGGAATGTCCGCTGTCCGGGATCTGTTCAATCTCGACCGCCCCTATGACGCTGAGGAGTTGAACTCGGCCTATGAAGCACTGGCGAAGTCGGTGTTCCTCGAGCAGCAGCAACCGGACGCGCCCGAGCCATATATCCTCCGGGGCCAGATCTATGCGGCTCTGAAGGATAACGAGCGCGCACTCGAAACACTTCAACAGGCGATAGCGATCGATCCGGAAAATGATTTCGCGTTAATGCGCCTTGGTGTCATCAGCTACAATGCTGGTGAGGATGACAAGGCCACCGCCTTCCTTGATCAGGCGATTGCGATAAACCCTGATTCAAAATGGGCTTATCTCTGGAAGGGAGTGATGGCAAGCGACGGGCGGGACTTTGAAAACGCCAAGTCGAACTTTGACGAGGCATTGCGGATTGACCCCCGCTTTGACATGGCGCATTACAATCTGGGATGGGCCTATCTCGGATCGAAGCCCAAAAACTATACCGACGCCGAAAAATCCTTTCGCAAGGCGCTGTCACTCAATCCTGATTTCAAGGAAGCCTTCTATGGGCTTGGCATGGTGTTTGGCTATCAGCGGCAATACAGCGTTGCCAAGGAATATCTGACCAAGGCGATAGAACTCGATGACCGGTTCCTGACAGCCTGGAAATGGCGCGGGATCGTGAATGACGAGCTGAAGCTCTATGACGACGCACTGGCGGATTTCTCCAACGCCATCTCCATCAACCCGACCAACTCGGATATCTATATGCGTCGGGCACGGGTTGGCATGAAGACGGAAGAGTTTGAAAAGAGTCTCGAAGATCTTCTTCTCGCCAAGAAATATGACCCGGAAAATGCCCGGATCTTCCTGTATCTTGGTCAGCTCTATTTCAAACTGGATCAACTGGAAGCCGCAACCGAGTCCATTTTTGAAGCGCTTGATCTGCGGGCCGGCTATAGCGACGCTCTCTCGCTGTTGTCCGAGATCTATGTGAAGCAGGAAAAATACACGGATGCGATTGACGCGCTGACGCAGGCTGTCGAGAACACACGATACCGGCGTGAGAGATTCTACATCAAGCGCGCCAATGTGTATCTGGACATTGGTGACACCCAAAGTGCACTTGCCGACTTTGTTCTGGCGCGTGAGGACAATCCGGAAAACGCTGCCGCGTGGCTGGGTGAATTCGAGGCCGCGCTGGCCCTGAATGACAAGGCTGTTGCAAAAGCGGCGCTTGATGAATTCACCAAGCTTCGCCCGAATGATCAGCGTATCGAGGCCCTGCGGGCGCAACTGAACTAGCGGTAACGTGAACCGGGTGGGGGCCGCGTTGCCGGTCCTGTGATGATGGCGTCAGACCTCGGTGCCAGCGTGCTGTCAGACATGATTAAGAATTTCAGGAGACAGGATCATGGATCGTGAAACTGTGTGGAAAAGTCGCCCGTCGCAAATCCCCAACATTCCCTACTTTGTGATTTTGTCCTGGACGATTGTTCTGCCACTCTATCGCTATTTGCAGACACGTTTCACAAGCTATGGATTTTCCGAGGACAGGATAATCATCAAGAAGGGAATTCTGTCACAGTCAATAGACGAGATAGAACTCTACAGGGTCAGGGATTACAGCGTTTCCAAGCCGTTCCTGTTGCGTATTTTCGGGCTTGGGCATCTCCAGATCCTGTCCTCTGACCGCACCACATCCAACCTGACCATGCGGGCTATACACCAGCCTGAAAGTGTCATGGATCAGCTTCGTGACTGTGTGGAAAGGGCGCGCGCGCGAACCCAGACCAAGGAAATCGATTTTTCCTGACGGCCTTTCGGAGGGTCGTGGAACCGCTGAATGGAGAGACCTGTGACGTCGAAAGTGACCGTTGATCTCATGCTTGAGAGTTCAGAGTTCTTCGCGGCCCTGAACGACAAGGTCAAGACCAAATTCAAAGCAAGACTGTTGAAACGTCTGAATAGACAGTTTGATACGGTGTCTGCACTAACAAGCCTTGCCGATATTGTGGTGACCGAAGACAATGTGCTGCAGCTTCACAAACACATCAGCAGCATTGTCAGCTTCAGCTGGCTGGGTTTGATATTCGGCCCGTTATGGGCGGCTTATCACCGGATCCCCTTTGCGGTGGTGATTGTAGCAGCGCTTTTCCTTGTGGCATGGCCTGTATTGGTGATTGACCACGGCGCCTATCTGGAACTGAACAGGGCACTATCATCGGCAAGCACGGCGACAGGAGTGGTTTTCGCGATGTTTGGCCGTTCGTGGCGCATATCTCACGAAATCACAAGGTATCTCGAGATAAGGTTTCCGGTACAATCTCTGAAGACGCTGTCACCTGTATGGTTTCTGGGAACGGGGTTCGCTGCACCCTGGCTGCGAGTGCTGTTCCTGATCGGTGTGATTATCGTGTTGCTGAGCATTGAAGTTGGTCTTGAAATCTACCTTTACGGCTAGGGCGTCTGGATCTGCCGGATGGTTCCTGGCATGCGGATGATGTTAGATTCACTCGAAGATCTGCCAGCCGATAAAAAATATGGCTATCCAGCCAAGCCCCTTCAGAAAGAAAAAGAGGAAGGCGGCAAGGCCCATCCGTTTGACATATGTCTTCAGCTTTCCGTTCATCCTGTGTCCCCAGCCATTCCCCGCCGCACCGAGGGAAGTGCAGAACGTTAGGCCAGATTGCCGCCAAAGCCCAGCGTGAGGGCAGGGTCGGAATGCCGCTGGAAACAGTGTTTTTTGTCGCCGGATGGCAAATCTCGTTTGTCAGCCGCCCGTTTGTCGGCTAGGAAGCGTGGCATTGCCGCGTCCCCGGCCGTTTTTGAAAGCGCAGTCATGACAACTCAGCTTCGCAATATTGCGATCATCGCCCATGTCGACCATGGCAAGACAACCCTGATCGACTCGATCATGAAACAGGCTGGCCTGTTCCGCGACAACCAGAAGGTTGCCGAGCGGCTTATGGACTCAGGTGATCTGGAAAAGGAACGTGGCATAACCATCCTCGCCAAACCCACCTCGGTGGTCTGGAAGGATACGCGGATCAACATCATCGACACCCCCGGGCATGCCGATTTCGGCGGTGAGGTCGAACGCGTTCTGGATATGGCGGACGGGGTGATCCTGCTGACCGATGCTGCCGAAGGGCCGATGCCACAGACCAAGTTCGTGCTTGGCAAGGCGCTGAAACAGGGGCTTCGGCCGATTGTCGTGATCAACAAGATCGACCGTCCCGATGGCCGCCCCGACGAAGTTGTCGATGAGGTGTTCGATCTGTTTGTCTCGCTTGATGCGAATGACGAACAGCTTGATTTTCCCATTCTCTATGCCTCCGGGCGAGATGGCTGGTGTACAGCAGAACTCGACGCCCCACGCGAAAACCTGCATCCGCTCCTTGATCGCGTTGTCGACCATGTGCCGGCACCGGATGTGGAGCCGAACAAGCCCTTTGCGATGCTGGCAACACTTCTCGACAGCGACCCGTTTCTTGGCCGCTGCCTGACCGGCCGGGTGATCCAGGGAACCGCGCGTGTCAACAGCGCGGTCAAGGCAATCAATCTGGACGGCAGGCAGATCGAGACCGGCCGCCTGACCAAGCTGTTCCGCTTTGAGGGAACCCAGCGCGTTCCCGTCGATGAAGTTGCCGCCGGCGATCTGATCTGTATCGCCGGCCTTGCCGAGGCGTCGGTGGCGGATACCATCTGCGATCCGCAGGTGACCGAGGCGCTTCAGTCGACACCGGTTGATCCGCCAACCATGTCCGTCACCATCACCGTCAATGACAGCCCCTTTGCCGGACGCGAAGGCAAGAAAGTCACCTCGACCATGATCCGCGAGCGGCTGCTGGCCGAGGCGGAAACCAATGTCGCCATTACCTTTAACGAGAGCGCCGGCAAGGATGCGTTTGAAATCGGTGGCCGCGGCGAATTGCAGCTTGGTGTTCTTGTTGAAACAATGCGCCGCGAGGGATTCGAAATGACCGTCTCGCGTCCGCGCGTGCTGATCCGCAATGAAGGCGGCAAGCGGATGGAGCCGGTCGAGGAAGTGACGATCGACGTCGACGAGGCCTATGCAAGCACGGTTGTCGATGCCATGAACCGCCGCAAGGCTACCATGCAGGACATGCGTTCCTCAGGTGCCGGCAAGACAAGGCTGGTTTTTCTGGCACCGTCACGCGGCCTGATCGGCTATCCAAGCCGGTTCCTGACCGATACCCGTGGCACCGGCGTTCTGAACCGCGTGTTTTACAGCTATGAAGATTATCGTGGCGACATTCCAGGGCGTCGCAATGGTGCGCTGATTGCCTCTGAAACCGGCACGGCGGTTGCCTATGCGCTGTTCAATCTACAGGATCGTGGGGTTATGTTCATCGACCCGCAGACGCCTGTCTATCAGGGTATGATCGTTGGCGAACACAGCCGCGACAACGACCTTGAAATCAATGTTCTGAAGGGCAAGAAACTGACCAATGTCAGGGCCGCAGGATCGGACGAGGCGGTGGCACTGGTACCGCCACGCCGGATGTCGCTTGAAGACATGATGGCCTATATCGACAGTGACGAGCTGCTGGAAGTCACGCCGGTCAGCCTGCGGCTTCGCAAACGCTATCTTCTTGATCATGAGCGCAAGAAATACCGTCGCCAGATCGAGGACGAGGAACGTGCCTACGGCTAGGGCCTTCGTGCGTCAGCGGCGGGACAGCACCAGCCCGCCAAGAACAAGCATATAGGCCATGACCGAGACGGCACCGATGCTCTCGCCGAGAATTGTGATGCCGAACAAGCTGGTAATCAGCGGGACGATATAGCCGTTTGTCGAGGTGTACACGGCATTTTCCCGCTGGATCAACTGCCCCCTGACCAGCATTCCGCACCCCGAAACAAGGATTCCCGAACTGAGAATCCATGCCATACCCTCAAGGCTTGGCATGGTGTCAGGCAGGGTGATCAGCGCTACGGGGAAAGCCAGAATGCTGCCGGCAAGGAATGCCGATGCGGTGATGGCGACAGCCGAGGCGGGCGGCATCATCTGGAACAGAACCCCTCCCGCAGCGATGAATATGGCGGTCATGATGCAGATCAGATGGGGGATCCAGATTGGCAACTCGCCCTCAAAACTGTCCTGGATCATCGGCGCGGCGAGGATGGTGGTGTCACCCGCCACACCTGCCAGTGCGAGGATGATGATGCCTGCCGAGGCAAGGGTGAAACCAACCCATTTGCGGGCCGTGATCGGTGTGCCGATGAAGATCCGCGAGAGCAACAGTACCTTGATTGGAATGACAGCGTAGTAGATTGCTGCGGTCGTGTTGCTGACATATGTCAGTGTCCAGGGAAGGATCAGAAACGGGATCGACAGCGAGATCGCGCCATAGATCGACGCCATCACCCATAATCTTGTCCCCTGTACCAGACCTGCACCTGTGACATAGGCAACCACAAGCAGGAAAGCCGACGCGGTGATCACCCGTGTCGCGCCGGCGAAAAAGGGGCCTACCTCGAGCGTTGCCATCGAGGCGGACAGAAATCCAAGCGAATAGAGGCAGGCCAGCGTCAACAGCATCACAAATGACAGGCTGCCTGGCCGGTGGCGAAGAACGCCGCCAGTCAAAGCCATCGCTCCGGGTAGTCGCTGATGATGACATCGACGTTCGCCTCGATCATCCGCGCCATATCCGGCTCGTCATTGACGGTATAGACGCGCACCAGATAGCCGGCGTCATGAATGTCACGGACAAGGGCCGGGGTGACGAATTCCTGATCCAGATGAAAGGCGGTGAGTTCCATCTGCTGTCCCATCATCTTCCAGTCCGCTGGTATGTCCTCGACGATCAGCGCCCGGGGCAGCTCGGGAAGAATGTGCTGGATCTCGGCAAGAAAGCGGGCATCAAATGACGAGACAATCGACAGGTCGAGATCGCGCCCCTCGAGATGGGCTGCCAACGCTTCGGCGGCCGGCCGATGTTCATCACCGTGGATTTTCATCTCCCAGTTGAAGCCGATACCGGTTGTCTGCTGCCAGTCGAGAATGTCGCGCATCAGCGGCACCGCTTCGCCGACATGTTCCGCACCACGCCACGCCCCGGCGTCAAGGTTTGCCACCTCGTCGGCGGTGAGGCTTGTGATAGCGGCAGTTCCCGGAACGGTGCGTCCCAATACCGGGTCATGGAAAATTGCCAGCGCCCCGTCGGCAAGAAGTGACAGATCGGTTTCAATGGATGTCACGCCGGCCTCGTGGGCTTTGCGAAAGGCCCGCAACGTGTTTTCCGGGAATTGACCGCTGGCGCCGCGATGCGCCTGGATACGATGGCTGTCGATTTTCATGGATCTGCCTCGATATGGCTGTGCCTGAAACGGCTGGGTCTGTGATGACTGTGTCGGTGTGATTGTTTACTCCAGTCAGCCCGGACTGTCACCTTTCTGCTGCCCTTTGCGGCCGGCTCTTTGGCGTGCCAGCGATACCATTGCGTCAGACAGGCCGCAGGTATAATCTGCCGGCTGACGGGAGGTGCCGCGATGGCATTGACATTCTATGGACTGAAGAATTGTGACAGTTGCCGGGCCGCGCTGAAAGCGTTGGGGGATGCCGGCATGCAGGTTGAATTCCGTGATGTCCGCGAGGATGGCGTGCCAGCCGACACGGTGCGCCTGGCGCTTGCCGCGCATGGCGCAGACCGCGTTGTGAATCGCCGGTCGACGACCTGGCGTAGACTGGATGAAACTGCGCGTAACGGTGATCCTGTCGATTTGTTGCAGCTGTATCCGGCGCTGATGAAGCGGCCGCTGATTGTGCTTCCTGACGGGGCCGTCACGATCGGGTGGGACGCCGCCGTGCGCCATACGGTGGGGCTGGCCTAGGGGGTGCGGCTGGAATTTTGGGTGAGATGTCGGGTTGAATAAGGTCGGTTTGAATGAGGTTGGGGCGGCATGGCAAAGACACGAATAGCGCTTGAACTTGGAATGGGAACGTCGCTTCGCAAGGGTGACTATACCCGCGCCGCTGTGCGCGCGGTTCAGGATGCGTTATGGCGCAATTCCATCAGCTTTGCCGAGGCTTTCGGTTTTGAGAAATCGGATATGCTGATCAATGTCGAAATTGGCGTTCAGAACCCGAAAGCCGTTGATACCGCCGAAGTGAAGGCAGCGTTCCCCTATGGAAATGGGACGGTAAGGGTTGTTCATGGCGGCCTCGATATCCCCAAGCCGGATGCGGATGGCGTGACCATCATGGCCAACGCGGCCATCATCATTTCTTTCGATATGGAACGTCGCACGACCATGAAGACGAAGGCGGTAAAGACCGGGCCGGTAAAGGCTGGGCCGGTAAAGACTGGGGCGGTAAAGGCATGAAACGTCTGATTCTGGAAATGGGCACCGGCACCGACCTGTATGGCGGTGACTATACCAAGGCGGCCTGCCGCGCTGTTCGTGATGCTATCGGCCACAGTTCACTGTCATTGTTCAGGTCCTGTGGCTACAATCACCGCGACATGGTGGTCAGGGTCACAATTGGTGTCCAGGATCCCGATGCGGTTGATATTGCGACGGTTGCGGACACGCTGCCACGCGGCGCCCCCGAAGTTATGGTGGTGCGCGGCGGTCTGAATGTCGAGGATGATTCCCAGGATACCCCGACAGTCATTGCGTCGGCGGCCGTCGAGGCATTTCTGGACGTTGATGCCGCGGGTTGGGCGATCAGTGATGCTGCCGATGGCTGACCGCCATCGTGGCAACCGCCACTGAACGGCGTCTTTCTGCATGCGCCCCTATGAAATCTTTCTGTATGTCGCCGTTGTCTTTGGCTGGTCCACAAGCTGGTATCCGCTATCGCTACAACTGGGTGTTGTCGCGCCCGAAGTGTCGCTTGTCTGGCGGTTTGGTGTTTCCGGCCTGCTGATGGTTGGGATCTGTGCCTGGTGCGGGATAGGTCTTCGCTTTGGCAGGCGCGAACATCTGGGCTTTCTGGGGTTGGGAATGGCCCTGTTCTCGACCAATTTTGCGCTGTTCTACAATGCCAGCCTCTATGCCGCATCCGGACTTCTGGCGGTGATGCTGTCGATGTCGTCGGTAATCAATGTTGGACTTGCCGCCTTGCTCAACCGCCGTCCACCCCCTTTTTTGCAGCTTGCTGCCGGACTGACAGGCCTCGCCGGGCTTGGGCTGGTCTTTCTGCCCGAGTTGAAGATGTCGTCGACGGTGCTGACATCGGTGGCGTTCGGGCTTGCCGCCACGATGAGTTTCTGCATTGGCAACATGCTGTCTTCGGTCAGTCAGGGGCGTGGTACCCACGTTCTGGCCTCGACAAGCTGGGGTATGATCTATGGCACCATATTCATGGCGCTGGTGGCGCTGGTTCGGGGCCATGATTTCATCATTGATCCCACGCTCAGCTACCTTGGCAGTCTTGCCTATCTGATCATCGTCTCGTCGGTCATCACATTCGCCTGCTATCTCAGTCTGGTCGGACGTATCGGGCCGGGGCGGGCGGCCTATGCCACCGTCCTGTTCCCGATCTTCGCCCTGCTGATCTCGGCGCGCTATGAAGGCTATGAATGGTCGTTGCTGTCACTAGCCGGGATGGGGCTGGTGATTGTTGGCAATATGATGATGATCCGCGCCCGGGACTGAGTCACAGCCGGGTCAGCAGGGTGGTCAGCCAAGAGGAAAGGGCGGCGGTGCCAGCGAGGCGGCAGCAAGCCCCATCGCGGCGCCGAGCGTCAGCATGTTGCGCAGCCGCATATACCAGCGTGGGATCAGTCCTGCTTTGGCGGCACGCCTGTCAACATCCCAGCTGATGACAAAACCCGGCACCAGTGCCAGCAGCGCTGTACGTGTGTCCAGAAAGACAATGGGAGGCCAGGCATACAGAGCTGGCAGAATTGACCAGACAAACCAGGCCGGGCTGCGATCACCCCGCATGGCAAGCCCCCAGTGAACCGCCCCGATAAAGCTGAGAATGACGGCACCGTAAACACCGGAGATGATCAGCGCGAGTCCGGCCCAGGGGGTTACCGCGCTGTGTGCAGTGCCGGCACAGACAAAAAAGGGAATCAGTCCACCAAAGCCCATCAGGCTGGCAAGCGGTGGGGCAGTCTCTTCGGGTGCGGCCGATACAGGGTCAGGCGAAGGGCTGGATGGGGTGGTCATGCGTTATGCCTGTCCTGGCTTGGTGAACTGATCTTGGGCGTGTCGCGCGTGGCAAGTGCCAGCATCGCAACCGCGCCAAGAACGATGGCACCGCCGCCAATTTCGGTCAACGTCATGGCATGACCAAGGAAAATCCACGGCCAGATCGGGCCAAGCACGCTTTCCACAAGGGTCAACAGGCTGACCTCTGCCGCCGGAACATAGCCTGTCCCCCACGTCACCAGCGCGATGCCAATGCCGATCGTGAAAGCCCCCATGAATAATGTCAGGGCAAGGTCGGAGCCGGATATTGAAAGGCCGTCGCCAATGATGCTGGCAGCGCCTCCTGCCATGACCAGCGCCAGCAATCCACCGAGAAAGGTGCCGCCCAGAACATCATTGCGGCGGCTGCGACGTGCCAGCACAAGCATCACCGCAAAGCTGAATGATGACACCAGCGCCATCAGGTTTCCTGTCGTGCGGCCAAGTGAGATGCCATCGCTGATCATCAGAATGACGCCGATGAGTGCCGCTGCCATGGCTGGCCATGTCAGCGGATGTGGTCGCTCGCCGATCCATACCCAACCGAGAATGGCGGCAATGAATGGCGAGAGGGTCAGCAACAGCAGCGCTGACGCCACTGAAGTCAGCAGCATTGCATAGACATAGGTCATGAACGCGATCGCAAGCGCCAGCCCCATCATCAGATCTGTCCGGTCAAGAGATCGAAGAAAGCCAACCGGGTGCTGGCTGCGGCGCATACAGGCCACCAGCCCAACCATGCCGGCCAGGGTGATTGACCGATAGAACAGAATGACCATGCCGTCGGTGGTATCGAGAAGGCGCATCAGCAGACCGACAAAGCTCATGCAGGTGGCGCCGGCGATGATCAACAGCATGGCAGTATTGCGCGACATCCGTTCCCAATTCCTTTTCGGTACCATTAGCTGAAGGATGATGTCAGTAACCACGAAATTTCAGGCAAGTCCACGCGCTTCTCATGCTGTGGCTCTTTGCATGAGCCGGTGTCATGTGCTACCTCCGCGGCCTGGGCGATGGATGACGCCGACCGTTCCCCCTGTCACGATACCTCTGTCACGATAGAGGCCAATTTCCAAACGGGTGCAGCAGCATGAAACATTACAGTGAGTCGCCGCAATTCGATCCGGCTGACAACAGGTTTCAGCATTCGAAGGGCTACAGACATCACAAAGGTGTTCGCGACATTCTTGGATTGGCGCGTGCCTTCATGACCCGTGATGCCGATCCGGCCGAAACCGATGGGTTTCCGCTGATGGATCCGTCTGTCAATGCGCCGGTACCTGGTTTGGGGCCACAAGTTGTCTGGGTGGGGCACTCGACATTGCTGTTCACCCATTGCGGTGTCAGCGTGCTGACCGACCCGGTCTTTTCCGATCGCGCCTCACCCTTCAGTTTCGCCGGCCCAAAACGCGTCGTGCCGCCAGCCTACACGGCAGAGACATTGCCGCATGTCGATGTCGCAGTCATTTCACATGCGCATTACGACCATCTCGATATTCCGGCACTGCGGCGTCTTGCGGTTCGGCAGCCCCATATCCGTTTTGTCGTGCCGCTTGGCCTTGCCGGATATGTGAGGCGCGCCGGCTTTGCCGATGTCGTCGAGATCGACTGGTGGCAGTCCGACAGCCGCGATGATGTGACAGTCACCGCCACACCGGTGCGGCATTGGGCATCGCGCACGCCCTTTGATCGCAACAGGACATTGTGGTCGGGCTTCATGATCGGCTTTGAAGATGGATTCCAGTTCTATTTTGCAGGTGACACCGGGTATTGCGACGACTTCGTTGAAACCCGGAACCGTCTTGGTGCGCCGGATTTCGCCGCCATACCGATTGGCGCCTACGAGCCGCGTGATTTCATGCAAAGTTCGCATTGCAATCCCGAAGAGGCAGTAAAGATTTTTCAGGACCTCGGCGCACGACAGGCGGTGGCCATTCATTGGGGGACATTCAAGCTGACCCTGGAACCGATGGCGCAGCCGCCACAGCGCCTTGCGGCGGCGCTTGCTCTGGCTGGTATTGCCCCCGGCCGCTTCCGCGCCCTGCGCCATGGCGAGCGCTGGAATCCGGAATAGAGGCTGTCAAGCGTGTTGTTATTCCGCAGCGGCATTTTATCTGGGCTGAAAAGTGCGTGTTTGGCTTGCTTTTGACCGGTCGCTGAATTATTCAAACGAAGGTTTTCTTTGTGGGAGTAGAGAACCAGGTGCCAGAGCTTTTACATCAATATCTGCCTATTGCGGTTTTCTTCGCGATTGCTATCGGTTTGGCCGTTGTCATGGTCAGCGCGTCGCTGCTTCTTGGCAACCAGCGTCCTGATGACGAGAAGATGGCTGCCTATGAATGCGGCTTTGACGCGTTCGACGATTCGCGCCGTCAGTTCGACGTGCGGTTCTACCTCGTCGCCATCCTGTTCATCATCTTTGATCTTGAAGTTGCATTCCTGTTTCCCTGGGCGGTATCGCTTGGGGGGATAGGCCTGTTCGGCTTCTGGTCGATGATGCTGTTCCTTGCCGTACTGACCATTGGTTTCATTTATGAGTGGAAAAAAGGAGCGCTGGAATGGGAGTGATCGACCCCCGTCAGGCCGCACCGATCGGACCGGGCCCCGAGCAGGACGCCATTTTGAAGGCTGTGGGTGACGAGATCACCAACCGTGGATTTGTTATCGCCAGCGCGGACAAGCTGTTCAACTGGGCACGGTCGGGGTCGCTGTGGCCGATGACATTCGGACTTGCCTGCTGCGCTGTCGAAATGATGCACTCTGCCGCCAGCCGATATGACATGGACCGGTATGGTATGCTGTTCCGGCCAAGCCCGCGCCAGTCCGACGTGATGATTGTCGCCGGCACGCTGACCAATAAAATGGCGCCTGCATTACGCCGGGTTTACGACCAGATGCCCGAGCCGCGCTGGGTTCTGTCGATGGGATCCTGCGCCAATGGTGGCGGCTATTACCATTATTCCTATGCTGTTGTTCGTGGGTGTGACCGCATCGTACCGGTTGACGTCTATGTTCCTGGATGCCCGCCGACAGCCGAAGCTTTGATCTACGGATTGCTCCAGCTTCAGAAGAAAATCAGACGCACAGCGACGATCGCGCGCGGCTGAACGGGCTTTTCAGGGGGAGGTGTCGCGGTGCCTGGCATGGTCCCCCCGTGCAATATGTTTCAGGTGCCAAGCCGGCCATCAGTGCGGTGGTTGGTATTCACAGCTGCCCGTCCGGCGGCATTGGGAACCAGGATATGACTGACGCTGCCAACACCGAAGCAGATACCGCCGGCGTCGACGCGCCGTTGCACGATATGCTCGACCATCTTCAGCAGCTTCTTGGTGGCAGCATTCTGGCAAGCAGGATGGTGCAGGGCCAAATCGTCATCGAGGTGGCTGTTGGCTCGATCAAGCAAACTCTGGTCGCGCTTCGTGATGACCAGCACGCCGCCTTCAACCAGATGTCCGATCTTACTGCCGTGGATTACCCCGAGCGGCCTGACCGTTTTGAGATGATCTATCAGCTGCTGTCGATGAAAAACAATATGCGGCTTCGTGTATACGCCGCTGTTGGCGAAGGGCAGGCGGTGCCATCCATGACGTCTGTTTACGCTGCCGCCAACTGGGCCGAGCGTGAGGTGTGGGACATGTTCGGTATTTTCTTTGCCGGCCATCCAGACCTGCGGCGTTTGCTGACGGATTACGGTTTCGAGGGGCATCCGCTGCGCAAGGATTTTCCGCTGACCGGCCATGTCGAGGTCCGCTATGACGATACGCAGCGTCGTGTCGTCAACGAGCCGGTGTCACTTGTTCAGGAATTCCGCGATTTCGATTTCCTGAGTCCGTGGGAAGGCATGCAGGCGCAGATTCCGGGTGATGAAAAAGCAGGCAAGGACGGGTAAGGGGCCGGTCATGGCAGAAATGCAGATCAAACCGATTACGATGAATTTCGGGCCGCAGCACCCGGCGGCGCACGGTGTGCTTCGCCTTGTGCTGGAAATGGATGGCGAGGTAATTGAACGCGCCGACCCGCATATCGGCCTGCTTCATCGCGGTACCGAAAAGCTGATCGAACACAAGACATACCTTCAGGCACTGCCCTATTTTGACAGGCTCGACTATGTGTCGCCAATGAACCAGGAGCATGCCTGGGCGCTGGCGGTTGAGCGTGCCGTCGGCATCAAGGTGCCGCGCCGCGCGCAATATATCAGGGTGATGTATTGTGAAATCGGACGGATCCTGAACCATCTGCTGAATCTCACAACCTTTGCCATTGATGTCGGCGCGATGACCCCGCTGTTGTGGGGTTTCGAAGAGCGCGAAGAGCTGATGGGCTTTTATGAGCGTGCCTGTGGCGCGCGCCTTCATGCCGCCTACTTCCGGCCGGGCGGTGTGCATCAGGATCTTCCCGATGGACTGCTTGACGAGATTGCGGACTGGGTCGAGCGGTTCCCCGCCTTCATCGCCGATTTGGAAACGCTGCTGACCAACAACCGCATTTTCAAACAGCGGACGGTTGATATCGGTGTGATCACCGAAGAAGCGGCGCTTGATCTTGGCATGACGGGGCCATGTCTTCGCGGTAGCGGTGTTGCGTGGGATCTTCGCAAGGCGCAGCCCTATGACGCCTATGCCGAAATGGATTTCGACATACCGGTCGGCAAGACCGGTGATTGCTATGCCCGGTATCTGGTCCGGGTCGAGGAAATGCGGCAATCGCTGCGGATCATCAGGCAATGTATAGACAACATGCCCGACGGCGCGGTGCTGGCCGAGAACAACAAGATCACCCCACCCAAGCGGGGCGAGATGAAACAGTCGATGGAAGCGCTGATCCATCATTTCAAGCTTTATACCGAGGGGTTCCATGTTCCCGAAGGTGACAGCTATACCGCTGTCGAGGCACCCAAGGGCGAGTTTGGCGTCTATCTCGTCGCCGATGGATCCAACAAGCCCTATCGGTGCAAGATCCGGGCTCCGGGGTTCTATTTCATGGCGGCCGTCGATTATCTGTCGCGCGGTCACATGCTTGCCGACTCGGTGGCCATTATCGGGTCTCTGGATATTGTTTTTGGTGAGATTGACAGATGAGTATCAATGCCCGCATCGCGGATGAACAGCCGGACAGCTTTGCGTTCACGCGCGCGAACGAGGCCGAGGCAAAACGCATCATCGCCAAATATCCGAAAGGTCGCCAGGCCAGTGCGGTGATGCCGCTTCTGGATCTGGCCCAGCGCCAGCATGACAACTGGATCCCCATGAAAGCCATCGAGGTGATCGCGGCGAAACTCGATATGGCCGAAATACGGGTTCTCGAGGTGGCGACCTTCTACACGATGTTCAATCTGAAGCCGGTCGGAAAATATTTCCTGCAGGCCTGCACGACGACGCCTTGCTGGCTTCGCGGATCCGACAACATGATGCGCTGCATCAAGGATCGGTATGGCATCTCATCTGGCGAAACTTCGGCATGCGGGCGTTTCACGCTGCTTGAGGTGGAATGCCTCGGTGCCTGCGTGAACGCGCCGATCCTGCAGGTCAATGACGATTTCTATGAAGATCTGGATTACGCCAGCACAGGCGCGCTTCTCGACTCGCTGGAAGCGGACGCACCGCTGCCTGTCGGGTCGGTGACCGGTCGGTCCGGGTCCGAAGCTGACGGCGGGGCGACCACCCTGAATGAACTGAAGCCGGCTGAATAGGGAGGGCAGGATGCTGAAAGACGAAGATCGCATTTTCACCAACCTCTATGGCTGGATGGATTCCGGGCTTGCCGGTGCCAAAGCGCGCGGCGACTGGAGCAATACCGCCAAGCTGCTGCAGCTTGGTCATGACGAGATCGTCGAGCGGATCAAGGCGTCCGGTCTTCGTGGACGTGGTGGCGCTGGGTTCCCCACGGGCCTGAAATGGTCCTTCATGCCAAAAGAGGTTGGCGCCCGGCCGCATTACCTTGTCGTCAACGCCGATGAGTCGGAGCCTGGCACATGCAAGGACCGCGACATCATCCGGCACGAGCCGCACAAGCTTCTGGAAGGGTGTGTCATTGCCGGCTTCGCGATGCGGGCACATGCCGCCTATATCTATATCCGCGGCGAGTTTGTGAATGAGGCGCGTCGCCTTCAGGCCGCCATCGACGAGGCCTATGAGGCTGGTTTGCTGGGTGACAATGCCGCGAAGTCGGGATGGAAGTTCGATATCTATCTCCATCGCGGTGCCGGTGCTTATATCTGTGGCGAGGAAACCGCGCTGATTGAATCGCTTGAAGGCAAAAAGGGCCAGCCGCGACTGAAGCCACCATTTCCGGCAGGTGCCGGCCTTTATGGTTGCCCGACCACCGTCAACAACGTTGAATCCATTGCCGTGGCCCCCACTATTCTGCGGCGGGGTGCCGACTGGTTTGCCGGTCTTGGCAAGGAAAACAACACCGGCACCAAACTGTTCTGCATTTCCGGTCATGTGAACCGGCCCTGCAATGTGGAAGAGGAAATGGGGATCCCGCTTCGGGAACTGATCGAAAAGCATGCTGGTGGCGTTCGGGGTGGCTGGGACAACCTGCTTGCCGTGATTCCCGGCGGATCATCAACGCCGCTGATGCCGCAGAGTGTCTGCAACACCATGACAATGGATTTCGACGCTCTCAGGGAGGCCGGAACCGGGCTTGGCACCGCGGGCGTGATTGTCATGGATAAAAGCACCGATATCGTCAAGGCTATCGCCAGACTGTCCTATTTCTACAAGCATGAATCCTGCGGACAATGCACACCGTGCCGCGAAGGTACGGGGTGGATGTGGCGGATGATGGAACGTCTTGTCCGTGGTGATGCCGAAATCCATGAGATCGAAACACTGGAACAGGTCACCCGGCAGGTCGAGGGTCACACCATCTGCGCGCTTGGCGATGCCGCTGCGTGGCCGATTCAGGGGCTGATCAAGCATTTCCGGCCGGAAATAGAGCGTCGGATCACCGCGCACCGTACCGCCGTAGCCGTAGAAGCGGCGGAATAGGGAGAGGGGCATGCCAAAGCTGACAGTCAATGGCATTGAGGTTGAGGTCGAGGATGGTGCGACCGTCCTTCACGCATGTGAGGAAGCCGGCGTAGAGATCCCACGCTTTTGCTATCATGACCGCCTGTCCATTGCCGGCAATTGCCGGATGTGCCTCGTTGATATGGAGCGTGCGCCAAAGCCAATCGCCTCCTGTGCCATGCCTGCCGGTGACGGCATGGTCATCCGCACCGATACGGATCGGGTGACGAAGGCGCGCGAGGGTGTGATGGAATTTCTGCTGATCAACCATCCTCTCGACTGTCCGATCTGCGATCAGGGCGGCGAATGCGATCTGCAGGATCAGGCGATGGGCTATGGCTTTGACTCCTCGCGCTATGAAGAGAACAAGCGGGCTGTCGAAGACAAGCATATGGGGCCATTGATCAGCA
This sequence comes from Alphaproteobacteria bacterium LSUCC0719, assembly GCA_040839025.1. Taxonomy (NCBI): domain Bacteria; kingdom Pseudomonadati; phylum Pseudomonadota; class Alphaproteobacteria; species Alphaproteobacteria bacterium LSUCC0719. The sequence goes on from JBFPJN010000001.1 coordinate 405,391, forward strand.
CAACCATGACCCGGTGCATCCATTGCACGCGCTGTGTCCGCTTTGCCACCGAAGTGGCAGGTGTTCCCGAGCTTGGTGCGATTGGCCGTGGCGAGTCGATGGAGATCACGACCTATCTTGAAAAGACGCTTGCCTCTGAATTGTCGGCAAATGTCATCGACCTGTGTCCTGTCGGGGCTTTGACGTCAAAGCCCTATGCCTTTACCGCGCGCCCCTGGGAGCTGAACAAAACGGAATCGATCGATGTGATGGATGCCGTCGGCAGCAACATCCGGGTGGACTCGCGCGGTGCGCAGGTGCTTCGCGTGCTGCCGCGTCTGAATGAGGACATCAACGAGGAATGGATTTCCGACAAGACGCGCTATGCCATTGACGGCTTGCGTAGGCAACGTCTCGACACGCCCTATATCCGCGGTCGTGACGGCAGGCTGGCTCCGGCCAGCTGGGACGACGCGCTGACGACAGTGGCGGCAAAGCTGAAAAAGGCAAAGCCGGAAAAAATGGCGGCCATCACTGGCGATCAATGCGATGCCGAAGCCATGTTTGCGCTGAAGCGTCTGTTCGCCAAGCTGGGCAGTGGCAATATCGACTGTCGTCAGGATGGCGCGGCGATCGGCGGGGCGCGTGCCGGTTATCTGTTCAATTCGACCATCGCCGGCATTGATGATGCGGATGCGCTGCTGATCATCGGCAGCAACCCGCGGATCGAGGCTGCCGTTCTGAATGCCCGCATTCGCCGCAACTGGCTGGCGACACGGCTTCCCGTCGGTGTGGTCGGTCCGCAGATGGATCTGACATACGAGGCTGAAAACCTTGGTGATAATCCGTCGGTTCTGGCCGATATCCTGTCTGGAAAGTCAAAGTTTGCGGCCACTCTGAAACGGGCCAAAAGGCCGATGATCATCATTGGTATGGGCGCACTTTCGCGTCCTGATGGGGCGGCCATACTCGGCAAGGCGCATGAGATCGCAGACAGCTATGGTGTCGTGAGTGGTGACTGGAACGGTTTCAACGTCCTTCACACGGCAGCGGCCCGCGTCGGCGCACTTGACCTTGGTTTGACCCCGGCGCGCGGTGGACTTGATGTTGCCGGCATGTACAAGGCCGCCGAGGCTGGTACGCTTGATGTCGTCTGGCTTCAGGCTGCCGACCAGATTGATGCCGAACGGCTGAAGAAGGCCTTCGTCATTTATCAGGGACATCACGGTGATGCCGGCGCGCATGTCGCCGATGTGATCCTGCCGGGCGCGGCCTATACCGAGAAGGACGGGATCTATGTGAATACCGAGGGCCGGGTGCAATATGCCAACCGTGCGACCTTCCCGCCCGGTGAGGCGCGAGAGGACTGGACAATCATTCGCGCGCTTGCTGGCCGTATGGGACTCAATCTCGGATTTGACAGCCTTGCCGAGCTTCGTGACGAATTGTTCGAAGTGGCACCGCATTTCGCCGTTCCGGACGCCGTCAAGGCGGCACGCTGGGCAAAGTTTGGTGGTCGCGGCAAAACCAGCTCGGCGCCAGTGATAACGGCACTTGACGGATTCTACATGACCTGTGCCATTAGCCGCGCCTCGGAAACGATGGGACAGTGTATGATGGCGTTGCAGGCCGATCGAGCCCAGGACGCGGCGGAGTGACGATATGGACCTGATTATGAACAGCTATATCATCGAACTGGCCTGGATTGTCGGCAAGATCATGCTTGTTGTCGGTCCACTGCTGATTGCGGTTGCCTATCTGACACTGGCCGAGCGACGGGTGATCGGGTTCATGCAGTTGCGCAAGGGCCCGAATGTCGTTGGTCCATTCGGTCTGTTCCAGCCTTTTGCCGATGCGCTGAAGCTGATGGCCAAGGAAACCATCCTGCCGGCCGGGGCCAACAAGCTTGTCTTCATGTTTGCGCCGATGCTGACCTTTGTCCTGGCGCTCGTGGCCTGGGCGGTGATCCCGTTTGGCGAAGGCCTGGTGATTGCCGACATCAATGTCGGAATTCTCTATCTTTTTGCGATTTCGTCGCTTGGTGTCTATGGCGTGATCATGGCCGGTTGGGCCAGCAACTCGAAATATGCCTTCCTTGGCGCGTTGCGGTCTGCGGCACAGATGGTGTCCTATGAAGTGTCGATGGGCCTTGTCATCATCAACGTGCTGATCTGTGTCGGTTCGCTGAACCTGACAGCCATTGTCGAGGCGCAGCGCGATATGTGGTTTGCCTTGCCGCTGTTGCCGATGTTCTTTGTCTTCTTCATCTCGACACTTGCCGAAACAAACCGGGCACCGTTCGACCTTCCGGAAGGTGAATCGGAACTTGTTGCCGGTTATTTCGTTGAATATTCATCGATGAGCTTTGCGCTGTTCTTCCTTGGTGAATACGCCAACATGATCCTGATGAGCGGCATGACGACGGTGCTGTTCCTTGGCGGCTGGCTGCCACCATTTGATATCTGGCCACTGAATCTTGTGCCCGGGCCGCTGTGGTTCATCCTCAAGGTGATGCTGCTGCTGTTTGTGTTCCTGTGGGTGCGGGCGACGACACCACGCTATCGTTACGACCAGCTGATGCGCCTTGGATGGAAGATTTTCCTTCCTTTCTCGCTGATCTGGGTCGTGCTGACGTCGGGCTTCCTGCTATGGACCGACAATCTGCCAAATGTGATGGCAGGCTAAGGGGGAGAAGTACGATGCGTGCGATGATCGACAGTCTGCGTTCATTCCTGCTGCTGGAACTTGGCAAGGGGCTGTTCCTGACGCTGAAATATTTCTTCAAGCCGAAGGTGACCATCAACTACCCTTACGAAAAGGGCAGCCTGTCGCCGCGTTTCCGGGGGGAACACGCCCTGCGTCGCTATCCGAATGGCGAGGAGCGGTGCATTGCCTGCAAGCTGTGTGAGGCGGTATGCCCGGCACAGGCCATCACCATCGAGGCCGAACCCCGCGAGGATGGTAGCCGCCGGACAACGCGCTATGACATCGACATGACAAAATGCATCTATTGCGGTTTCTGTCAGGAAGCCTGCCCGGTGGATGCCATTGTCGAAGGACCGAATTTCGAATTCGCAACCGAAACCCGCGAAGAACTGTATTACGACAAGGACAAACTCCTTGCGAATGGTGACCGATGGGAAACCGAAATTGCCCGCAATCTCGCCGCAGACGCACGCTGGCGCTGATCATGACAGGGGGACTGACTCGTGAAATCAATTGCAGGGATGGCGGAGCATGATTGAGGCGCTGTTCTTCTATCTGTTTGCAGCGGTGATGCTTGGTGCTGGCCTGATGGTCGTGGTCTCGCGCAACCCTGTTTATTCCGTCCTGTTTCTGATCCTGGCCTTTTTCAATGCGGCTGGGCTGTTCGTTCTGATTGGCGCTGAATTCATCGCGATGCTTCTTGTCGTCGTCTATGTCGGCGCGGTCGCGGTGCTGTTCCTGTTTGTTGTGATGATGCTCGACATCAATTTTGCCGAGATGCGCGCCGGCTTTCAGAAATATCTGCCAATCGGCCTGATTGTCGGCGGTATTCTGGTGTTCGAGCTGGTGGCGGCAATGTATGGCGATGCCTTCAGCGAAGCGACCCTGCCGGCTGTGGCAGAGATCAGCAACACCCGCGCCTTGGGCAACGTTCTGTACACGAAATACATGTATCTGTTCCAGGTGGCTGGTCTGATCCTGCTTGTGGCGATGATCGGTGCCATTTCGCTGACCATGCGCCGGCGGTCCGGGGTTCGGCGTCAGGTGATTGCGGATCAGAATATGCGGCGCCGTGAAGACAGTGTCGAGATTGTCGATGTGCCGGTTGGCGCGTCGGCCCGTACCGTTGCCACGGTGTCACCAAGCAAGCGTGAGAGGTAAGCCATGCTCGAACTTTCGCTAAATCATTATCTTGCCGTGTCCGCCGTGCTGTTCGCGCTTGGCACCTTCGGCATTTTCCTGAACCGCAAGAACGTGATCACGATCCTGATGTCGATCGAATTGATGCTGCTTGCGGTGAACATCAACATGGTTTCCTTCTCCGCCTATAACGGGGATCTTGAAGGGCAGATCTTCTCGCTCTTCATTCTGACCGTCGCTGCCGCCGAGGCTGCGATCGGCCTTGCCATTCTCGTCGTTTTCTTCCGCAACCGCGGATCGATTGCGGTTGAGGATGTGAACATGATGAAGGGCTGATCTGGAATGTATGCTTCGATTGTCTTTCTGCCGCTTCTGGGATCGCTGATTGCAGGCTGGCTCAGCCTTGGCAACCGCGACCGGGTGGCCGAACTGATCACCTGCGGCTTCATGCTTTTGTCGTTGTTGTTCTCGATCATTGCCTTTGTGCAGGTGGCGATTGGCGGTCAGCCTGTCACCATCGATCTTGCGCGCTGGATTGTCTCGGGTGACTTCGAGGCGATGTGGCGGCTGCGTTTCGACACGCTGACCGCGGTGATGCTGATTGTCGTCACGGGCGTGTCATCAATGGTTCACGTCTATTCTGTCGGCTACATGTCGCACGACAACGCCCGGGCCCGGTTCATGGCCTATCTCAGCCTGTTCACCTTTGCCATGCTGATGCTGGTGACGGCGGATAATCTGGTGCAGCTGTTCTTTGGCTGGGAGGGTGTTGGTGTCGCCTCATATCTTCTGATCGGCTTCTGGTACAAGAAGGACAGCGCCCATACCGCGGCGATGAAGGCCTTTGTGGTCAACCGTGTCGGCGATTTCGGCTTTGCGCTTGGTATTCTCGCGGTTTACCAGATTTTCGGGTCGATCCAGTTCGACGAGATTTTCGCGAATGCCGCGATTATGGCAAACAGCGAAATCAGTTTCCTCGGCAGTGCGCTGCCGGCGCTCGAGGTTGCGGGCATCCTGCTGTTCATTGGTGCGATGGGCAAATCGGCCCAGCTTGGTCTTCACACCTGGCTTCCCGATGCCATGGAGGGCCCGACGCCGGTGTCGGCGCTCATTCATGCTGCGACCATGGTTACCGCAGGTGTCTTCATGGTATGCCGCCTGTCGCCGATGCTGGAATATGCGCCGTTCTCGCTTGATATCATCACCATTGTCGGGGCGTTGACGGCGATCTTTGCGGCGACGGTCGGTTTTACCCAGTTTGATATCAAGCGGGTGATTGCCTATTCGACCTGTTCGCAGCTTGGTTACATGTTCTTTGCTGCCGGGGTTTCGGCCTATCCGGCGGCGATGTTCCACCTGACAACACATGCCTTTTTCAAGGCGCTGCTGTTCCTTGGTGCGGGATCGGTGATCCACGCGCTGTCCGACGAACAGGATCTGCGCAATATGGGCGGGATCTGGCGCAAGATTCCCTTCACCTACGCGATGATGTGGATTGGATCGCTGGCGCTTGCCGGATTTCCGTTCTTTGCTGGCTTCTATTCGAAGGACATGATCCTTGAAGCGGCCTATGCCGCGCATACCGGTGTCGGGTCGCTTGCGTTCTGGCTTGGCTGTGCGGCGGCCCTGCTGACAGCATTCTACAGCTGGCGACTGTTGATCATGGCGTTCCACGGCAAGCCGCGGGCCTCGGCCGAGGTGATGTCACATGTTCATGAATCACCTCTGGTGATGACAGTGCCGTTGCTGGTGCTGTCAGTCGGCGCGATCTTTTCGGGCTGGATCGGCTATGAATTGTTTGTCGGCTCTGGAATGGAACGGTTCTGGGGCGACTCGATCCTGATCCTTCCGATCCATCCGGCGATGGAAAATGCCCATCATGTTCCGACCTGGGTCAAGCTGCTGCCGATTGGTCTGGCAACGTCTGGTGTCGTGCTTGCGGTGCTGTGCTACAGCGTCTGGACAGGCATTCCTGCTGCGATGGTCCGGACCTTCCGGCCGGTGCATGCCTTCTTCTTCAACAAATGGTATTTCGACGAACTCTATGACGCGGTCTTTGTGCGGCCGGCGGTGCGGATTGGTGCTGTGCTGTGGCAGAAAGGCGATCGTGACACGATTGACGGTCTGGGGCCGGATGGCCTGTCAGGTCTTGTGGTTCGGGTGTCGGCGGCGGCATCTCGTCTGCAGTCGGGTTTCGTCTTCCATTATGCGTTCGCAATGCTGATCGGCGTGGTTGTGCTGGTCAGCTGGTATTATCTTCGGTTCGGGGGGATATAGGCAATGATTGGCAACTGGCCCCTTCTGACGATCATTACCTTCCTGCCGATGATCGGCGTTCTGTTCCTGATGATGATCCGTGGCGAAGATCAGGTGGTGGCCCGCAACGCGCGCCATGTGGCGCTATGGGTCAGCGGGTTCACCTTTGTGGTGTCACTGGCGCTGCTGCTGAATTTCGATCCGCAGGCACCGGGCTATCAGTTCGAGGAACGCGGTGACTGGATTCCGGCCGGTGGCATCAGCTATCACCTTGGCGTTGACGGCATTTCGATGCCGTTCATCCTGTTGTCGACATTGCTGTCACCGCTGGCAATTCTTGCCAGCTGGAAAGCCATCACCAAGCGTGTCCGTGAATATATGATCGCCTTTCTGGTGCTGGAAACCATGATGATCGGCATGTTTGCCTCGCTTGACATGCTGATGTTCTATCTGTTCTTCGAGGGTGTGCTGATCCCGATGTTCATCATCATCGGTGTCTGGGGCGGGGCGCGGCGTGTCTATGCGGCGTTCAAATTCTTTCTCTATACGCTTCTCGGATCGGTGCTGATGCTCGTCTGCATGCTGGCAATGTATATTGACGCCGGCACGACCGATATTCCGATGCTGACATCACATGGCTTTGCGGCGGGCATGCAGACCTGGTTGTTCCTGGGCTTTCTTGCCTCCTTTGCCGTCAAGGTGCCGATGTGGCCGGTTCATACCTGGCTTCCCGACGCTCATGTCGAGGCTCCGACCGCTGGCTCGATGATCCTTGCCGGGGTGCTTTTGAAGATGGGGGGATACGGTTTTATCCGCTTTTCACTGCCGATGTTCCCGCTGGCGTCCGAATTCTTTGCGCCGTTGATCTTTGCGCTGTCGATCATCGCCATTGTGTACACGTCGCTCGTCGCGCTGGCACAAAGCGACATGAAAAAGCTGATCGCCTATTCCTCGGTGGCGCATATGGGGTTCGTGACGATCGGGATCTTCACCCTTACCGAACAGGGTGTAGCCGGTGCGATGTTCCAGATGATCAGCCATGGTCTGGTGTCGGCGGCGCTGTTCTTCTGTGTCGGGGTTGTCTATGACCGCCTTCACACACGCGAAATCACGGCTTATGGCGGGGTGGCAGCAGTGATGCCACGCTATGCCGTCTTCTTCATGTTCATGATGCTGGCTTCGGTTGGTCTGCCGGGAACAAGCGGCTTTGTTGGTGAAATGCTGGTGCTTGTCGGCGCCTGGAAGGCCAGCAGCTGGGTGGCCCTGTTCACTGCCACCGGCCTTGTCCTTGGCGCGACCTACATGCTGTGGCTGTATCGGCGCGTGATGTTTGGCAAGGTCGTCAGCCCAGAGGTCGAGGCGATGGAACGGATCAGCCGCCGTGAGGTTCTGATTTTTGCGCCGCTGACGGTGCTGGTTCTTTGGTTCGGCATCTATCCGGCATCATTGCTTGATGTCATGGCATCAAGCATTCAGCTCATCCTAGACAGTGCCGCTGCGGGCGGTGCCATCGTGTTGGCGGGGAGATAGGGCGATGTTCGAATTCCAGATGGCCGATATCATGCCGGCATTGCCCGAGATCTTTCTGGCCGGTGTCAGTCTTCTCCTGGTGCTTGTTGCGGCCTTCGGGGGCGAGACGGCACGCAATGCGCGCCGGGTTACCCGGATGGCTATGGGTGGCATTCTGATCACCTTGCTTCTGCTGGTGAATTCAGACCTTGTGATCACCTCTGCTTTTGGCGGCATGTTTTCGGCTGACAGTTTTGCCAGCTACATGAAGGTGCTTGTGCTGACGGGCACCTTTGCGGCACTTGGTCTGTCGCTGCGCACCGATGGTGACGGTGATATCAACAAGCCCGAATACAGTCTTCTTGTTCTGCTGGCACTTGTCGGCATGATGCTGATGATTTCAGCTGACAATCTGATGGCGCTCTATATGGGGATCGAATTGCAGTCATTGCCGCTCTATGTGGTGGCGGCAATGCGCACCAATTCGCTTCGTTCCTCCGAGGCGGGCCTGAAATATTTCCTTCTTGGCGCATTGTCGTCGGGAATGCTGTTATACGGCGCATCGCTTGTCTATGGCGTGGCCGGTACGACCGATTTCACCGGTATCGCAGAGGCGCTTTCCGGTGGCGCGCTGCCGCCTGTCTTCATCATCGGCATGGTCTTCATGATCTCGGGTCTGGCGTTCAAGGTATCAGCCGCACCGTTCCATATGTGGACTCCCGATGTCTATGAGGGGTCGCCAACACTGGTGACAGCATTGTTCGCCATTGCGCCCAAGGTGGCCGCGATTTCGCTGCTTCTTCGGCTGACCTACGGTGCCTTTGGCAGTATCGCAGACCAGTGGCAGCAGGTACTGATCGCCCTGTCGATTGCCTCGATGGTCATTGGTGCCCTTGGTGCCATCATGCAAACAGATATCAAGCGTATGATGGCCTATTCGTCGATTGCCCATATGGGATATGCGCTTGCCGGCCTGGCTGCCGGCACCGTGGCTGGTGCAACCGGCGTGATGATCTATATGACAGGCTATGTGTTCATGGGCGCTGGCACGTTCGCGATCATACTGCTGATGCGGCGGGATGGTGCCGAAGCCACCCGGATTGCCGATCTGAAGGGTTTGTCCAGCACTCATCCGTTGCCTGCCATCGGCCTGCTGGTGATGATGTTTTCAATGGCCGGCATTCCACCGCTGGCCGGCTTCTTCGGCAAATGGTATGTCTTCCTCGCGGCTGTCGAGGCAGGTCTTGTGCCGCTGGCGGTAATCGGTGTGGTGATGTCGGTGATTGGTGCCTTCTATTACCTGCGGATCATCCGTCTGATGTATTTTGAAGACACCGACGCACCGCTTGATCCCCATATTCCGATGGCCAACCGCGTGGTGCTTGGCGCCAGCCTGGCGGTGATCCTGCTGTTCTTTGCCGGTCTTGGCGGTCTGTTGGCGGCGGCTGACAGCGCAGCGGTGGCGCTGATCGTTTTCGGTTGACCTGACAGGTGATGTTGCCAGCGCCATCCGTGCTGTCATTGACCAGGGTTGATGTTGCGTCATCCTCGTCTGATCTCGCCTGGCAGGCCGCCGCCGAGGGCGCGCCTTCGGGTCGGGCCTTTCTGGTTGGTGAACAGACCGCAGGACGTGGTCGCCGGGGTGCTTCCTGGGCATCGGCACGGGGCGGGATGTATCTGTCCGTTCTGCTGCGTCCTTCGCTGTTGCCACATGCCTATTTTGGCCTGTCCTTTGTCGCCGCGCTGGCGATCCGCGAGGAACTGGCAGCACGGCTTGCCGGACATGAGGTGCAATTGAAATGGCCAAACGATGTTCTTGTTGGTGGCGGCAAGATCAGCGGCATTCTTCTCGAGGCGCGTGGCGAGGCGATCGTGATAGGCACCGGTGTCAATATCGTGCCGGTCACAACCGTGGCGAATGCCCGCCTGCCAGCGATTTCCGTGCATGACCTTGGTGGCGGTGATGTCACCCCGGCCGATCTGGCGGAAAGTTACGGGAACAATCTTCTGACCCGTGTTGACGCCTATGTCCGTTCAGGTTTTGCACCGGTAAGGCTGGAATGGCTTCGTCATTGCGCCCATATAGGCGACAAGGTGCGGGTCTCGACCGGTGCCGATGTCATTGCGGGATCGTTCGACGATCTCGATACTGACGGCGCTCTTGTCCTGCGCGATGATGCCGGTCGGCGCATCCGTGTCACGACAGGTGATGTCGAACTGATGGGTAGAGGCTGAATGCTGCTTGCCATTGATGTTGGAAACACAAACCTTGTGCTGGCGCTTGGTGATGTGGATGCCGGCGTTCGCGATGTATGGCGAATCCGTACCGACGCCATTTCCGATACCGAAACCTGTATTGATCTGATGCGCGGCACTATGGGGACGGCGCTTGATGAAGCTGACGACTCCATCATTGCCAGTGTCGTGCCGAATGTCACGCCCCGGGTCGTTGAGGCGCTTTCCCTGCTTACCGGCAAGGCCCCACTTGTTGTTGGCAGTGCCGATGTGAAGCTTGGCATTGACGTCAATATCGACATGCCGCATCAGGCGGGGGCGGACCGGCTTGTCAATGCTGTCGGGGCAAAGGTGCATCACAGCCTTCCCGCCATTGTGCTGGATTTCGGGACCGCGACGACACTTGATCTTGTTGCCGCCGATGGTGCCTATGAAGGCGGTATTATTGCCCCCGGCGTATCACTTTCAATCGAGGCACTTGAACGTGCGGCAGCACAATTGCCAAGGCTGGAACTGCGGCACTTCGAGGCGGATCTGCCGATCCTCGGCAAAAACACCATCGCGGCGATGGAATCTGGTGTTTTCTGGGGGTATGTAAGCATGATTGACGGGCTGCTGGCGCGGCTTCGTGCTGTCCATTGCGGGCCTGATGACGACATGAAGGCCATTATGACGGGTGGGTTGGCTGGCCTTTTTGCGTCGCATCTTGATGGTCCGGTGATTGTCGATGCCGATCTGACAGTCAAAGGGCTTTTTGAAATTTTCGCGCGCAATCGCTGATGCTGCGCAACCAAGGGAAACCGACGACATATGTATAATACTACCGACCTTCTTTTTGTGCCGCTTGGTGGATCCGGCGAGATCGGCATGAATGCCAATCTCTATCATTACAATGGCAGCTGGCTGATGGTGGATCTCGGCATCTCGTTCCCGGATGACAGCATGCCCGGTATTGATGTTGTGCTGCCGGATCTGACCTTCATCGAACAGCGACGTGACCGGCTTGCGGGGCTCGTTCTGACGCATGGCCATGAAGATCACCTTGGTGCCATTCCCTATATGTGGTCCCAGCTTGGATGTCCGGTCTATGGAAGTGCCTTCACACTGGCGTTGCTGCGTCGCAAGCTGGCCGAGAATGGCCATCAGGAGACCATTCCCCTGATCGAGATTGGCCCTGGTTCGGTTACAGATATCGGGCCGTTCAGCGTCGAAATGGTTGGGCTGACACATTCCATCCCCGATCCAACCGCGCTGGCCATCCGGTGCGAGGCCGGCACCGTATTGCATACCGGTGACTGGAAATTCGATCCGGCACCGGGACTTGGCGGCGAAACCGACACCACACGTCTGGCACAGATCGGCGATGAAGGTGTGCTGGCGATGGTTGGCGATTCGACAAACGCCATGGTCGAGGGGCGCACCGGGTCCGAGGCCGACGCACAGGCAGGTCTTCGCGATGTTATTGCCGGCGCGACGGGGCGTGTCGCCGTGACCTGTTTTTCAAGCAATGTGGCGCGCATACAGTCGATCATCAGCGCTGCGCAGGCGAATGACCGGTCGGTTGCCGTGGTTGGCAGGGCAATCAAGCGGGCGATCTCTGCAGCGCAGGAGGTTGGCTATCTGCGTGATCTTCCCGATTTTGTGCCGGAAGAAGATGTCAATCTTCTGCCTCGTAACAACATCGTCATCATCTGTACCGGAACCCAGGGCGAACCGCGTGCCGCAATGGCGAAGATTGCCGCCGGGGCGCATGAAAGCGTAACCCTCGAAGAAGGGGATACCGTCATCTATTCATCCCGCCAGATCCCCGGGAATGAGCCGGCCATTGCGCGGGTCCAGGATGCGTTGATCCGGCGGCGGATCAACCTGGTTACGGACGAGGATGCGCCGGTGCATGTATCCGGTCATCCCTCGCGCGAGGAGATGGTCGAAATGTACGGGCTGGTCAAGCCACGCATTGCAATTCCGGTACACGGCACGGCACGTCATCTTGCCGCGCATGCAGAGCTTGCCGAGGCATGCCAGGTTCGTCAGACACTGCTTCCCGACAATGGAACGGTTATTCGTCTTGCCGGGCAGGGCGGTGACGGCGAGGCTGCCATCATCGACAATGTCAAAACCGGCGCGCTGACCCATGAAAAGGGCAAGATTCTGGAAATTCAGTCTGACATGATGCGGGCCCGCCGTCGGATGCTGTGGAACGGCGTTGCCACCGCCAGTCTTGTCATGAATCGCGATGGGGGGCTGTGCGCTGTTCCGGCGGTGTCGCAGACCGGTATCGGCGATGAATCGGCGGCAGCGGATTACATCGCTACCGCCAGTCTGGCGATCGAGGATGCGCTGGCGGGCATGGGCCGGGCGGCCCGGCGCGACGATGCGAATGTCGAGGAGATTGCCGGTCAGGCGCTGCGGCGCGTCGCGCGCAACATGTTTGGTCTGCGTCCGATAGCGCATGTTCATATCATGCGGGTCAGCGAAGATGATCTTCGCGGTGTGGCGTAGTGACGTGAGATGATTGGTCGTATCAACCATATCGCGATTGCGGTGCCGGATGTCGAGGCTGCGGCACGGCAATGGCAGTCCACTCTTGGTGCCGTCTGCAGCGCGCCATTGCCACTCCCGGAGCATGGCGTGCGGGTTGTGTTCGTTGAGCAGCCGAATGCAAAGGTCGAATTGATGGAGCCACTTGGCGACGCCTCGCCGATCGCTGGATTTCTGGACCGCAACCCGGATGGAGGCATGCACCATATATGTTACGAGGTCGCCGATATCCGCCAGGCTCGCGACCGGCTCGTCGCATCCGGGGCCAGGGTTCTTGGGGATGGGGAACCAAAGACGGGCGCGCATGGCACGCCGGTGCTGTTTCTTCACCCAAAGGATTTCTGTGGCACCCTGATTGAACTTGAAGAGGTTGGTGGGTAATGGATTTTGTCTCGGCGCTGGTTGTGTTTTTGCTGCTGTGGTGGTGGGTGTTCCTGATGAGCCTTCCCTTTGGCGTGCGGACCGAGGAGACGCCAGAGGCTGGTCACGCGCCGTCTGCCCCGCAGCGTCCGATGCTGTGGCGCAAGGGTTTTGCCGCCACTGTCATCGCGGCGATATTGACGATTATTGTGGATTGGGTCATTTCGGCGCAGATCATCACCCTTGGCATCCCGACGGGCTAGGGCTGGTCGTCCAAAAATTCTGGCAGGGTGTCATTATGGGCACAAAAAAAAGCAAGGCTGCGGCCTTGCCTTTTCTCAGTGGGCTGAGTTTGCCCCAGCTCCAGTCTCTCCCTAAACCCGGTAATCACCCCGTGTTATGGTTCAAACGTTACGCACGAATAATTGCCCTGTCGATAAAAAAATTGTATGAATTTTCAAATTTTCAGCTGATTTTTGTAACAATCATCTCACCAGACATAAATTCGGCATTCACCGACGGAAAAACACCATTGAATTTGGCCGGTAACATCATATGTACCACCGGTCGGCGCAGGGCTGTCGACGGGCAATTGAATGGTTGGCGGGACAGGACATCGGTAGTAATGTCTGCGGCCTTGGATTTTCAGACGGGTGTTCCAGCCCGTCGTGAACGGAGAACGACAGCGGATGGTATTCCCCGCCTCGAAAATCTATCTCAGCTCGGACCATGCTGGTGCTGATTTGCGGCGCACCATCGCTGCATATCTCGTCGATCAGGGCAAGGCTGTCGAAGATCTTGGGCCGGCTTCGAACGAATCCGTTGATTATCCCGATTACGGGGCCAAACTTGCTAAGGCGATGCAGGTCGATCCTGCATCACGAGGCATTGCTGTATGTGGCAGCGGCATTGGCATTTCCATCGCGGTGAACAGATTTCCCTGGGTCAGGGCGGCGCTTGTCGGTGATGTGACTGCCGCGCGCCTGTGCCGGGAACATAATGATGCGAATGTTCTGGCCCTTGGCGAACGCCTGACTGGCGTTGCCGTGGCATTGGACTGCGTCGATATTTTCTTGAAGACAGAATTTGAAGGGGGGCGTCATGCACGCCGTGTTGACAAGCTGGCCAGTCCCGGCGATACGGCGTAGCGCACACCGCAACCTGGCGACAGAGTGGGTCGCCTCAGGAGAGCATCATGGATGACATCAGAAAATACGCAATCATGGACGGTTTCTTTTCGGCGGGCCTTGCCGATTCGGATCCTGAACTGGCCGGCGCCATCAATCATGAGTTGATCCGCCAGCAGGATCAGATCGAAATGATCGCGTCCGAAAACATCGTCAGCAATGCGGTGCTTGAGGCGCAGGGGTCGGTGCTGACAAACAAATATGCCGAGGGATATTCCGGCCGACGCTATTATGGCGGATGTGAATTTGTCGATGTTGCCGAAACGCTGGCCATCGAACGTGCCAAGAAGCTGTTTGACGCGGCCTTTGTGAATGTGCAGCCGCATTCCGGCGCACAGGCCAATCAGGCCGTATTCCTGTCACTGTTGAAGCCGGGAGACACAATTCTTGGAATGTCGCTTGCCGCAGGTGGTCACCTGACGCATGGCGCGGCGCCAAACCTGTCCGGAAAATGGTTCAATGCCGAACAATATGGTGTTGATGAAGAAACCGCACAGGTGGATTTTGATGCGCTGATGGAACAGGCCAAGGCATGCAAGCCGAAGATTCTGCTGGCTGGTGGCTCGGCCTATCCACGGACACTTGATTTTGCAAAATTCCGCGAGGTCGCCGACGCTGTCGGGGCCTATCTGATGGTTGATATGGCACATATCTCTGGACTTGTTGCTGCCGGCGTCCACCCGAACCCGGTACCGCATGCCCATATCGTGACCTCGACCACGCACAAGACATTGCGGGCGGCGCGGGGCGGGATCATCCTGTCGAATGACGAGGCGCTTGGCAAAAAGATCAATTCGGCGGTGTTCCCCGGTCTTCAGGGTGGTCCGCTGATGCACGCCATAGCTGGCAAGGCTGCCGGATTTGGCGAGGCGCTGCGTCCGGAATTCCGGACCTATATCGAACAGGTCGTGACCAATGCGAAAACGCTGTCGGATGCCTTGATCGAACGTGGTCTTGATATCGTATCCGGTGGCACCGACACGCATCTTGTGCTTGTCGATCTGCGACCAAAGGGGCTGACAGGCAATATCAGCGAGGTGTCGCTGGAAAATGCCGGTATCACCTGCAACAAGAATGGCGTGCCTTTTGATCCTCAGCCGCCAATGGTGACCTCAGGCGTGCGGCTTGGATCACCGGCAGGAACAACGCGTGGATTTGGTGCCGCCGAATTCACCCGGATTGGGCATCTGATCGGAGATGTTCTTGATGGTCTTGCCGCCAACCCGGATGACAACAGTGCTGTCGAGGGCCGCGTGCGGAATGAAGTCCGGGAACTTTGCCGGGCTTTCCCAATCTATCAATAGTGTGTACACTCCCGTCCACAACAATATCTTGCGTGGCGGGGGATCATGCTTTGTCCGTTTTGTGGTAGTGAAGACACCCAGGTAAAGGATTCTCGGCCCGCCGAGGACGGTGCCGCCATTCGGCGGCGGCGTCTCTGCGGGGTGTGCGAGGCGCGTTTCACGACGTTTGAACGCGTTCAGCTGCGGGAAATCAACATCGTCAAGCGAAGCGGGCGCAAATCCGTGTTCGACCGTGACAAGCTTGAGCGGTCCTTCGAAATTGCGCTTCGCAAGCGCGATGTCGACAAGGATCAGGTGGCGCTGGCGATCAATGATATTGTTCGCAAACTGGAAGGCCATTCCGAGGGTGATGTGCCATCGCATCTGGTTGGCGAACTGGTGATGCAGGCCTTGGCCAGCCTCGATCAGGTGGCCTATATCCGTTATGCGTCGGTGTATCGGAATTTCGATGAAGCCACCGATTTCGAAGATTTTGTGGAAAAGGAACTTGGTGACTGACACGACACCAGGGGCATCGCCGGCTGATGATCGCAGATGGATGCGTGTTGCCATTGCCGAGGCGCGCCGCGCTGAAGGGCGAACGGCACCAAATCCGCCTGTGGGATGTGCCATCGTGTCGGCCGATGGAACGCTTGTCGCCACAGGACACACCGCATCGGGTGGGCGTCCCCATGCCGAAGTCCGTGCCCTTGGCATGGCAGGTACCGCCGCGCGCGGTGCCACCGTTTATGTCACGCTAGAACCCTGCGCGCATCATGGCCAGACCGGTCCTTGTGCGCAGGCTCTTGTCGATGCCGGTGTGGCCCGTGTTGTCATTGCCCTTCGGGACCCTGATGACCGGGTGAATGGCCGCGGCATCGATCTCCTTGCCGAACAGGGAATCAGCCTGCGAATTGGTGTCGAGGCAGAGGCGGCACGCCGTGTTACCGCCGGCTTTCTGTCCCGGACAACACGCGCGTGCCCCTTTGTGACCCTGAAGACCGCGACCTCGCTTGACGGTATGATTGCGCTGGCTGATGGCGCAAAGCGCTGGATTACCGGGCCGCATATGCGCCGATATGTCCATCTGCAACGAAGCCGGGTTGATGGTTTGCTGTCTGCTGTTGGCACGGTGCTGGCTGATGATCCCGAATTCACCTGTAGGCTGCCCGGTCTTGCCGGCGACAGCCCGCATCGGTTTATTCTGGATGGATCGCTGCGAACTCCTGTCACGGCGCGGTTGTTCAACAGCGTTGGCGATGTTGGCCTGACATTTTTCTGTCACCAGGGTGCCGATGCGGATGCTGTCAGCGCGATCGAGGCGACTGGTGCCGAGGTTATGCCCGTGATTGCCGGTGATGATGGCAAATTGTCGCTTTCAGCGGTTATGAACGCCATTGCTGAGGCAGGTATCGGCAGTCTGATGATCGAGGCAGGTGGGAAATTGGCGGCCAGCCTCTTGCGGGATGGTCTGGTCGACCGCATCTTATGGACCAGTAGCCAGCATATCATCGGCGCTGACGGCATTCCGTCAATCTCGCCACTCGCGGCACAAAACCTGCCGTCGCAAGCGTCTTTCGAAGTGGTTGCCAGAGGAGGTTTTGGTGCAGACCTCTTCTTAATGCTGGAACGACCGCAAGAGATTGACTAGAAAGGCGTGACACGGTCACGGGACAGCTTCCTATCATGTTTACAGGTATCGTCACGGCGATGGGGACCATTGTGTCCATTGCCGACAAGGGAGACAGAATTTTGCGCGTTGGCGTCGACTGGGATTGTTCTGCCCTGGCAATCGGCGCGTCGGTAGCGCATTCCGGTATCTGCCTGACCGTGCTTTCGACAACAGACCATGAATATGAGGTCGCGGCCTCGGCCGAAACCATGCGGGTCACAACCCTGGGTGACTGGCAGCAGGGACAGCAGGTCAACCTTGAGCGGGCGCTGCGGGTTGGTGATGAACTCGGCGGCCATATCGTGTCAGGACATGTTGACGGTCTGGCCACGGTCCTGTCGATCGAACCTGTTGGCGACAGCCACTGCGTGTGGCTTCGCGCGCCTGACCATCTGGCCCGGTTTGTTGCGGCAAAGGGGTCGGTGGCGCTTGACGGCGTGTCGCTGACGGTGAATGAGGTCAGGGGGTGTGATTTCAGCATCAATGTGATTGACCACACCTGGGCTGTGACAACACTTGGCGCGCTTCAGAAAGGCCAGTCACTCAATATGGAAATCGATATGCTGGCGCGTTATGTGGCCAGGCTTGCCGAAAGTGAAACCAATGAAAAATAACAACCGCGATGGCGCGGCTGCCCTGTCTCCGATCGAAGATGTTATCGCCGATGCCCGCGCTGGCAAACTGTTCATCCTTGTTGATGATGAGGATCGGGAAAATGAGGGCGATCTGTGCGTGGTTGGTGAATGGGCCGACGCTGCCGCCATCAATTTCATGGCCAAGCATGGGCGCGGCCTGATCTGTCTTGCTCTGACCAGGGCGCGCACGGAATCACTTGGCCTGTCATTGATGGAACGCCGGAATGAAAGCCGTCACCAGACAGCCTTTACCGTGTCCATCGAGGCCCGTGAAGGTGTCACTACAGGCATTTCCGCCGGGGACCGGGCCCACACCATCCGCACCGCAATCAACCCGCAATGTACCGGCGAGGACATCACCACACCGGGCCATATTTTCCCGCTGGTGGCACGGGACGGCGGAACGCTGGTTCGTGCCGGCCATACAGAGGCGGTGATCGACATAGCCCGCGCGGCCGGCCATGCCGACCCTTCCGGGGTGATCTGCGAAATCATGAAGGATGACGGCGAGATGGCGCGTCTTCCCGACCTTGTGGATTTTGCGCGGGAACATGAGTTGAAAATCGGCTCGATAGCCGACCTGATCGCCTATCGCCGTGCCAGTGAAACACTGGTCCAGAGAACCGTGGAAACGGTAATGAATGGCCGTATCGGCGGCGAGTGGCGGCTGATGGTGTTTGAGAATACCGTTTCCGGTGTCGAACATGTTGCCATGATCAAGGGGGACATTTCCACCCGTGATCCGGTGCTGGTCAGGATGCACCGTCTGGAATTGATGGCGGATGTGCTTGGCGAGATTTCCGACCGGCGTAGCGGTAATGAGCTTGAAAGCGCGATGCAGGCTGTCGCGGACGAGGGACGGGGAATTGTCGTTTTGTTGCGGGAATCGTCCAAGACAAGTCTGTCGGAGACGATCGGTGCCAAGATGAGTGGCACCCCGGCACATGATCCGGCGCAAGGGCTTCGCGAATATGGTGTTGGGGCGCAGATCCTGCATGAGCTTGGCGTTCGGCAGATGATCCTGCTGTCAAACCGACCGGCCAATGTGATCAGCCTGGATGGTTATGATCTTGAGATTGTTGACTGGCGCCGGCTTAATGGCGGCAAGGCCTGACGAGGAATAAAATGAGCGGACATTTTCTGATTGTCGAGGCGCGCTTCTATGAAGCGCTTGCCGATGCCCAGGTGGAAGGGGCCACACGTGCGCTTGATGCCGCCGGTGCCACATATGAACGCGTCGGTGTTCCCGGTGCGCTGGAAATTCCGGCGGCGATTGCCTTTGCCCATGCGGGATCAAGGCATTTTGACGGCTATATCGCCCTTGGTTGTGTGATACGCGGCGAAACCACACATTACGACACTGTCTGCGCGGAGTCAGCGCGCGCGCTGATGGATCTGTCGATTGCCGACAATCTGGCCATTGGCAATGGTATTCTGACCGTTGAGAATGAAGATCAGGCATGGGATCGTGCAGATCATCGCCGCAAAGACAAGGGTGGGGGTGCTGCCGAGGCGGCGCTTGCCATGGTGCGTCTCAGAGCTGAGCTTGGCGCCAATGGCTGAGGCTGGCAAGGAGTTGAAGCCGGTTCCGGTCCGCCGCCGGTCTGCGGCACGTCTTGCGGCTGTCCAGCTGTCCTATCAGGGGCAGATGTCGGGCCAGTCTGTTGCAGAATTTCTGCCAGCCTTTCTGACGCATTACAGCGAAGACATCCGCAAGTCATTCCGGGTCAAGGATATCGACAATGCGCATCTGAACGCGCTTGCGACCTCAATCGAGTCGCGACGCGAGGAGCTTGACAGCGCCCTTGGCGATTGTCTTGCCGACGGGTGGGTGATGGAACGTCTGACGGTCCTTGACCGGGCTGTTCTGTGGGCAGGGGCATGCGAATTGATGACAATGCCGCATCTGCCGGCCCGGGCGGTGGTCAGCGAATATGCCGCTATTGCCGATGTATGCGGCTGCGATGTCGGTTTCATCAATGCTGTGCTGGACAGGGTTGCTCACAAGGCGCGCGTGGTCGAGATGGGCGGGCAGGGCGACGCCTAGCGGCAGACAGGGTCAGCGTGGCTTCTTACGCAATGTCGAGAAAATCTGTTCCGTGACACCGAAATTATCCCCTGGTGTTGGCGACTTTTCGTCAAGATAGGCGATGGTATTGCCACTGCGTTCATCGCGAAGTTCGATTTCACTGACGAAATCCGACTCATCCAGTGTGATGACAATCAATGTTCGTGTTGCGATGCGTTTGCGACCACCTGGCGGTTCAATCATGACCTCGCTCAGATAATAGATTTTACCCGAATCAAACGCGCCTTCGAAACTTGGCCTACCGAGAATGCCGCGCAGGTCGGCATAGGTTGTTGTGCCGGGAATGATCTGGTCGAGTTCGGTGCTGTCAACGCTGTGGCCATGCGGCGCGATACGGGCTTCGCATCCGGCGATCATTGCGCCTGCAAGAAGGATGACAAACATCCCGCGCAGCTGCTTTGCGCCCGGAAATGCGTCAAACAAGCCTCTGGTCATGCTGATGGTCCTGCTATATTTATCCTTAGCGCCGTCAGCGCCCGTCTGGCGTCGCAGCGTTACCTTAATAGGATGGTTCGGCGATGGAAAGCCAAGAAAAAGGATGGCTTGGAAATATGCTCGACTGGGGGCGCCAACGTCAGCTTGGCACGCCTGAAATTCTCTATGGCAACGCTGTGGAGCTTGCCAGAGACCCGGCATTTTTTCGAGATCATGGTGTGGCCGACACGGTTGATGGCCGGTTTGACGCGCTGGCGCTGGTGGTGGCGCTTGTCATGCGCCGGCTGAAGGGGTGCGGCGACGCTGGGGCTGAACTCAGCCAGCAGCTGTTCGACTCGATGTTTTCCGACATGGATCTGTCGCTTCGCGAGATGGGTGCCGGTGATATTGGTGTCAGCAAGCGTGTAAGGGTTATGGCAGAGGCCTTCATGGGACGGCTCGATGCCTATGCAACGGCGCTTGATAACAATGATCGCGAGGCGCTTGCCGCGGCCATCGGCAGGAACCTGCTTCGGGATTCTGGATCTGCCAGCGACCCGCTTGTCGATCATGTTCTGGCGCTTGATGCCAGATTGTCGGCGCTGAAAGACGATGTTCTGCTGGCGGGCAATCTGGGCTAGGTTCCCAGTGGTCAGCCTGATGATGAACCTGACACCCTGATTGGCGTGGCTTTTGTCACAGACACCGTTATAGTGCATCGCGAATGAAGGACGGATGTGGCGATTGCCCAATCGGACATCCGGTTATGGCCGATGAAGACATTTTCTCTTGAAACCTCGTTGGATGTTGAAACCCTGCCGGTCAAGGGGCCGTTTCGCGGCTCGCTGGTCGTGACAGAGGCGCAGCTGGCCGAACTTGCCGAGCGCTTCGGGTTTCTCGAATTCACCCGGCTGGACGTGTCGGTGGAAATCGCCAGGGTGGGACCGGATGCCTGGGACGTTACAGGCAGCGCCACGGCGGAGCTTGTTCAGCCCTGCATTGTTACCGGTGATCCGGTTCCAGAAACTGTGGATTTCGACATTGAAGAACGGTATGTTCGGGCATCTCAGGAAGATGACGAGATCGTTGTCGGGCTTGAGGACTCCGAACCACTGGTCGATGGGTGTATAGAACTAGGCGAAATGGTTGCGCAGACCCTTGCGCTGTCGGTCGATGCGTGGCCGCGTACCGTTGATGCCCCGGACGAGTTCAAGGCTGGCGATGTTGAGAACACTCATCCCTTTGCCAGCCTGGGCAGTCTGAAAATATCCGGGGAATGATGCTCTTGGGCCGTTGGTCAGGATTGGAAGGTTTGCGTTTGTGAGTGCCGACACCGAAATCGTAAGACTGGCGCTTGACGCCATGGGGGGAGACAACGCGCCAGAATGCGTTGTCAGGGGAGCGGATGTTGCCTGTGGCCAGCATCCGCATCTCGCCATCACATTTTATGGGGATGAGGCGCAGATCAGGCCCTTGCTTGCCAAGGCGCGTTACCTGTCGGATGTGCGCGTCGTGCATACCAACGAGGAGGTGTCACCTGACGACACGGCGTCACAGGCGGTTCGGCGCGGCAAGACAACCTCTATGTGGATGGCCATTGCCAGCGTTGCCGATGGCGAGGCCGACGCGGTTGTGTCGGCTGGCAATACCGGTGCCCTGATGGCTATGGCAAAGCTTCAGCTCAGAACGATGACCGGTGTCACACGACCGGCGATTGCGGCATTTTTCCCGACTGTTGGCGAACTGATGTGCATGCTCGACCTTGGTGCGAATATCGAATGTGACGCGGAAAACCTCGTCCAGTTTGCGATCCTTGGTCAGGCTTTTCATCGCAGTCTGACCGGTAAAGAGGAACCGCGTCTTGGTCTGCTCAATGTTGGCGAGGAACAGCAGAAGGGACATGAATATCTTCGTGTTGCCTCGCGCCAGCTGGCGGATCCTGCACTCGGCATCAACTATCAGGGGTTTGTCGAGGGATCAGACCTGACCAATGGCAAGCTTGACGTTGTTGTGACCGATGGATTCTCAGGCAATGTCGCGCTGAAGACGGCCGAGGGGATCTCGTCAATGTTCACCAAGCTTCTGCGACGAAGCTTTGCCAGCACGATGCTGTCGCGTCTTGGGTATTTTCTGGCCCGAAGGGCGCTTTCGGATATGCGTCGCCATATCGACCCCAGAAGCTATAATGGAGCGGTATTCCTGGGGTTGAATGGCATCGCCGTGAAATCGCACGGTGGCACCGACAAGATTGGCTTTGCCAATGCTATCAATGTTGCCGCCGAGCTTGTTGATCATGGATTTCTTCCCGATGTGAGTGAGGCCATTGCGCGGGCCAACACCATTCTGGAGCAGAAAAAAGACAATGGCTGATCATGCGACATTGATGGTTTCTGTTGGCAGCTATCTGCCGGAACGGGTCATGACCAACCATGATCTGGCCAAGATGGTCGAAACAAGCGATGACTGGATCAAGCAGCGCACCGGTATTGCACAGAGGCACATCGTTGCTGATGACGAGAAAACCTCGGATTTGGCGCGCAATGCTGCTGAGCGGGCGCTTCAACAGTGCGGTCTGACAGGTGCCGATATCGACCTGATCATCGTTGCCACAAGCACCCCCGATGATACCTTTCCTTCGACAGCGACCAGGGTTCAGCACCAGATTGGCGCGACAACGGCCATTGCCTTTGATATTCAGGCCGTCTGTGCGGGGTTTGTCTATGCTCTGGATGTTGCCGATGCGATGCTGTCCAGCGGTCGGGGGCGGCGGGCCCTTGTCATTGGCGCGGAAAGCTTCTCGAAAATCCTGAACTGGAAAGATCGCACGACCTGTGTGCTGTTCGGCGATGGCGCTGGCGCGGTGTTGCTGGAACGCGGCGATGCAACAGGTGGGTATGGTGTTCTGGCCAGCCGCCTTCACGCAGACGGGGCGCACCGTGATATCCTGTATGTCGATGGTGGGCCGTCAAGTTCGGGCACTGTCGGGCATGTCAGGATGGAAGGCAACAAGGTCTTTCGTCACGCGGTTGAAAAGCTTTCGACCGTCATGGACGAGGTTCTGGAAGCTGCCGATATGAGCGTTGATCAGGTGGACTGGCTGGTGCCGCATCAGGCCAATATCCGGATCATCGAAGGCATGCAGAAGAAAATGGGACTGTCGGATGATCGTGTGGTGAAGACGGTGCATCAGCATGCCAATACGTCGGCGGCCTCGATCCCGTTGGCGCTGGCGGCTGCGGTTGACGATGGCAGGGTCCGCAACGGACAGGTTCTGGCCTTCGAGGCGATTGGTGGTGGGCTCGTCTGGGGTGCCGCGCTTGTTCGCTATGGCCGGCCAGGTGATTAATGCATACATTAGCTTTTTGAGATAAACATCTGTAACACAGTCGCAATCGCATCAATTTTATGTGCAGTTGATTGACTCAACCTGGAAACGACATTAGCGTGACATCATGAGCAAGACATTGACACGTGCCGACCTCGCCGAGGCGGTGTATCGAAATATCGGTTTGTCTCGCAATGAGTCAGCTGAACTTGTTGAAACATTTCTTGAAGAAATGTGCCTATGTCTCGAAAAAGGCGAAGAAGTTAAGCTTTCGTCCTTCGGTACGTTTTCGGTGCAGTCAAAGCGGGAACGTGTAGGCCGCAACCCGAAAACGGGTGTGGAAGCAACCATTACTCCACGCCGTGTCCTGTCATTTCGTCCGTCGCATATCCTGAAAGACCGGGTTGACGCCGAATCATGAGTCAGAAAGCTTCCGATGCCTTCCGGACGATTTCCGAGGTTGCGGACCATCTTGATATCCCGCCGCATGTGTTGCGGTTCTGGGAAACCAAATTCACCATGTTACGTCCCTTGAAGCGCAGCGGCGGTCGGCGATATTACCGGCCAGACGATGTGGCGCTTCTCGAGCGCATCCGAGACCTTCTCTACAAGGATGGTTTCACGATCAAAGGTGCGCAGAAACATCTGGACAACCGCCAGCCAGGCAGCGCTTCCATGGTCGCGGCGACGGTAGCCACGGATGGGCTTTCAGAGGCGCTTGCCTCATTGGAGTCGGCGCGTGATTCGCTGGCGCATCTTCGCAAGACCATCGAAAGCTGATGTCATAAGCCGACGCCAAAACCGGCGTGGCCCGCGCAGATATCCATCCGCCATCATCGGTCGATCAACAAGGATGAATCCGTTTGCGAAGGCGTGATTGCTCGTCTATAACGCTTATCGTGTCGGAGCGTAGCGCAGCCTGGTAGCGCACCTGCTTCGGGAGCAGGGGGTCGGAGGTTCGAATCCTCTCGCTCCGACCAGTTTCCAGTCATCGACCGTCATCTGCAATCATCAGCGTCTTCACCGGGTGGAGATGTTGTCGATGTCGGGTCCGATCGTGGCCGGTTGCGGTTTCAGCCGAAATGTTCGGCATTGTCCTGATTTGCCGCCGCCTTTTTCTCGACGCTTGGATAGGCGGCGAGGTGCCGGTCAATCACAACCTGCTGGCGCACTGATTCAAGCTTGTTTCGCAATTTGGCAATCATGCCGGCATCGGGCTTTTCCTGCTGGATGAGTTCTTCGACAAGGTCGGCGATACGCTCGATTTCGAGCCCAAGCATGTTGCTCTGCTTGTTGCTGTCGATCAGCCGGAACTGGATCTTACGGATCAGCGCGGCAGTCACCTTGTCGCGTTTTGCGATATCGATGAAATACTGGCGGGGAATGCGGGTTGCCTTGGCCCCCACTGGCGAAGCAATGGCGGTTACCGTTCGTTCGGTGTCGAGCAACAATGATGTCTCGCCAAGGATCTCGTTGGCACCAATCCTGTTCAGCCGCAGACCTTCTGCCGTGAAAAGCTCAACCGAACCTTCCATGATCAGAAAGGCGTCGCGGGACGGGTCGCCGGCGCGATAGATCACTTCATTGGAATCCCAGAGGATAAATTTGTCGCGTTCGAGCACGATTGCCTGCATCCATCATCAAATAAGTGCGTCACAATAGGTCATTAACATGATCTTGTCTGCTGTCATCAGCCAGATCGCCCATGTCACATCGTCACTCCGCCCATTCCCGGCTGCCACAAAAGGTTGCCAGTCAAGGGTGCTGCTCAGGGTTGCCACAGAAAGGTGTTTGCACCGACATGGATGACAGCGTATAACCTTTCGCGTCGGAGCGTAGCGCAGCCTGGTAGCGCACTTTACTGGGGGTGAAGGGGTCGTGGGTTCGAATCCCGCCGCTCCGACCATTTTCCTTCACAAGCCAATGACCTGCCATAATGCGTCATGGCTCGAAATTCCGCGCAGTGACAATGTCTGTCCAAATCCTGCACTTCTGAATGCCTCAAAATATGTTTACCCGGTGGCGGGCCCCTGAAAGGCCTGATACAAACACAACACCGTGAACGCCAGCCGGTTTGGTGTCGTTGCAGACGCCGCCGATGATTTAGGGAAAGGGATGGTTCATGAGCCTCAATGTCTATCTTTCAGGTGAAATTCACACTGACTGGCGCGACCAGATCATTGCCGGCGCAGCTGGCCTCGATGTCAGCTTTTCAAGCCCTGTCACCGATCATGAAGCCAGCGATGATTGCGGCGTGCGGATCCTTGGCGCCGAACCCGACAAGTTCTGGCACGATAACAAGGGCGCCAATATCAACGCCATCCGAACGCGCAATGGTATTGCCGCGGCAGATATCGTTGTGGTGCGGTTTGGCGAGAAATATAGGCAATGGAACGCGGCCTTCGATGCGGGCTATGCGGCGGCACTTGGCAAGTCGCTCATCATCATGCATGGGGCGGATCACCAGCACGCGCTGAAGGAAGTCGATGCAGCGGCGCTTGCGGTTGTGGAAACGCCGGCGCAGATTGTTGATATCCTTCGCTATGTTCTGGAAGGCACGCTTCCCTGACCGGCGGGGTGGTGATGTCGTCTGCTGTCGACTGTGATCCGGTGTTAACGTTCGATATCCGTGTCTTCGTCAGGTGCCAATGTCGCGCCTGTTCCTGTGAATTCAAGACGCCGCATCGCGATATGGGCGATCCGCTTTACAAGATGGTTTCGCCGCTGGGCCGCCAGCCGTGATTCCGGTGCCGGCTGTATCTCGAGACAGTCAAACCCGTCGGTGATGATGACGCCGCACATGTCGGAATCCGGCAGGATCTCGCGCGGAAACGTATCCGCGACGGCAAAATAGAATCGGTCGGCCCATTCTGGATATTCATGCCATTTCCGGTCGCTGAGGAAGTCCTGGCGCGAGGATTTCACTTCGACAATCGTGATCTCGCCGCCATTGCCGATTGCGATGATGTCAACGCGCCGCCCCGTCCGCAAAGTGAATTCCCGCAGACAGGCGTCACCGCGTTCGATGAACATGTTGGCAACCGCATCGGTAATCCGCAGGGTTGGAAGCGTGTCATCTGTCTTTGGCATCTCACCGGTTTTCCAGAACAGGGGCAGTCATTTCGCTCAGGCGCTTTTGCGCCTGGCCGCCGCGATCAGGTCGATTGTATAGGGATGCTGCGGCGCCTGCATGATGGCGGATGTTGCGCCGCGTTCAACGACCACCCCGTCTTTCATCACGATCATGTCGTCACTGATTGATCCGATCAGCGCGATATCGTGACTGATGAAAAGATAGCCGAGGTCAAACCGGCTCTGCAGCCGGTCAAGAAGCGCGATCAGTGACTTCTGGACAGTCATGTCCAGTGCCGATGTCGGTTCATCAAACAGAATGATCCGCGGCTTCAGGATCAGCGCTCTGGCAATGGCAATCCTCTGGCGCTGCCCACCGGAAAATTCATGTGGGTAATTGCCGGCCACAGCGGGATCCAGCCCGACCTCTTCCAGCACCTCGGCCACCGCCAGGCGGCGTTCGGCAACGCTGCCGATATCATGTGCCACCAACCCCTCGGCGATAATGTCACCAACCGACATCCGCGGTGACAGCGATCCAAAAGGATCCTGAAAGACAATTTGTACCTGTCGGCGAAACGCCTTCAGCCCGCGCGTGTCACCCTGTCTGACAGGCGCGTTGTCGAAGGTGATCTGGCCCTCACAGCCCACAAGTTGGGTCACCGCTCTGGCAAGGGTTGATTTGCCTGACCCGCTTTCACCAACAATGCCGACCGTATGGCCTGTCTTCACGTCAAGATCAACGCCATCCACAGCCTTGATCCAGCGTCTTGTGCGGCGAAGCAATCCGCCGCGAACAGGGAAATGCACCTTGATATCCCGAGCCGTCAACAGATTGTCGGAGCCGGTGCTGCGCGCGTTGCGCAGACCCTGTGGCTGGGCGGCAATCAGGTCCTTTGTATAGCTCTCGCGCGGCGCACCAAAGATATCCGCCATCTTGCCATGTTCGACGATCTCGCCCTTGCGCATGACCAGGACACGGTCCGCAATCTGCCTGACCACACCGAGATCATGTGTGATGAACAGCATTGAAAGCCCGGTATCGCGCTTCAGGTCGGCAAGCAGGTCAAGGATTTGTGCCTCAATGGTCACGTCAAGCGCCGTTGTCGGTTCATCCGCGATCAACAGATCGGGCCCATTCGCCAGCGCCATGGCGATCATCACACGCTGGCGCTGACCACCTGACAGTTCATGCGGGTAGGATGACAGGCGGTCCTGTGGTTCGGGGATGCCGACACGATGCAGCAATTCGATTGTACGATCCCGCAGCATGGCCGGTAAAAGCCGTTGATGAAGCCGCAGGCTCTCTCCAATCTGCCGCTCGATGGTGTGAAGTGGGTTCAGGGACGTCATCGGTTCCTGAAAGACCATCCCGATCTGGTTGCCACGAATGCCCTGCATGAAAGTTTCGTCATGCGGATTGATCGGCGCGCCTTTCCAGCAGATGTCCCCGCTCTGCATGGCATTGTCGGCAAGCAGGCCCAGACTTGCGAGGGCCGATACCGATTTTCCGGACCCGCTTTCACCAACCAGCGCCACTGTCTCGCCCGGCATGATGTCCAGCGACAGCGATCTGACCGCCGGTGTCACAACACCGTCACGCCGGAAGCCGATCTGGAGGTTGCGAAGAGACAGGAGCGGCGCGGTCATGAAAATGTCTTTCTTGGGTCAAAGGCGTCGCGTACCCCTTCAAAGATGAACACAAGCAGCGCCAGCAGCAGGGCAAAGACAAGGAATGCCGTCAGGCCGAGCCAGGGCGCCTGAAGGTTCTGTTTTGCCTGTAGCGTCAACTCGCCAAGCGACGGCGCCGAGGAGGGGAGGCCGAAGCCCAGAAAATCCAGCGCGGCGAGCGAGCCGATGGCGCCGGTAACGATGAAAGGCAGCATCGTCAAGGTTGCCACCATGGCGTTTGGCAGTACATGTCTGAACATGATTGCCATTGGTCGCACCCCGAGCGCCTTCGCGGCCTGAACATATTCAAAGTTGCGGGCCCGCAGGAATTCGGCCCGTACCACACCGACCAGGGCTGTCCAGCTGAACAGCGTCATCAGAAACACCAGAAGCCAGAAATCCATGCGCCATATCGCCGAGACGATGATGATGATGTAGAGCGATGGTGTCGCGCCCCAGATTTCGATCAACCGCTGCGCCAGCAGATCGGTTCGTCCGCCTAGATATCCCTGTACGGCCCCGACAAGAATGCCGATGGCTGAAGCCAGAACCGACACGATGATGGCGAACATAACCGACAGCCGAAAGCCGTAGATGATTCTGGCCAGTACATCGCGTGCCGTATCATCCGTGCCAAGCCAGTGGTTCGCATCCGGCGGTGACGGGGCCGGACTGTCGAGGGTCGCAATTGTCGAGTGGTGATGGGGGATCAGCGGCCAGACAATCCACCCACGCTCGATTTCTTGACCGCTGATACGTCCATCGGCGGCGTCTTCAATCAGCATTTCCGGGGTGTCCCAGCACGCATCCATGCCACCGGTAACGATCAGGCACT
Source organism: Alphaproteobacteria bacterium LSUCC0719 (assembly GCA_040839025.1). Classification (NCBI taxonomy): domain Bacteria; kingdom Pseudomonadati; phylum Pseudomonadota; class Alphaproteobacteria; species Alphaproteobacteria bacterium LSUCC0719. The sequence continues at coordinate 434,300 of JBFPJN010000001.1, forward strand.
GGACCTCGACGTCACCATATATGGCCTCGGTTCGAAGATCACCGCCAAAGCTGCGTTCGGAATAGAACTGGAAGATGGGCATGTAGTAGCCGTCCCGGTATTTCACCAGGATAGGCCGGTCATTGGCGATCAATTCAGCGAACAACGACACAACGAACAGCACGCCGAAGACAATCAACGAGACAAAGGCGCGGCGGTTGCGTTTGAAATTCTGCCAGCGGCGATGGGTCAGGCTGATCTGGCTCATGACAGCCTCGATTCAAAATCGATCCGGGGATCGATCCATACATACATCAGATCCGATATCAGTCCGATGACGAGGCCGATCAGGCTGAAGATGAACAGCGTTCCGAAAACAACGGGATAATCCCGCGCGACCGCTGCCTCGAATCCCATCCTGCCAAGCCCATCAAGAGAGAAGATTGTTTCGATGATCAGTGAACTGCCAAAGAACACCGACACAAACACCGCCGGAAATCCGGCAATGACGATCAGCATCGCGTTTCGGAACACATGACCATACAGGACACGACGCTCGGTCAGTCCCTTGGCGCGTGCCGTCAGCACATATTGCTTGCGGATTTCATCGAGGAAGGAGTTCTTCGTCAACAATGTCAGCGTGGCAAAGGCGGAGATGGTCGAAGCGATGACCGGCAGCGCAATATGCCAGAAATAGTCCAGCACCTGCCGCCAGGCCGACATGTCCGCGAAATCGGGCGAGACAAGGCCACGAAGGGGGAAAATCTTTACATATGATCCACCTGCGAACAGCACCAGCAGCAGAATGGCAAACAGAAACCCCGGGATGGCATAGCCGACGATGATCAGACTGGATGTCCAGCTGTCGAACCCGCTGCCGTCCCGAACGGCCTTGCGGATGCCAAGCGGGATCGAGATCAGATAGGCAAGAAGTGTTGTCCACAGGCCAAGCGAAATCGACACCGGCATCTTTTCGACAATCAGGTCGGTAACGCTGATGGATCGAAAATAGCTCTCGCCGAAATCAAACCGCATATAGTCCCACAGCATCGACAGGAACCGTTCAAGAGGTGGTTTGTCGAAGCCGAACTGCCGCTCGAGGTCGGCCACGAAATCCTCTGGCAGCCCCTGTGCGCCAAGGTAGTCACCGCGGTCGCTGGCCTGTCTGATTTCACCGCCTCCACCGGCGATTCCGGCAAATACGTCGGTATCCTGTTCCAGCTGCGAGAGGATCTGTTCCACCGGGCCGCCCGGCACAAACTGCACCAGAACGAAATTGATCAGCATGATGCCGAACAATGTTGGCAGGATGAGAGCCAGTCGGCGCAGGATATAGGCAACCATGATGGCAATGCTTCCTTGACGATTGTCAGAAGGCGCCCGCGGCCTTCAGCCTGTCGTGAGCCTGCGTGTCGAACCACCAGAAATCAAGCGTTCCAAGGGCATAGGCCGGCAGGGTGTCAGGATAGCGATACATGTCATAATAGGCGACGGTATGAATGTTCCGGAACCACTGCGGAACCCAGAATTTTTCCGCCCGCAAAACACGATCAAGCGCCCGCACGGCGTCATCCAGCTCCGCCCGCGTCGTTGCTGCCTTTACAGCTTCGATCAGCCTGTCCGCCGCCTCGCTTCCATATCCCGCGAGATTGAAAATCGAAAATGCAGCACTTTCCGATCCGAAATATTGCTCAAGTTCGGATCCGGGGGTCAGCTGGGTCCGGAAATTGCCGGTGACCATGTCGAAATCGAAATTCCGCTCACGTTCGGTCATCTGTGCGTTGTCGATGCGGGTGTGTACAGCGTCCACGCCAAGCGCGCGCAGATTCTCGACATAGGGGTTGATGACCCTGTCAAAGGCCTGGGAATCATTTAGGATTTCAACCTTCAGCGTCTCACCGTTCGCATTGCGGCGGATTCCGTCATCACCAACTGTCCATCCTGCCGCGTCCAGCAGTGCCGAAGCCCGGCGCAGATTGCGGCGGTCGAGCTGACGCTCGGATGATGTTGGTGCCAGCACCGCATCGCTGCCAAGCACGCCGTCCGGAAGTTTGTCAGCAAGGGGCTGAAGCAGGGCCAATTCCCCCTCGCCAGGCAGGCCGGTCGCCTTCAAATTGCTGTTTTCCCAAAAGGAATTGATCCGCGCATAGATGCCATAGAACAGCGTCTTGTTCGACCATTCGAAATTGAACATCAGAGCCATGGCCTCGCGCACACGAATGTCCTGGAACTTGTCGCGGCGCAGGTTGAAGATAAAGGACTGGCCACTGGCAAGCGTGCCGTCAGCTGGGGTGTCCTTTACCGCCCATCCCTTTTCGATGGCCGGAAAATCATAGCCTGTGGCCCAGATCTTTGACGACGCCTCGGTGCGGAAAGTATAGGTGCCCGCCTTGAAACCTTCGAAGGCGCTGTTGTAGTCGGCAAAATATTCGATCCTGATACGATCGAAATTATGGCGTCCCTGATTGATCGGCAAATCCTGTCCCCAGTAATCGGGATTGCGCCGGTAGATGATCTGCTGACCAACATCCAGCGAGTCCAGCACATAGGGGCCGGATCCAAGACCGGGGGTCAGGGTGGAGTCCTCGAAATCGGTGCCGGTGGATTCGTACCACGCCTTTGAAAAGATCGGCAGTCCGCCGACCGTCAGTGGCAGGTCACGCGTTGGGATACCATCCTTGAAAATGAATTTCACCCGGTGCGGGGTCAGTATCTCCGCGCTCTCGATCTGTTTCTGAATCACCGCACGAAAAGAGGGCAGTCCCTTGTCACGAAGCGTTTCATAGGAAAAAACGACATCTTCGGCCGTCAGGGGCGAGCCGTCGGAAAAGCGCGCTTCTGGCCGCATATTGAAGATGACGTAGCTTCTGTCCTCTGGATATTCCAGGGATTCGGCGATCAGGCCATATACGGCGTCGGCCTCGTCGGCGGTATTTTCAAGCAGACTTTCAAAGAAGATCGAGGACAGTTGACCGGCACGCCCCTTGGTGGTGTAGGGGTGCATCGAGTCAAAGGAACCAAAGCCCCAGATCGAGATTTCGCCGCCCTTTGGCGCATCCGGGTTCACATAGTCCAGATGGGGGAAATCCGCACTGTATTTGAGTTCGCCAAAGGTTGAGATGCCGTGTGACTTGATTGTCTCGGCACCGGCGGCAGTGCTGATCAGGCTGGCAACAACTCCGGCCATGACCAGATCTCGGACACGTCCTGTCAGATGGTCAAATGATGGCTTCATGTTGGAACTCCTTCATACCAGCTTTTCGGTCATGATGGTGGGCCGGCACGGGGGTGGACTGCCACCGGCTCACATCTGGATACGATATAGTCTATACTGCCACCATAGTAGCGCCGAATGTCTGTCCGGACGATACCGTCATCTTGGGAAACTCTGCCAAAAGCCCCGCATTGCGATGATTGGTCACAGCCTCGCAGTGTGTTACAGCTTTCCACTGCCAGCCGGTTGGTGAACTCTGTGTATGTGGGTTCTTCATGTTCGGAACATGTTTCGGCAGGGTGGCAAGCACAACGACCCGATACACCGTCTGCGGTGCATGGAATGGAACGAAAGAATGGAATTAGCTGACGAAATCATCATCCCGGCTTCGCGCGCGCAGGTTTATGACGCGCTGAATGATGTCGATATCCTGAAAGCCTGCATTCCTGGTTGTGAAGAGCTTGAAAAGGAATCGGATACCGAACTGGTGGCAAAGGTCACCCTGAAAGTCGGACCCGTGAAGGCAAAATTCAGCGGCCGTGTGACCCTTGATCCAAGCCGGGCGCCCGATGCGTTCAGCCTGGCGGGAGAGGGGGATGGCGGCGTCGCCGGTTTTGCCAAGGGTGGAGCTGACGTAGAGCTTGTAGAGGATGGCGAGACCACAATCCTTCGCTATACTGCCAAGGCCGAGACTGGCGGCAAGATTGCGCAACTTGGGGGCAGGCTGATTACCAGTACGGCAAAAAAACTCTCGAAGAAGTTCTTTGAGAAGTTTGAGAAGATAATGAGTGGTGAGGAAGCGCTGGAAAACGCATCCTGACCGCCAACAGACGGCGCCCACCGTATATGCTCGATCGAGACTGTCGACCTTGTCGGCATTTTCAGTGGGGGGAGGCAACGCAGCGAAAGCTGCTGCCACGGGCTACGGTGGGCGCCACCCTGTTGGTCCGGATTACATTGGCCCGGATTACATTGGTCCAGATGACCTGAGGGGAAATTTTGATGGCTGACGCGACGAGCGAACTCACACCATCCACGATCATTCCGTTTCTTGACGGTATTTTCACGCGCCGCGGCGCTGACGAATATCTGGGCGAGCCGGTGACCATTGGCGAGCATATGCTGCAGGCGGCTCATTTCGCGCAGCGTGACGGCCATGAAGAACAGGTCATCGTGGCGGCTCTGCTACACGACATCGGCCATTTTACCGGCGAGTTCATCGGCATGCCACTTCCCTCGGGGACGATGTTTCTGGAGGATCAGACCGACCGTCAGCATGAAAATGCCGGGGCCGCCGTGCTGGAGCAGTTCTTTCCCGATCTGGTCGTTGATTGCTGTCGCTATCATGTTGCCGCCAAGCGCTATCTGTGCGCGCGCGAGCCCGGCTATTTCGACAGGCTGTCGGAAGCGTCGGTACATTCCCTGAATCTTCAGGGTGGTCCGATGAATGATGAAGAGGCGGCAGCCTTCGAAGCGCATCCGAATTTTGACGCCATCATTGCAGTGCGTCGATATGATGAAGCCGGCAAGGAAGTCGGGATGGTGGTGCCGCCCTTTTCGACTTATCTTCCGATGCTTGAAAGAATGGTGGCCGGTCAGGCCTGAGCCTGGCCGCCATAACTGATTTCGGTCCGCATCTGCGGACGCTGCATCCAGTCCCAATAAGTGGCATGAAGCTCGGTGGTAACCGGTCCCGCCGCGCCATTGCCAAAGATGCGGTCATCGACCCGCGTCAGCGCGATCACACCGCCGCCCGAACTGGATATGAAAACTTCGTCGCAATCCATGAATTCGGCAAGCGGCAACGGCCTGACCTGCACGCCCAGCCCCCGCTCGGCAGCCATTTCCAGCACTGTACGGCGGCTGATTCCCTCGAGCATGCCGTGATCTGATGTGATCAGACTATCACTCCTGACGGCAAAGACGTTGAACCCCGGTCCCTCGGTAATGTGCCTCGCATCGTCAAGCAGGATAACCGTCTCGAATCCGTTGTCCTTGGCCTCGAACAGACCAGTGGTGAAGTCGCCCCAGTGATAGTTCTTCACCCGTGGATCGATGCTGGTCTCGGGAATCCGCACAACATTCTTGGCGATCCATGCGGTGCGTTTTTCCGGCGGCAGGTCCGGCCGCATGATGTGGATATATGGAACACACCATGCATAGAAATGATTGCCACATTCGCGTGGGTCGCGTGTTCCGGGGATGAGAGGAATGCCGCGCGATGCCACCATCGCCACATAGGCGGCTCGCAACCCAGAGGCTGCGACCATATCGTGCAGCGCCGCGCGAATGTCCGTAGCTGTCATGCCGACATCCAGCCGCAGTGACGCCATGGACTGGCAAAACCTGCCGAGATAGTCGTCCAGCCTGAAAAAGCCACCATCCCAGACCGGAACCACATCATAGGTAATGTCGCTATGGATGACGCCCCAGTCATTGACCGGCAATCGTGCCGCAGACACCGGCATGATCTTGCCGTCCATCCAGGCCGCCCCTGTCGTCAGATCATCGGATTCAGCCATTGCCTGTCTCCCTTGATGCGACCAGACAAGGGTCATGTCGGCGCGTGTTGTGGCTGATCATTGTTCCAACGACATCATTTCTGGGGATAGAGCGCGTCCAGCCTGTCGCCATACAGTTCGCGGACAATATGGCGCCGGACCTTGAGCGTCGCCGTCATCTGGCCGTTCTCGGTGGTGAAGGCCTCGTCCGCAATGATATATCTGCGAACCCGTTCAAGTTGTGACAGGCGGCTGTTGGCGCGATCGACAGCCTCGCCGATCATTGTGTGGAGAGCATCTGGCGAGGACGCGATATTCCGCAGATCGTCCGACGGCACGATAACAGCCGACAGCCAGGGCCGTTTGTCGCCGTCGACCATCACCTGTTCAATTTCCGGTTCGATGGTCAGCAGTGCCTCGACGCGGCCGGGAGCAATATTCTCACCGCCGGAATTCACGATGATGTCCTTCTTGCGTCCGGTGATGGAAATATATCCATCAGCATCTATCTCGCCGATATCGCCGGTATGAAGCCACCCGTCGCGGATGGCTGCTGTTGTCGCGGCTTCGTCGCGCCAGTAGCCCTTCATCAACAGGTCGCCGCGGACCAGAATTTCACCATCATCGGCGATGCGAAGATCAACCCCCGCAACCACCGGACCAACCGTTTCAATCTTGATCCGTCCCGGTCGATTGGCCGAAATCAATGGCGAGGCCTCGGTCTGGCCATATCCCTGCAGCAGGTTGATTCCAAGCGCCATGAAAAAACTGCCGATTTCCGGATTGAGCGCCGCCCCGCCTGAAATGAAATATTGCAGCTGGCCGCCGAGACGCGCGCGTACCTTGGTCCGGACAAGCCTGTCGACAACAAGGTTCAGAATGAATTCGTGTGGCAGCAGATGCCGCCCGGCAAGACGTTTGGTGCCAAGTCGCACTGCCGCCATGAACAATTTTTCCGAAAGGCCGCCCTTTGCCCGCACACCGCGCATGATCCGGTCATGAAGAACTTCATAAAGTCGTGGCACCGCCGTCATCAATGTGGGTGAAACCTCAACCAGATTGTTGGCGATCTGGTCGGTGCTTTCGCAATACCAGACCTCGGCCCTGATCTGGAAGGGCAGATGCAGGCCGGCTGTATGCTCATAGGAATGGGACAGGGGAAGCAGCGACAGAAAACGCTGATTTTCGACGACCCTGCCTTCGGCAAGAAGCTCTATTGCCGCCGTTATATTGGCCTGGATCGATCGGTGCGTCAGCATGACCCCTTTGGGGCGGCCGCCAGTGCCCGAGGTATAGATAAAACAGCACACATCGTCTGGCGCATGGGCGCTGATACGTTCGTCTATATCCTCCAGCGGTGTCGCGCCGGCGAGGGCGGCGCCCCAATATTGCAATGCTGGTCGCAAACCCTCGGGTGCGACGAAGGTGTCATCCATTACAATCAGGCTGTGAAGAGAGGGGACGCGATTGGCAGCAAGCGCGATCCGCGATGCCAGCATCCCACCTGATGTGATCGCAACACAGGCACCTGAATGATCCATGATGTAATGGTGATCATCTTCGGTATTCGTCGTGTAGGCGGGAACAACAATGGCACCGATGGACATCACAGCCAGATCGGCGATCGCCCATTCCGGCCTGTTCTCAGCCGAAACCAGAACCCGTTCGCCAGGTTCGACCCCACATTTCACCAGTACCGCGGCAAGCCGCCTGACATCATCGGCCACTGACCGCCAGCTGTGGCCAAGCCAGCTGCCATTGCGGTTTCGACATAATGGGTGCCTTCCGGCCAGCGTTCCTGTGTCATGTGAATCAATTCCTGGGCGCGCTGCCCCTGTGATCAAAAATCAAAGTCATAAAAGCTTAGTGAAAATCACTGTCGCTGCAATGGCTTTGCGTGATCCGGATGCTGATAGAGGGCAGAGCTGTCGGGCGACGCCCGCCCGGCAGGCGGTCACATTTTGTGATGATTGGTGACGGTGACCTATTGCGAGAACTGCAATGCGTCACCGGCGGCCCGGATCAGCGCCATCGCCTTGTTCTGCGTTTCTTCATATTCAGACTGTGGGTCACTGTCATAGACAATGCCCGCGCCAGCCTGGATGTGGAGTTTGCCATCGCGGACAAGTGCTGTGCGCAGGGCGATACAGGTGTCGAGGTCGCCAGCTGCAGAAATATAGCCAATGGCGCCTGAATAGACGCCGCGACGGTCGGGTTCGAGTTCGTCGATGATCTGCATGGCGCGGATTTTTGGCGCGCCCGAAACGGTGCCTGCCGGAAATCCGGCCACCATGGCGTCGACGGCGTCGAGATCGGGCCTGATTTCCCCCTCGACCTGCGAGGCTATGTGCATGACATGGCTGTAATATTCGACTTCATAATTCGACTTCACCCGCACTGTGCCGGGTCGGGATACCCGGCCCACATCATTGCGTCCAAGATCGAGAAGCATCAGATGTTCGGCCCGTTCCTTGACGTCATCCATCAAATCCTTGGCATTGACCGCATCTTCTTCGGGCGTCGCGCCGCGTTTGCGGGTGCCCGCGATGGGACGAATGGTGACGACATCATCGCGAAGCCGTACCAGAATTTCCGGACTCGATCCGACAATCGCAAGATCGTCAAAGTCGAAAAAGAACAGGAAGGGAGACGGGTTCAGACGCCGCAGGCTGCGATAGAGATTGATTGCCGGCAGATGAAACGGAATCGAAAATCGCTGGGAAAGCACAACCTGAAAAATATCGCCGGCGCGGATATAATCCTTGGCGCGGTCGACCATTGACAGGAAATCCTGCTGCTCGACATTTGACTGCGGGTGCGGCAACACCGCCTGACTGCCACCAGCAACGGTTGCCGGCATCGGGGCGTCCAGCGCCTTCAGCGCGTTGGCTATGCGGCTCTGGGCGACATTCCAGGCAGATGCCGGCTCACTCCATTCCGCCGGCCGCACCTGTACCACCAGTGTAATACTGTCCCGCAGCCGGTCGAAAATGGCGATGAGCGAGGGCCTGACAAGCATCGAATCGGGGGTGTCGAGCGCCACCGGATTGGTGTCCGGGATGGCCTCGATATGCCGGATCATGTCATAGCCGAAATACCCGAACAATCCAGCCGCCATCGGGGGCAGGGTTCCGGTATCGCTCATCGCGGATTCCGCCATCAATGCGCGAAGCGACTGCATGGGCGAGAGGTCATCGGCAGTGAAGCTGTCACCATCCTGCGGGTTGCGATTGATTTCGGCCGTGGTGCCGCGGCAGCGCCAGATCAGATCGGGTGCCAGACCGATGATCGAGAATCGGCCGCGTATCTCGCCACCCTCAACCGATTCCAGGAGGAATGTGTTTCGGCTTCCGGCGGCAAGCCGCAGATAGGCAGACACAGGTGTTTGCGTGTCGGCAACGAGTTCGCGCGCCACCAGCTGGGGGGTTCCAGTCGCAAACCCCTCGGCAAAGCGGTCAAAAGCGTCGTCGCCCGCCATGACTACTGACTGCCAATCAACAGCTGCTGGACACCGCCAAGGCGGATCTGCAGGTCATGTGTTTGTGAAAGGTCGCGTGACAATGTGGCCAGAATATCCTGCTGGATGGCCCTGTTGGTGAAGCTGTCGAGAAGCTGTGCCGTTTCGGTCAATTCCGTGTCCTCTGCGGCTGTCACGGTTTCCGTGCGCACGACGATGGCTTCGGTTCCGGTCTCGACAACCCGACTTTCGCCGATCTTCTGGCCGAACGCCGCGGTGGCGATCAGACGTGCAGCTTCATGGTCAAGGCCGGTTCCGGTGCGCCTGAAGGCCGTTGTTTCATCTGCCCCGTCAAAGGCGGATGCATCCGTACTCAATTCAGTGGCCTTTTCACGCGCTGCCTTGATGGCTTCGGTAACTTTCCAGTCTGCGATCGCACGGTTCCGTACTTCTGTCAGCTCGCGACCACGCGGGTCTGTTTCTTCTGTTACCTCGACAACGAAAAACATGTCGTTGGCGCCTTCCTGTATGACGCTCAGATCGTCAATGTCACTCGACCAGATTGTGTCGAGGACAAGACTGTCCTGTGCCAGTTCTGCGCCGTCCCCGCTGTAAGGCTGGCCATCAATGTCATTGCCGCGACGGTCGATGTTCTGAAGCGTCACGATTGTGCCACCGACCTCTGCAATCGCTTCGGCAATGGTCGCGCCTGATGCCAGAACGTCTTCCAGAATGTTGGCCTTTTCAAAGATCATGTCTCTGGCTGCTTCGGCCTGCAGGGTTGTGCGGATCGTATCACTGACGCCGGCCAGGCTGATCTCGCCGCCTGCGACCACCTCGTCGACGGCGATCAGATGAACACCGAAGGCGGACTCAACGGGGCCGGTCACATCGCCTTGCGATGCCGCAAAAGCGGCTTCGGCGATGGCTTCATCAAGATCGTTTCTGGATACCATGCCAAGCTCTGTATCCGCGGCGGTCCAACCCAGCACGTCATTTGCAACAGCGGCAAAATCCTCGCCGCTGGTCAGCCTTGAATAGGTGGCTTCGGCAGATGCCTTGTCATCAAACACCATCTGGCGAAGACGCCGTGTTTCAGGCGTGGTGAATTCATCAATCCGATCACGGTAGGCCGTTTCAACCGCTGCATCGCTGATTTCGATTTCGGCGGCAAACATTTCTGGGTCTATGGCGCCAACACGTGCCGAGCGAAGGGCAGGCGCGTCATAGCGACTTTTCACATCGGTAAACCAGCTTGCCAGCGTGCTGTCGTCGGGGTCGGCAATGGCTGTGGCGTCAACCGGGATGCTGACCAGGCGGGCGGTGCGGCGTTCAAGTTCATACGCTGTCACAATCCGCGCGACGGCATCGGGCTGGCCGGCACCGGTTGCGATGGCGTCGACAATCTGGATGCGACGCAGTGCGGTTTCGACTTCCTGAAGATATTCCTCTTCGCTCAGCCCGGCATTGGCAAGCGTGCTGACAAACCGCGATTGCGAGAAATCGCCCGTCTCGTCACGGAATGAGGGTTCGTTCGCCACCGCATCGCGCTGCATGTCACGGGTGACGGCAAGACCAAGCCTGTCGGCCTCGGCACTGAACACGACATCACGCGCCAACGCGCCCGCCAGTTCCGAGAGCAAACCGGCCTGAATGGCCTCGCCCATAGTCGCGTTGGGCAGATAGTTGCGGCGCGCGCGGTCGAATTTCATCGCCACTTCACGCGGGGACATGCTCTGGCTGCCGGCACTGATCGCCTTGTCGCTGCCGCCAATCAGTCCGGTGGTCATGTCACCGACACCCCACAGCGCAAATCCGGCTGCCAGAAAGACCAGGAAAATCTTCATAATGGGCGACTTGGCACCGCCGCGTAATGCCTGAAGCATAAGTTATCTCTGCGTTTGTTGTTTTGGCGTCATATGTTCCGATAGACTCCCCACCCGCGTGATGGGCCGATCGGGAACATCATCACGGCGTAGTTGTAGACTTTCAGCCAAGGCGGGGCAATTGACAATTTCGTGCGCCGCGCTCGATTGTCTCACCTTCAGGTGGTGGCAGGCATTGCCATTCCTGCCGAGGATTATGTAGGGTGCGCGCAGGGTGTTTGTCTGCCGGGGTGGCGGCGACATGCCTGGCCGGTTTCCGGCTGGTTTGGGGGAGGTAAGGTTGACATGATCATCGCAGCAAACTGGAAAATGAATCCGCCGCTGGCCGATGCCGCGGCGCTTGTCGCTGCCTATGCGGGGGAAACGTTTGAGGGTGTCTCGCGTATTCTGTTTCCGCCTGCGCCCTATCTCGTGCAGATGGGGGTCAGGCTTGAGGGCACGGATATCCTCGTCGGTGGGCAGGATTGCCACCAGAATGAATCGGGTGCGCACACCGGTGACGTCGCTGCCGGCATGCTTGCCGACTGTGGTGCGTCGGTGGTGCTTCTCGGCCATTCGGAGCGCCGCGCCGACCACGCAGAAACTGATGCGCTTGTCGCCGCCAAGGCACGGTCGGCGCTCTCCAGCGGGCTCGATGTGATGATCTGTGTCGGGGAAACTCTTGATCAGCGCGAGTCCGGCACGGCTGAGGCTGTTGTTGCCTCACAGCTTGCAGGCTCGGTTCCTTCCGACATCGACCCATTGCGGCTGATGATTGCCTATGAACCTGTTTGGGCGATCGGCACAGGCAAGGTCGCAGGCGTTGATGAAATAGCGGCGATGCATGCCTCCATTCAGCATTGGCTCGACGGATGCGGGCTTGCCGGCGTGCCGATACTGTATGGCGGATCGGTCAAGCCTGATAATGCCGAGGCGATTTTCGCGGTTGCTGATGTTGGCGGTGCGCTGGTTGGCGGCGCCAGCCTGAAAGCCACGGATTTCAGCGGTATCTGCAGTGCTGGCGCACGTGAAGCCGCCCGCCGATCGTGATTGTCGTAAATTCCTTGAAATAACAGGCAGCAGCCAATATAACATCGCGATCCTATGCACCGCTGATCTTGGCAAGGCTTATCTGGCATGCAAACGCTCATTCTGACGATCCATATCCTGATTGCGCTGGCGCTGATCGGCGCCGTTCTCCTGCAGCGGTCCGAAGGCGGCGGGCTTGGCATCGGCGGTGGCGGCGGTGCCAGTGGCGGTTTCATGACCGCGCGTGGCACGGCCAATCTGATGACGCGCGTCACGGCGATCCTGGCTGCCTGTTTTTTTGCGACGTCACTGATTCTTGCAATCATGGCCGGCACCCAGCGGGAAGCCGTTTCCATTGTGGATGAAGTGATCAACGAAACGCCGAAACCAGCTTCTGGCCCTGTCGTTCCGACGACGGAATAGACGCTTTCACCGGTTGCCGGTTTGTCAAGCCGCAAAAGCTGAATAAAACCCCCAGATGATGTGATTTTGGTACTTACATGCCGCTGGATATTGCGGTAGTAAGATGGTCCATGCCTCGATATCTATTCATCACTGGTGGTGTGGTTTCTTCCCTCGGCAAGGGCCTGGGCGCTGCCGCACTTGCAGCTCTTCTCCAAGCGCGTGGCTACAAAGTCCGCCTTCGTAAACTTGACCCGTATCTGAATGTCGATCCCGGCACCATGTCACCAACGCAGCATGGTGAGGTGTTTGTGACCGATGACGGGGCCGAGACCGATCTCGACCTTGGTCATTATGAACGGTTCACCGGCGTACACGCCCGACGCACCGACAACATCACCACCGGCAGGATCTATTCCGACGTGCTGGCGCGTGAACGGCGCGGTGACTATCTTGGCGCCACGATCCAGGTCATCCCGCACGTTACCGACGCCATCAAAGCGTTCATCCAGTCAAATCACGATGACGAGGATTTCATCATCTGCGAAATCGGCGGCACGGTCGGTGACATTGAATCGCTGCCTTTCCTCGAGGCGATCCGCCAGCTTGGCAACGAACTGGGTCGCGAGCAGACCTGTTTCCTTCATGTCACACTGATTCCCTTCATCGCGGCTGCCGGTGAATTGAAAACCAAGCCGACCCAGCATTCGGTCAAGGAACTCCAGTCGGTCGGAATCCAGCCTGATATCCTGCTGTGCCGTACCGAACACCCGCTTCCGGAAGAACAGCGCGGGAAAATCGCCCTGTTCTGTAACATCCGTCCCTCGGCGGTGATCCTCGGGATGGATGTGAACAATATTTACGAGGTACCGCTGTCCTATCACGACCAGGGACTGGATCGCGAGGTGATCCGTCACTTCAATCTTCCCGAAAAGACGCCCGATCTTGCGGGTTGGGCACGGATCCGTGACGGTCTGGCCAATCCGGACAGCGAGGTGACGATCGCCATTGTCGGCAAATATACCTCGCTTCAGGATTCCTATAAGTCGCTTGGTGAGGCGCTTGTCCATGGCGGTATCGCCAATGGCGCGAAGGTCAGGATCGAATGGATCGATTCAGAGCTGTTCGAGAAAGAGGATGCCGCCATCGAGGCACTTCATCATGTCAGCGGCATTCTGGTGCCGGGTGGGTTTGGAGAGCGTGGCTCGGAGGGTAAGATCCGTGCCATCGAATTTGCCCGTGTGCATCGAATTCCGTATCTGGGAATCTGTTTTGGCATGCAGATGGCCGTACTGGAAACGGCGCGTAATCTGGCGGGGCTTCCGGGTGCCGGATCCAGCGAGTTTGGCGAACCGGAAATCCCGCTTGTCGGGCTGATGACGGAATGGACAGTCGGTAATGAGACGATGCAGCGAAGTTCAGACAGCGATCTTGGAGGCACGATGCGCCTTGGGGCCTATCCGTGCTTGCTGAAGGACGGCACGCTGGCGCGCGATCTCTATGCGTCGGCGGAAATTTCCGAACGTCACCGGCATCGCTATGAGGTCAACATCGCCTATCGTGACAAGCTTGAAGCGGCTGGTATGACCTTTTCCGGCCTGTCGCCGGATGGTACGCTCCCGGAAATTGTCGAGCGGCCCGACCACCCTTGGTTTGTTGGCGTGCAATTCCATCCGGAACTGAAATCAAAGCCTTTTGATCCGCACCCCCTGTTTACCGGCTTTGTTGCGGCGTCGATGGAAAAATCGCGTCTAGTCTGACATCATGGCGGCAACGCCATCATCAGGAGTAAGTGACATGGCCAGCTTTCACATCGCCGATGTGCCCTGTGGTGGTGACAGTCCGCTGTTGCTGATCGCCGGGCCGTGTCAGGTCGAGGGGCTGGATCATGCGCTGATGTGTGCCGAAGCACTTGCCGGCATGGCGGCCCGCGCCGACATGGGGTTTGTCTATAAATCTTCCTATGACAAGGCGAATCGCACGTCGGCCGGGGCGGCGCGTGGTGTCGGCATGGATGAGGGGCTGCGGATCTTTCAGCAGGTCAAGGATGCCGTTGGCTGTCCTGTGTTGACCGATGTCCATCTTCCCGATCAGTGCGCGCCGGTTGCCGAGGTGGTGGATATCCTGCAGATACCGGCTTTTCTGTGTCGCCAGACCGATCTTGTCGTTGCGGCTGCAAAAACCGGTGCTGTGGTGAACGTCAAGAAGGGGCAGTTCCTGGCGCCGTGGGATATGAAACATGTTGCTACCAAGGTTGTCGGTGCCGGCAATAGCCGGGTGATGCTGACAGAACGCGGCACCTCATTCGGGTATAATACGCTGGTGTCCGACATGCGGGCGCTGCCGCAGATGGCTGATCTGGGCCATCCGGTGATTTTCGATGCCACCCATTCGGTTCAGCAGCCTGGCGGGTTGGGTGGCAGTTCCGGTGGTCAGCGGGAATTCGTGCCAGTGCTGGCGCGCGCTGCCGTGGCCGTAGGCGTTGACGGTCTGTTCATGGAAAGTCATCAGGATCCCGACAATGCGCCGTCCGACGGGCCGAACATGGTGCCGCTTGATGGGATGCCGGCCGTTCTTGATGTTCTGCGTCGCATCGACGATGCGCGGCGAGGATAACGGCCAGCCCAAAATTGCATTTTGACATTACCGGCGCTATAGCCGGTTCCAGAGGGAACCGGTTCCCCATCATACTGCAGAAGGACAACACGACATGAGTGCCATTGAAGACATCCAGGCCCGTGAAATATTGGATTCACGCGGCAATCCAACAGTCGAGGTTGATGTTCTTCTGGAAGACGGTGCCTTTGGTCGCGCCGCTGTGCCATCCGGCGCATCGACAGGCGCGCATGAAGCGGTGGAACTTCGTGACGGTGATCCGTCGCGCTATGGCGGCAAGGGAGTCCTGCAGGCCATCGAGGCGGTGAATATGGAGATCTTTGACGCGCTTGTCGGTGCCGATGCATTGGATCAGGCCGGGCTGGACCAGACGATGATCGATCTCGATGGGACCGTGAACAAGGCCCGGCTTGGCGCGAACGCCATACTTGGTGTTTCGATGGCATCGGCGCGGGCCGCTGCGGAATCCGTCGGTCTGCCGCTATGGCGCTATCTTGGTGGTGTGCATGCGCATCTGTTACCAACGCCGATGATGAACATCATGAATGGCGGCGCGCATGCCAACAATGCGCTGGATGTGCAGGAATTCATGGTGATGCCCGTCGGCGTGTCGGATTTTTCAGAGGCTGTGCGAGTCGGGGCCGAAATTTTTCATGCGCTGAAATCGCTTCTGGCGCAGGCCGGACATTCAACCGCAGTCGGCGACGAAGGTGGTTTCGCGCCGGCAATCAATTCGTCCGACGAGGCGCTCGACTATATCCGCAAATCGATCGAGGCTGCCGGCTGCACGCCTGGTGACGATGTGGTGATTGCGATTGACGCCGCGGCGACCGAACTTTACCGCGATGGTGCCTATCATCTCGCAGGCGAAGGGCGCAGCCTGTCATCAAAGGAAATGGTTGCGATGTGGACGTCGCTTGTCGCCAACCATCCGATTGTGTCGCTTGAAGACCCTATGGATGAAGAAGACTGGGAGGGGTTTGCCGCCCTGACCGCTGCCATCGGTGACAGGGTTCAGATCGTTGGGGATGATCTGTTTGTCACGAATGCAGAGCGTCTGGCGCGCGGCATTGTCGATGACGCGGCGAATGCAATTCTGGTCAAGGTCAATCAAATTGGCACGCTGTCGGAAACCCTGCAGGCCGTTGAAATGGCTCAGAAAGCTGGTTTCGGGGTCGTCATATCGCATCGCAGTGGTGAAACAGAGGACAGTTTCATCGCGGATCTTGCCGTGGCGACAAATGCCGGCCAGATCAAAACCGGATCTTTATCGCGGTCCGACAGGCTGGCGAAATATAACCAGCTGCTCAGGATCAATGAAGAGTTGGACAGTTCCGGATTATATGCCGGCAACACCATATTGCGGGCCTGAATATATCATCAAACTTCATGGAATCCGGCGATTCGCTTTTTTCTTGACGCGGCGAATCGGCTTTGATTCACTGACCCCTGAGATTTGGTCCGTCCACGCAGGTGAAAAGGGGCGAATATGTACGCAGCACGCCGACGCTTTATGGTCATGATCAGCAGCTCTTTGTTGCTGTCATCTGTGGTCGTGTTTTTCGGATTTCATATTCTGGCCGGTGATCGCGGCATCCTTGCCCGTCCTGAACTTGACCGCAGGATCATGCTCGCTGAAGAGAAGCTGGCGCTTCTTCACAAACACCATGATTTTCTGTCTCATCGGATCCATCTGCTTCAGGCCGACTCGCTTGATGCCGACATGCTGGCGGAAACGGCACGTGCCGAACTTGGCCTTTATTCGCCGAATGATGTCATAATTTCAATTGATCTGTCGAAATTGAAATTTTCCGACACAATGCGGAATAATTAAGTAAACTGACATTCGGTTTATTTATAAAATACATAATAAAAACAATTAAATAAAATTATTGATAAATTCGCTTTTTCAGTAAATTCTCAGCCTGTTGATCGAAATATGTTTCGGTCCAAACGACGTCATGCGTCATGTGTTTCTACAGGCTGGGGGGAAATCTGATGGCCGAAACGGCAAAGGTTCAACGCAAGCGCAAGCCGGGGCGTCCGCCAAAGGCTGCATCTCGTGCCACGGCCAAGAACGATCTGCCGGCGCGTGATGAACTCGTCGGTATGTATCGCGACATGTTGTTGATCCGCCGCTTTGAAGAAAAAGCCGGCCAGCTTTACGGCATGGGCCAGATAGGCGGTTTCTGTCATCTCTATATCGGTCAGGAAGCTGTGGTTGTCGGGTTGCAGTCGGTCAGCAAGCCGGGTGATACCGTGGTCACATCCTATCGCGACCACGGCCATATGCTGGCATGCGGTATGGATGCCGACGGCGTGATGGCCGAACTGACCGGGCGCGAGGGTGGTTATTCACGCGGCAAGGGCGGTTCCATGCATATGTTCAGCCGCGAAAAGAATTTCTTTGGCGGCCACGGCATTGTTGGCGCGCAGGTGCCGATTGGGTGCGGACTTGCCTTTTCCCACAAATACCGGGACGAAGCGAATGTGTGTCTGACCTATCTTGGCGACGGTGCCGTCAACCAGGGTCAGGTCTATGAAAGTTTCAACATGGCGGCACTTTGGGATCTGCCGGTTCTGTTCGTCATCGAGAACAACCAATATGGAATGGGTACCGCGGTGACCCGCGCCGCAGCCGGACGTTCGCTGGCTGATCGCGGGGCCGCCTATGGCATCCCGGGCACGCAGGTTGATGGCATGGATGTTCTGGCTGTAAGGGCTGCCGGTGCCGAGGCGCTGGAACATTGCCGGTCCGGCAAGGGGCCATATGTTCTGGAAATGAAAACCTATCGCTATCGCGGCCATTCCATGTCCGATCCGGCGAAATACCGGACCCGTGAGGAGGTTGACGCGATGCGCAAGCAGCATGATCCGATTGACCAACTGCGCGAGGTTCTTGGCAAACAGAATGTGACAGAGGACGAGCTGAAATCCATCGATTCCGACGTCAAGGCGATTGTGCTTCGTGCGACCGAATTCGCGCAGACCAGCCCCGAGCCTGATCCGTCTGAACTCTTTACAGACATTCTGCTTCCGGCCGGTGGCCATAGCAGCCAGATGGAGGTCTGATCCATGGCAATCGAGATCTTGATGCCGGCCCTGTCGCCGACGATGGAAGAGGGAACGCTTGCCAAATGGCTTGTCGAGGAAGGCGCGTCCGTTCGCAGCGGCGATGTGATTGCCGAAATCGAAACCGACAAGGCGACGATGGAGGTCGAGGCGCTTGATGACGGAACCATTGGCCGGATCCTTGTGCCGGCTGGCAGCGAGGGTGTGAAAGTCAATGCGCCAATCGCGATGCTGCTTGAAGAAGGTGACAGTGCCGACGCCATGCCAACGGCGGCGCCAGCGGTTGATGCCACACCGTCTGCTGCACCGCTGTCGGCTCCTGCTGCGGTTCCGACCCCGGCACCTGTGGTGGTCGCTGCCGACAGCGTGGCGGCGGAGCCTGTGGCGGCTGGTGATACTGCCGCGCTGACGGTTCGCGAAGCACTTCGTGACGCCATGGCCGAGGAAATGCGGTCTGATGATCGTGTATTTGTAATGGGCGAGGAAGTTGCCGAATATCAGGGGGCGTATAAGGTCACGCAGGGGTTGCTGGCGGAATTCGGCCCGAAGCGGGTTATCGACACACCAATCACTGAACAGGGTTTTGCCGGACTCGGCGTCGGTGCGGCCTTTGGCGACCTGCGGCCGGTCATTGAATTCATGACCTTCAATTTTGCCATGCAGGCAATCGACCAGATCATCAATTCGGCCGCAAAGACCCTCTACATGTCCGGTGGCCAGATGGGATGTCCGATCGTGTTCCGTGGGCCGAATGGCGCGGCCAGCCGGGTCGCCGCCCAGCATTCGCAATGCTATGCCAGCTGGTACGCGCATTGCCCCGGGCTGAAGGTGGTTGCGCCCTGGTCCGCGGCGGATGCCAAAGGTCTGCTGAAGGCCGCCATTCGGGATCCGAACCCGGTGATTTTTCTCGAGAACGAGGTGATGTACGGCCAGAGTTTCGATGTGCCGACGGATGATGACTGGGTGGTGCCGATCGGCCGGGCAAAGATCGTCCGCGAAGGCAGCGATGTCACCATCACCGCCTTTTCGATCATGGTTGGTCGCGCGCTTGAGGCAGCTGATCAGCTTGCCGCGCAGGGCATTTCAGCCGAGGTGATCGATCTTCGTACCATCCGTCCGCTTGATATCGAGACAATTGTTGCCTCGGTTCGCAAGACATCGCGTCTTGTTACCTGTGAAGAAGGTTTTCCGTTTGCCGGTCTTGGTTCCGAGATCGCCATGCAGGTCATGGAACAGGCCTTTGACTGGCTTGATGCGCCAATTGCACGGGTTACCGGCAAGGATGTGCCCATGCCCTATGCCGCCAATCTCGAAAAACTGGCCCTTCCGCAAATCGAGGATATCACGTCGACGGTCATGGCCACCTGTGACGGGTTTCGGGGGGCGTAAAGATGGCGATCGATATTCTGATGCCGGCGCTGTCGCCAACGATGGAGACCGGAACACTGGCGAAATGGACGGTTGCGGTTGGTGATACCGTGCGAAGCGGTGATGTGATTGCCGAAATCGAGACCGACAAGGCGACAATGGAAGTCGAGGCGGTGGATGATGGTGTGATGGCCAGCATCCTTGTCGAGGCAGGTGCCGAAGGTGTGGCTGTTGGCACGCCGATAGGACGGCTTGCCGAAGATGGTGAGACAATTGACGATGTGGCTGCGGCGCCATCATCTGTGCCAGCGCCTGCTGTGGCGGTTGAACCTTCACCGCCGCAACAACCCGCACCCGATCAGCCAGCACCGCAACAGGCAGCACCGCAACAACCCGCAATGGCCACGCCGAAAACAGATCGGATTTTTGCCAGTCCGCTGGCCCGCCGGATTGCGGCGGAACGCGGGGTTGATCTTGCGGCGTTGCGTGGCAGCGGCCCCTATGGCCGGATCCTGCGCCGTGATGTTGAATCCGCCGCTGTGTCTGGCGGTGCGCCGGCAGCCACGGTATCATCTGCGACCGGCCCGGCCATTCAGGGTGACAGCCGCATCGAGACCAATAGTCAGATGCGCAAGATTATCGCGGCACGATTGCAGGAATCAAAGGCCACCGCGCCGCATTTCTATCTGACGGTTGATTGCGAAATAGATGCGCTTCTTGCGGCACGTCGGCAGATGAACGATCAGGCACCGGACGGTGTGAAAATCTCGGTCAACGATCTGATCATCCGCGCGGCTGCCATGGCCCTGATCAAGGTGCCGAAAGCCAATGCATCCTGGGAAGGCGATCATACAAGGCTGTTCACCCATGCTGATATCGCTATGGCGGTGGCGGTTGACGGTGGCCTTGTAACACCGGTGATTTGGGCGGCCGAGCAGAAGGGGCTTGCCGAAATAGCCACGATCAGCCGCGATCTGGCAACACGGGCACGCGATGGCAAGCTGGCACCCGAGGAATTCAGCGGGGGCAGCTTCACCATCTCGAATCTTGGCATGTATGGCGTTCGCGAGTTCGCGGCTGTCATCAACCCGCCACAGGGTGCGATCCTTGCTGTCGGCGCAGGAGAGCAGAGACCGGTCGTCCATGACGGGCAGTTGGCTGTCGCCACTGTGATGACGGTCACATTGTCGGCTGATCACCGGGTGGTCGACGGGGCCGTCGGTGCGGAATGGCTGCAGGCTTTCAAGGGCTATATCGAAGCCCCTGTCACTATGTTGCTCTAGAGCGTCGGAGGTAAGATCATGGCAGCCGAAACATCCTTCGATCTGATCGTCATAGGCGGTGGCCCGGGCGGTTACGTCGCCGCGATCCGGGCATCACAGTTGAAAATGAAGGTGGCGCTCGTCGAGCGTGAGCATCTCGGGGGAATCTGCCTGAACTGGGGATGTATTCCGACAAAGGCGCTGCTTCGCGCCGCCGAGCTTCGGCATTCGATCGATGAAATGAAGGAATTCGGCATCACCGTCAGTGGTGAGGTAAGCATTGATCTGCCGGCCGTGGTCAAACGCTCGCGCAAGGTGGCGGGGCGGTTGTCGGCTGGTGTGCAGCATCTTCTGAAGAAGAACAAGGTCACCGTGTTCGACGATCTGGCGACGCTTGGCGCGCGGCGTGGTGATATGCGTGAAGTCGGGCTTGCCGGCGGAGCCACGTTGACTGCGAGGAACGTGATTCTGGCAACCGGCGCGCGGGCGCGGGCGCTGCCTGGGATCGAGCCTGACGGAAAGATGATCCTGACCTATCGCGAGGCCATGGTTCCCGAAACCATGCCAACATCGCTGGTGATCATCGGGTCCGGGGCCATCGGGTCTGAATTTGCATCCTTCTATCTGGACATGGGTGTCGAGGTGACTTTGGTCGAGGCGATGGACAGGATCCTGCCGGTCGAAGATGCCGAGATTTCCGGTTTCGTGGAAAAGGCATTCGTAAAGCGCGGCATGAAAGTTCTGACAGGCGCACGCCTTGCCGGCCTGAAGACGTCGGCAACCGGTGTGACCGCCAGTTTCGAAGGCGGTATCGAACCGGTGGTTGCCGACCGGGCCATCATGGCTGTTGGCATCATCGGCAATTCCGAATCGCTTGGCCTTGAAGGCACAAAGGTAAAGGTGGATCGCGGGCATATCGTGACAGATGCCTATGGCGCGACGGGCGAGCCCGGCGTCTATGCCATCGGTGATGTAACCGGCCCGCCTTGGCTGGCCCACAAGGCAAGTCATGAGGGTATCATCTGCGTTGAAAAGATTGCCGGCCAGAGCGATGTACACGCCATTGGCGAGGGTGCTGTGCCGGGATGCACCTATTGCCGCCCGCAGGTTGCGTCTGTTGGCATGACCGAGGCCGCCGCCATCGAGGCGGGCCACAAGGTGAGAGTCGGTCGCTTTCCGATGCTGGCAAACGGCAAGGCTATCGCGCTTGGCGACGATCAGGGGCTGATCAAAACCGTTTTTGATGCGAAGACGGGCGAATTGCTCGGCGCGCACATGGTCGGACCGGAAGTGACAGAGCTGATCCAGGGATACGCCATTGCGCGCACGCTCGAGGCGACCGAAGCCGAGTTGATCCAGACAATTTTCCCGCATCCGACGCTGTCCGAGGCCATGCACGAATCGGTTCTTGACGCATATGGTCGCGCCATCCACTTCTAGGGGTGGCGATGGACAGACCGGCATGGTATCTGCCATATAGATTCACATTTGGAATACGCACATCACCAATGCCGCAGGTCAACACGACAAAGGGTGCCGAACGCCATCCCGAAAAGCGCCGCAACGCGGATAATCCGCAACCGCGGCGGCCGGACTGGTTACGGGTAAGAGCGCCTGTGTCTGCCGAATACAGCGCCACCAGATCGCTGATGCGTGAGCTTGATCTGGTGACCGTGTGTGAAGAGGCAGCGTGCCCCAATATTGGCGAATGCTGGGCGCAGAAGCACGCCACCATGATGATCCTGGGCTCTGTCTGCACACGCGCCTGCGCGTTCTGCAATGTCGCCACCGGGCGACCGGATCTCCTCGACCCGCACGAGCCCGACCATGTCGGCGAGGCCGTGGCCAAGCTTGGACTCAAACATGTTGTGATCACTTCGGTTGACCGGGATGATCTTGATGATGGTGGCGCGACGCATTTCGCACAGACAATCAACGCTGTCCGCCGCCTGTCGCCCGGCACGACGGTTGAGGTTCTGACACCGGATTTCCTGCGCAAGCAAGGCGCGCTTGAAATTGTCGTCGAGGCGCGCCCCGATGTGTTCAACCACAATATGGAAACAGTGCCGCGCCTCTATCCGTCAATTCGCCCCGGCGCGCGTTATTTCCATTCCCTGTCAATCCTGCAGCAGGTCAAATCGCTCGATCCGTCGATCTTTACCAAATCCGGCATCATGGTCGGGCTAGGGGAAGGGGATGAGGAGGTCGGACAGCTGATGGATGATCTGCGAAGCGCCGATGTGGATTTCATGACCATTGGCCAGTATTTGCAGCCAACCCCGAAACACGCACCCGTCGACAGGTTTGTCGAACCGGCAACATTCGAGGCCTATGCCAAGCTTGGTCGGGCCAAAGGGTTCCTGTTGATGTCGTCGACGCCGTTGACCCGGTCCTCCTACCACGCTGACGCGGATTTTGCCGCGCTCCAGCAGGCGCGGAACGCGGCACTCTGCGGAGGGTGAGATGACCGTGCATTCCGAACGGCGCATCATCAGGCACAGCCCCCAGGAATTGTATGATCTGGTTGCCAATGTGCGCAGTTATCCAGAATTTCTGCCCTGGTGCATGGCAGCACGGATCCGGCATGAAGACCGTCACAGGCTTGAAGCCGATCTGATTATCGGGTTTCAGATGTTTCGTGAAAAGTTTACATCTCACGTTGATCTCAGTCCGGATCAGCTTGAAATAGATGTAAAATATGCTGAAGGCCCATTCAAATATCTGACAAATAAATGGCGTTTTCTGCCGCATCCCGACGGCTGCGAGATTGATTTCTATGTCGATTTCGAATTCAATTCGCGGTTGCTTCAATCGGTTATCGAGACGCTGTTCACCGAAGCCGTTCGGCGGATGGTCAAGGCATTTGAAGATCGTGCCGACGAACTGTATGGCAAGCGTGACGGTAATTTTACCGCGCGCATGGCATCATCCTGAATTCTGCTACCGTGCAAGCCCTTCCAGCAGCATGCCAAGTGCTGTGGCGGTTGCCTTGTGCCTTACTGCGGCGCGGTCGCCTGTGAAGACATGATGTGCGGTGATGACGTCATCATCGCGATGCGCAAGGCCAAACCAGACAAGACCGACCGGTTTGTCAGCCGTCCCCCCTCCAGGACCGGCAATGCCTGTAATGGCAATTGCGATCCGGGCGTCCGGCGCGGCCTGTAATGCGCCCTGCGCCATCGCGGCAGCGGTCTGCTGCGAGACGGCCCCATGCGCCTTAAGAATACTCTCAGATACGCCGAGAAGATCGATCTTTGCCGCATTGCTGTAGGTTACGACGCTGCGGTCGAGAACCGCCGAGGCACCGGCAATGTCGGTAAGCGCGGACGCAACCATGCCGCCGGTGCAGGATTCGGCTGTTGTCACCATCGCCTCTGCCAGGACGGCGCGGTTGATGACCTTGCGCGCAAGGTCCGAAAGAAGGGGTATTTCGCTGGCTACCATGGCAGCGCCCATTGCAGGATCAACAAGCAGACAGCCGCCAGCGCGCCGGCAACGATATCGTCCGCCATGACGCCATAACCGCCGGGCAGCCGTTCGGCCAGCCTGACCGGTCCGGGCTTGAGAATGTCGAACAGTCTGAAAGCGATGAAAGCGGCTATCCACCACCGCCAGTCGAGCGGTACGGCGAGAAGCGTGATCCACTGGCCGGCAACCTCGTCAATAACAATTTCAGAGGCATCCTTGCTGCCGCTCTCGCGATCATAGATTTCGGCTGCCCTGACGCCCAGAACGCAGATGACGAGGGTGGCGATCTCGAGGGTCCAGCCGGCAAACTGCGCCAGTACCGCAGCAATGACAAGCGCTGCCGCCGATCCCCAGCTTCCCGGCGCCGGGCGCAACCGTCCTACCGGTCCGACCGTCGCCAGCTCCATCCAGGCACGACTGGTCATCACCTTGCCTCTCCCGTCATTGCCAGTGTGGCGGTTGCCTGCGCGGCGATTCCTTCCTCACGCCCGGTGAAACCAAGCTGTTCCGAGGTGGTCGCCTTGACCGCAACGCGAGAGATGTCCACGCCCACAAGATCGGCAATGCAGCGTCGCATGGCATCGCGATGCGGTCCGATTTTCGGGCGTTCACAGACCAGCGTCAGGTCGAGATGCAGGATTGTCGCCCCGCGCGAGGCGCATAATGAGGCGGCAAAGGCCAGAAACTGCGTGCTGTCGGCATTCTTCCACCGGTCATCCGAAGGTGGGAAATGTGATCCGATATCTCCATCGGCAAGCGCGCCGAAAATTGCATCGCACAGCGCGTGCAGCCCCACATCACCATCCGAATGGGCAGCCAGATTGCGATCATGCGGGATGTCGACGCCGCCAAGACGGACGGGGCCGACGCCATCGTCGAACCTGTGGACGTCGTAGCCATTGCCGGTGCGGATATCCAGCTGTGGTGCGGTGACTGGCATGGGTGTATCTCCTTCGGGCGATGACAGGGCCGTCAGGATGGCAAAATCCTCGGCCCGGGTCAGCTTCATCAGGCGGGCGTCACCCGGAACGGTCTCAATCCGCGCCGCACCATCCTCGAACAGGCGGATGTCATCGGTGATCTCGGTATCCGGTGCAAGGCCGTCATGTCGGGCTATCAGTGCGTCAAGCCGGAACATCTGCGGTGTCTGCGCGCGCGCAAGGCTGGTCCGGTCAACGGTGTCTGCCACGCTGCTGCCGGTGACCAGCTTGACGGTGTCCGTCATCGGCAGGACGGGAAGCGCGGCGTCGGCCCCATCATCGAGGGCGGAGATCAGATCCGTGATGACACGCTGCGGCAGACAGGGGCGGGCTGCATCATGGATGGCAACAAGGTCGATCCCGGTCGCCGTGACCGCGACAAGACCAGCCGCAACTGAATCCTGGCGCCGCACACCGCCGGCGACAATGCTGACCCGATCATCCGTGGCCATGCTGCCAAGTGCCTCGACGGCATCTGATCGGCGCTCGGCGGCAACAACAACGATAACCTGTGCTGTGGCGGGATGTTCGAGAAACGCTGCAACCGAATGCCACAGGACGCTGCGACCCAGCAGACTGCGAAACTGTTTTGCCGTGCCATTGCCCATTCGCGTGCCGCTGCCGGCAGCAACAATGATGGCACCAAGCCGGCGCCGGGCCGCATCTGTGCTGGTGAGGGACGTCATGTCCCCGTTATCTCCAAAGGTCGGCCCAAAGTCTATGATAATTCGGGTTGTGATGGCCGGTATAACCCCGGCACCGGTTTCCGGGATTGGCGGAATACCGCACCGGACGGGGAAAAGGGCTGGAAGTCCTGCCTTGATATGGTGCATATTGCCTGAAATTTAAGCAACGGCTCGTTTGGCTGATGACAATGCCGCCATGCCGTTTGGGGTAACATAGCGATGACCTTGATTGTCGGATCCACGGAACTGCCGCATGCTGCCATTCTGGCACCAATGTCGGGAGTGACCGACATGCCGTTCAGACGGGCTGTCAGGCGCGCCGGAGGCGGACTTGTGGTCACCGAAATGATTGCCAGCGCGGCAATCCTTCGCGAGGTTCGCTCGGAAATGCGCAAATTGCGGACCGATACGGTCAGCGAAGCGCCGCTGTCTGTGCAGCTTGCCGGATGGGAGCCACAGGTCATGGCCGAGGCCGCCCGCATCGCTGCCGATCTTGGCGCGACATTCATCGATATCAACATGGGGTGTCCGGCAAAGAAGGTGACCGGTCGGTTGTCCGGATCAGCGCTGATGCGTGATGAACCGCTGGCAGGAGCCATCCTCGAGGCGGTCGTGAAGGCGGTTGATATTCCGGTCACGCTGAAAATGCGGCTTGGGTGGGATGATCAAAGCCACAACGCGGTGACGATTGCGTGTCTGGCGGAAAATGCCGGGATCCAGATGATCGCCGTTCATGGGCGCACACGCTGTCAGATGTATAACGGCGAGGCGGACTGGGCCGCTGTTCGCGGCGTTGTCGAGGCAGTGTCGCTGCCGGTCATCGTGAATGGTGATATCCGCGATATTGACGATGTAGGATCGGCGCTGCGGCAAAGCACAGCTGCCGGGGTAATGATTGGGCGCGGCGCGCAGGGACGCCCCTGGCTGTTGGCTCAGGCGGGGGATGCCCATGCCGGCCGACCGGTACGCCGTGACCCGACAATCGCCGAGCGGCATGAAATGATGCAATGCCATCTTGACGACATGCTGACACATTACGGGGCGCCGGCGATGCGTCTGGCGCGCAAGCATATTGCCTGGTACGCGCATGGCCTTGCCGGGGCGGCAGACCTGCGCGATGTGGCCAACAACACAACCGATGCCATCGAGGTGTTCAGGGCCGTGGACCGGTTCTTTCTCGGCCTTCGTGAAGATCAGGAGGCGGCAGCAGCGGCATGATGGATGATGTGAACCATCCTGCCTGGCAGGCCGACGCGGCGCATATTCTTGCCAGCCTGCCGAACCCGGTATTTGTTCTTGATAATGAAGACCGGTTCATTTTTCTGAACCATGCCGCCGAGATGTTCTTTGATTCAAGCGAGGCGATGCTGCAAGGCACTGCGGTAGCGGCCCAGATACCGGCTGATTCCAGCCTCCTGGCGCTTCTTGCACGGTCACGAAAGCAAATGGCATCGGTTGCCGATCAGGGAATTGAGGTGGCCAGCCCCCGCATCGGTCTGAAGCTTCTGAATGTTCAGATCACACCGTTTGGCGATCGGCGGACGCATGAAGGGCGGATGCTTGTCACACTTCAGGAACGCGCATTGGCGGAGCGGTTGCGCGGACAATCGATGTTTCACGGCGCGGCAAGGTCGATTTCGGCCATGGCCGCCTTGCTGGCCCATGAGGTGAAAAACCCGCTTGCCGGGATCAAGGGCGCAGCGCAGCTTCTTCAGGCCGACCTGTCGGCGGAAAATCAGGAATTCGCCAACATGATTGTCGAGGAAACCAATCGCGTAACGGCGCTTCTTGACAGGATGGAAGGCTTTGCCGGTGGGGGGCAGGTGGCACTCAGCCCGGTCAATATCCATGAAGTTCTTGATCACTGCCTGCGGGTCTCACAGGCCAGCTTTGGCGACACTGTCACCGTGACGCGCCGCTATGATCCGTCATTGCCGCCGGTTGAGGGACATCGTGATCTGCTTATTCAGGCGTTTCTAAACATTATCAAGAATGCCTTTGAAGCTACTGATAAAAAAATAGAAATTTTCGTCAAGACATCCTATGCACGGGGGCGTCGACTTTCCGGGACAGGGATGGCGCGTCTTCATGTGCCAATTCAGGTCGAAATCATTGATCACGGTCCAGGCATCGCGCCTGATCTTCGCGATCACATCTTCGACCCGTTTGTGTCTGGAAAATCCGGTGGCAGCGGTCTTGGGTTGGCGCTGGTGGCAAGTGTTGTCGCCGACCATGGCGGGCTTGTCGAGGTCGATACGGTGCCGGGCCGTACCGTATTCAGGCTGAATTTCCCGCCAGCAGGTGAACGACCGGCAGGAGAACGACTGGCAGGGGAAGGGCCATCTGGAGAAGGACCATCTCGAGAAGGACTGGCGGGATGACCGAAAAACCGGCGCATATCCTGGTTGCCGAGGATGACAAGTCGGTGCGCCTTGTTGTTCAGCAGGCGCTGGCACGACAGGGCTATACGGTCCAGTCGAGTGGCACCGCCGCCGGGCTGTGGAAACTGATCGAGGCCGGGCGCGGTGATGTTCTGATTTCCGATATCGGGCTGCCGGACGGTGATGCGCTGGATATCCTGCCTCGTATCCAGCAAAAACGCCCTGACATGCCGGTTATTGTGATGAGTGCGCGTTCCACGCTTCTGACTGCGGTCAAGGCCCAGCAGACAGGTGTGTTCGAATATCTGCCAAAGCCATTTGAATTGCGGAGTCTTGTCGAAGCGACAAGCCGTGCGGTGAGCAGCATCGGGCAGTCGCGTCCAGCCGCCACCCCGACGGCGTTCGAGGAAGGCGGGCCGCTTGTTGGACGCTCGGCGCCCATGCAGGATATCTTCAAGGCTATGGCCCGTGTCGTCGGCACTGATCTGACGGTGCTGATCACCGGGGAAAGCGGCACCGGCAAGGAGTTGGTGGCGCGCGCGCTTCACGATCTTGGGTCCCGGCGCGCTGGGCCGTTTGTGCCGATCAATATGGCGGCGATTCCCCGCAATCTGGTCGAGTCCGAGCTTTTCGGGCATGAGAAGGGGGCGTTTGTCGGTGCCGACAGTCGCATGTCCGGTCGGTTTGAACAGGCCGAGGGAGGCAGCCTGTTCCTGGACGAGGTCGGAGATATGCCGCCAGAGGCGCAGACACGCCTGCTGAGGGTGTTGCAGGATGGTGAATATCTTCCTGTCGGGGCCAACCGCCCGGTCAGGGCCAATGTGCGGATTATTGCGGCAACCAACCAGAATCTGCAGCAATTGATGCAGCAGGGATTGTTCCGCGAGGATCTGTTCTATCGGTTGAATGTGGTGCCGCTCCGCCTGCCACCGCTTCGGGAACGAACCGAGGATATTGGCCCGCTGGTCAATCATTTCCTGAAACAGGCGGCGGCTGGTGGTCTGCCTGTCAGGCGGTTTGCGCCGGATGGTATCCGGGCGCTGGCCTCGTGGAGCTGGCCTGGCAATGTCCGCGAACTGGAAAATCTGGTGCGTCGTCTCCTGGTGCTTGTCGGCGAGGATGTCATTTCCGCCGAGATGGTTGAACGTGAGCTTGCGGCCATACGCGAAGTCGAGGCACAGCCAATCGAGGTGGAGAGCCTGTCGCATTCGGTTGACCAGCATATTCGCAAATATTTCGAGGCCCTTGATGGCGCGCAGCCCCCACCCGGTCTGCATGCCCGTATTCTTCGCGAGGTGGAACATCCGCTGATTGTCGCGACACTTGAATTGACCCGCGGCAATCAAGTCAAGGCGGCTGAAATTCTGGGTATTAACAGGAATACCCTGCGCAAGCGCATCCAGGAACTTGGCATATGGTCGGGCCGATGAGCAGTGTTGCCGGCACAACCCGCCGCGGGGTTCTTCTGCAGTTTTCGGAAAACCGGATCGGTTATTTTGCTGTTTTGGTGGCGCTGGCCATCGGCATCCTGACGATCTATCAGCTCTCGCAATTCGATCCGGTCAGGACCGACAGCAATCTGCTGACCACATTGATCGTGATCGATGTGGTGGCTGTGCTGATTGTTGCCGGATTCGTGATCCGGCAGATCTTGCGGCTGTTGTCCGAACGTCGCCGGAAAATGGCCGGCTATCAGCTTCACTGGCGGCTGGCGCTGTTGTTTGGCGGTGTGGCGGCGCTTCCGGCCGTGATCACCACGCTGTTCGCGCTGTTTGTGGTTGATTACTCGCTGCGTGGCTGGTTCGCCGACCGGATTTCAACTGCGGTGACCGGATCGGTACAGGTGGCGGATTCCTATTTCGAGGAACATTCGAGTTCTATTCGAAGCGATGTCCTGACGATCGCCAATGATGTCAATCGTGAAGCGTTCAAGCTGCTGTCGGAGCCGAACCTGCTGGATCAGTACCTGACCAACCAGACCGCGCTGCGCAATCTGTCCGAGGCCATCATTCTTGACGGGACAGGCCAGGTCGTGGCGCAGTCACGGTTCGCATTTGCCGTAACATTCACAAATATCGGGGGTGACTGGCTGGAAAAGGCGCGCAATGGCGAGGTGGTCATTCTGCGTGGTGACCAGACAAACAAGCTTCGCGCTGCGGTCAAGCTGAACAGCTTTGTCGATGCCTATCTGTTTGTCGGGCGGTTCATCGACCGGTCCGTTCTCGATGCTGTCGATAGCACCCGTCTTGCGGCTGCCGACTATCAGCAGCTTGGAATTCGTCAGCTTGATCTTCAGGTCAGCTTTGCCACAGTGTTCGGGCTCATTCTGGCATTGCTTCTGATTACCGCGCTGTGGATCGGGCTGAACCTTGCCAACGCCATTGTAGAGCCTCTCGGCTCGGTCATTTCGGTGGCGGAGCAGGTGCGTGGCGGCAACCTGTCGGAGCGTGTGCCGGCAGGGCTTGAAGTTGATGAAATCGCGCGGCTGGGCCTGTCTTTCAACAACATGCTGGATGAGCTGACCCGAAGTCGTGAACAGCTTGTTCAGGCCAATATGCAGATTGACCGGCGTCGGGAATTCACCGAGGCGGTACTGGGTGGTGTGTCTTCCGGGGTCATCGGTCTGGATGCAACACACAAGGTGACATTGCCGAACCTTGCCGCAAGACAGCTGCTTCAGATTGATGATGCCGAATTGATTGGCCGACGGCTGGAAGATGTTGTCCCCGAATTTGCAAGCCTGACTGCGGCAGGTGCCGCCCGCCGCAACAAGATTGTCGAAGAGCAGATCATCCTGACGCGAGGCGGTGCGCGGATGACCTTGCGGGCGCGGATCGCAACGGAAAGGGTCGATGGCCGGGTGATTGGTTATGTTGTTACCTTCGACGATGTAACCGACCTGCTGACAGCGCAGCGAAAGGCCGCCTGGTCGGATGTGGCGCGGCGGATTGCGCATGAAATCAAGAACCCTTTGACGCCGATACAGCTTGCGGCCGACAGGCTGCGACGCAAATACAAGCCTGACGACGAACAGGCCAGCGAGCAATTTTCGGAATATCTGTCCATCATTGGCCGACAGGTGGATGATATCGGCCGTATGGTTGATGAATTCTCGGCCTTTGCCCGAATGCCGCAGCCGGTTATGAAGCAGCTGTCCTTTCGCGATCTGGTGCTTGGCCAGGTTGGCCTTTTCGACGGTCAGGGCGTGGCGTTCGACCTTGACCTTGGCGATCCGGACAAGGCCGACCTGGTTATTGGCGATGCGGGATTGTTGCGCCAGGCACTTACAAACATCATCCAGAACGCGCTGGACAGTCTTGCCGAACATAAAGTCGCCACACCTGTGGTGAAGATTGATCTGGCTGTAAGAGACGGGTTCCTTGTTCTGCGTGTAACCGACAACGGGCCGGGCTTCCCGGATATTGACAGGGCCAGCCTGCTTGAGCCCTATGTGACGAAACGCGACAAGGGTACCGGTCTGGGACTGGCGATTGTGAGCAAGATCATTCAGGACCATGCCGGCGAGCTTGAACTTGTGGATGCCGAGCAGGGCGGAGCCCGCGTTGTAATTTCGCTGCCGTGCCATGACGAACCGGAGACAGGCGCATGATGACGACCGGCGACATTCTGATCGTCGATGATGAACGCGATATTCGATCGCTGATCGGCGCGACCTTGCGCGACGAGGGCTATCCGACCGTCGAGGCGGCAACAGCCGGCGAGGCGCGTGACATCCTTGCTGCAAAGCCACCTGGTCTTGCCATCCTTGATATCTGGATGCGTGATTCCGACATGGACGGGCTGGAGCTTCTCGAGTGGGTAAAGGGCGTCTATCCCGAAGTTCCCGTTCTGATGATTTCAGGCCACGGCACCATCGAGACGGCGGTGCAGGCCATTCGCAATGGCGCGTTCGATTTTATCGAGAAGCCGTTCAAGGAAGACAGGTTGCTTTTGATGGTGCGGCGCGCGCTGGAGGTCAGTCGGCTTGAACGCGAGAATGCCGAACTGCGGGAAAAGGTTAGCGAAGACAGCGAACCGGCGCTGATTGGGGTGTCTCCGGCAATGAAGTCGATCCGGTCGGCGATCGAGCGGATTGCGCCAACCGCAAGCCGCGTTCTGATCAGCGGTGCCAACGGCACCGGCAAGGAGCTGGCGGCCCGCGTGATCCATCATCATTCGGACCGGCGGGATGCCAGATTCATTGTTGCAAACTGCGCGCGACTTGGTGTCGAAAGCGCCGATGTCGAATTGTTCGGGTCGGAGCATCTGGGAAGCAGCCGACGGATTGTCGGTCTGTTCGAGCAAGCCCACAAGGGAACCCTTTATTTTGACGAGATATGCGATTTGCCTCTGGAAACCCAGGGCAAGATCGTTCGTGCGGTAGCCGAACAGCGATTTCGGCGCGTTGGTGGCAACAAGGAAGTGTCCGTCGATGTCCGTGTGATTTCTGCATCCAGCCGTGATCTGGCTGCTGAAATCGCCGCTGGAAACCTGCGCGACGATTTGTATTACCGGCTTGGTGTCGTGCCGCTGACAATGCCTGCTCTGGCTGAACGGCGGGAGGACATTCCGCCATTGGCGCGTCATTTCGTTGACATCGTGTCGCGGCGAACCGGCCTTTCGAAAATCAAGTTCAGTGACGAGGTTCTGGCGGCCATGCAGGGCTATAACTGGCCTGGCAATATCCGCCAGATGCTGAATACGATCGAGAATATGATCATCCTCGCCCCACCCGATAGGTCTGAACCGCTGGGGCTTGCGTCGCTGCCACCGCAAATTCAGAACAACTCGCCTGCCGGTGGCAATTCTGATATGGATGCGCTTATTGCGTTGCCACTTCGCGATGCCCGCGAGGCTTTCGAGACGGAATATATGAGTGCCCAGCTTCGACGCTTTGACGGCAATGTATCAAGAATGGCGGGTTTCGTTGGCATGGAACGTTCCGCGCTGCACCGAAAGCTGCGTTCGCTTGGCGTGTCACTGGACAAGTCCATGTCTTCTGAAGAAGGTGGTGAGGGATGAAAATCGTTATTTGCGGTGCTGGCCTTGTTGGTGCCGGAATTGCCGCGTATCTCGCCGAAGAACAAAACGACGTCACGGTCATTGATGCGTCGGCCGAAAAAATTCAACGCATAACCGATCAGGTGGACGTGCATGGTGTCGTTGGCACAGCCTCGTATCCCGACATCCTGTCGGAGGCTGGTGCGCGGGATGCCGAACTCTTGATCGCGGTGACCGAGTCGGACGAGGTCAATATGGTCGCCTGCCAGGTGGCGCATACGATCTTCAACACCCCGGTTAAAATCGCCAGAATTCGGCATCAGCCCTATCTGGACCCGATCTATGGTGATCTCTATTCACCGGATCAGCTGCCGATCGACCATATCATTTCGCCGGAAGCCGAAGTGTCTGCTGCGGTTGGCAACCAGATCCGAGTTCCAGGTGCCTTCGACGTCAAGGATATGTGCGGCGGCAGGATGAATCTGGTCGGCGTTCAATGTACCGATGAAAGCCCGATCATCGACACGCCGATCCGGCATCTGACCAATCTGTTTCCCGACCTGTCGATGACCATTCTTGCGATTATCAGGGATGGTAAACTGACCTTGCCGCGTGATGGCGCCGAAATGATGGTGGCAGGTGATCGTGTGTATTTCGTCTGTGATTCGGCGCATCTCAGCCGTGCCATGGCGACATTTGCGCATGAAGAGCCAGAAGCGCGGTCTGTTATCATTGCCGGTGGTGGGGCCATTGGCCAGATGCTGATCAACAGGATCGAGGCGGAGTTCGAGAATACCAGGGTGCAGATCATCGAAAAGGATCCTGTCCGCGCCAGGTTGCTTGCCGAAGGGCTGCGGGTCGGCGGGGTGATGCATGGTGACGCGCTCGACAGCGGCATTCTGGCCGAAGCCGGTGTTCACAGGACCGAAACATTCGTGTCGGTTACCGATGATGACGAGGTGAATATCCTGTCCGCGTTGTTGGCGAAACGAAATGGCGCCATGCATGCGGTGGCTCTGGTAAATACGCCTGGTTTCATTCCTCTGGTGTCGGCACTTGGCGTCGATGCCGTGATCAACCCGTCCCAGATCACCGTCTCTTCGATCCTCGAACATGTGCGTCGTGGCAAGATCAGGGATGTTCACCCGGTTGTCGAGGATCTTGGCGAGGTTATCGAGGCAGAAGCGTTGCCATCATCGCTTCTGGTCGGGAAGTCGCTTCGAGAGGCGAAAATTCCCAAGGGTGTCGCGATTGGCGGGATCATGCGGGGTGACGAAGTCATCCCGGCGCGCGGTGATACGGTCATCGAGGCTGGTGACACGGTTGCCATATTTGCCGCCCGGGGTCGGATCCCGCTTGTCGAGAAACTTTTGTCGGTCCGCCTCGATTTCTTCTGATCTCGGCTGTGTCGATTTTGCCCCGGTTGCCAAGCCTGTTTGCCAAGGCTGGCGGCCTGTTGCCGGGTTCTATTTGATGCGCGGCATTGTGTCGCGTCCGTCTTCCGGTTAGAGTGGAATCAGGAGGGCGATCAATGGCCAACGATAAGAGCCGGAACCTGCAGGAACTTTTTCTGAATAATGTCCGCAAATCACACGCATCTGTCACAGTTTTTCTTGTTAATGGGGTGAAGCTTCAGGGCATCATCACCTGGTTTGACAATTTTTCGATCCTGCTCAAGCGCGACCAGCATGTGCAGCTGGTCTACAAGCATGCCATCTCGACGATCATGCCGATGGCGCCCATTCAGCTTCATGAGCTTGACGACGAAGACGCCTTGGCAGAGCCGGACGAGGACTAACAGGTTCCTGTTTCGTTGACACATTCTGGGGATGATCTCGATACCGCGATCGGCGCGCTTATGCGTAACGCCTGCGCGCGGTTCGTCATGCCCCGCTATGGCCAGCTGTCACAGGGTGATGTCGAGGCAAAATCCAGCCCGACGGATCTTGTTACCGTCACTGACCGCGAGGCTGAAGCTTTTCTTACCCCCCGGCTTCGGGATCTGATCGATGGTGAAGTGGTCGGCGAGGAGGCCTGCGCTGTCGATCCGGACGTTCGCAAACGTGCCACAGCGCCGGTTGCGTGGACAGTTGATCCCGTCGATGGAACTGGCAATTTCGTCAAGGGAATCGACCGCTTCTGCAGCATGGTGGCGCTTTTGGAACATGGCAGACCGGTCCGCAGCTGGATCTATGTTCCGCTTCAGGACCGGCTTTATTCTGCAATGGCTGGCGGCGGTGCCTTTGTTGCCGATAGTGATGGCCACCAGCAACGGCTGAACCTTGCACCACGAAACTGGCATCCAGATGAAATGACGGGCGGTGCCAATATCATTGGAACCGTACAGCCGCGCCGCGATATCCTGCGCACGCGGCTTCGTGGTCTGCCCGGTCGGTGGTTTGTTGGCAGCACGGGCATAATGGGAACGGAAATTGCCAGCGGCAGGCTGCAATTCCTGCTGCATTGCTCCTGTACACCGTGGGATCATGCGCCGGTAGACCTGTTGTGCCGGGAAGCCGGTGCCCACGCCGCCATGATCGATGATGACGCGGCTTTCAACGCCGGATATCAGCGAGGCTTCATGGTCGCGCCGGATCGGCGATCGTGGGAATCTCTTCGGGATCGGATCTGGCTCTGATTCAGACCTAGCGAACCTGTTTTGCGTCCTGCCAATGTGCCTCCATCTCATCAAGAGATGTTTCGCGCATGTTTTTTCCTGATTTTTCAACTTGTTGTTCTATGTATCTGAATCTTTTTTCGAACTTGCTGTTGCAGGCCATCAAGGCTGTTTCGGGATCGATGCCGGCCTGGCGCGCCAGATTGACGGCGACGAACAGGACATCACCGACCTCGTCCTCGACCTTGGCCTTGTCCACCTGTGGTCGCGCAAGTTCGTCACGAAGTTCATTTGTTTCCTCATGAAGCTTGTCGATCACCGGCGCAATGTCCGGCCAGTCGAACCCGACCCTGGCGGCACGTTTCTGCAGCTTCAAGGCCCTGAGCATCGGCGGCAGTCCGGCGGCAACATCATCAAGCACGCCTGTCTGCCCGCGGCGTGCCCGTTCTGCGGCCTTGATATCTTCCCAGCGGCGGCTCTGCTGGGCTGATTCCGGACGTGCTTCATCGGCAAAGACATGGGGGTGGCGTTCAATCATCTTTTCACAGATGCCACGGGCCACATCGGCAAGTGTGAACAGGCCGGCCTCTTCGGCAATACGGGCATGAAAGACCACCTGCAGCAACAGGTCACCAAGCTCATCACGAATGTCATCCACGTCTTCGCGGTGAATGGCATCTGCGACTTCATATGCCTCTTCGATCGTGTAGGGCGCGATGGTCGCAAAATCCTGTTCCACATCCCAGGGGCATCCTGTTTCGGGATCACGAAGCCGGCGCATGATTTCGATGATGCGGTCGAGCTGGTGAAGCATTTCAGACGAGGAAACGGGTGGGTGGCCGGCTGCCATTGGTGCAAAATCCTGCTTGTGAAGTTTCTGTATTCTGGCCTGTTTGACGAGGCCCGGCAATCATCCTCGCGCATATCGCGTCATCCCCTTGCGCGAAATGTTATTTCTCAGCATTATCATCGCCGTCACCCCATCGAAAGGATCCCGACATGACCAAGGCACCTGGACAGACACCGGTGAAACGCACCGGGATTCTGGCGCGTTTGCGGTCCTGGTTCCTGACCGGGCTGCTTGTTACCGCCCCGGTTTTGCTGACGGTTTATATTACCTGGGCCGCCATCGAGTTGATCGACGGCCAGGTCGCCAGCATCCTGCCCGGTTTCAATCAGCTTATCTTTGCCAATGTTCCAGGTGCCGGGCTGATCATCGGTTTGCTGCTGATCACGCTGATCGGTGCGATCGCGGCCGGGTTTCTTGGCCGCTGGATCATCCGGCTTGGTGAATCGATCCTCAACCGGATGCCCATCGTGCGGTCAATCTATGGGGCCAGCAAACAGATACTTGAAACGGTCATTTCGACCCAGTCCGATGCGTTTCGTGACGCCGTGCTTGTGGAATATCCGCGGCGGGGCTTGTGGGTCATCGGGTTTGTGACCGGAAGTACCAGAGGCGAGGTCGCCGAGAATATCGACATCGAGATGGTGAATGTCTTTATTCCGACGACACCAAATCCGACATCCGGGTTTCTGCTGTTCTGCCCGCGGGACGAGATTATCTATCTCGAAATGTCGGTTGAGGATGCGGTGAAACTGGTGGTGTCGGGTGGCATCGTCCACCCTTCGGATGCCGCCGCCAGCAAGCGCGGTGACAAGGGTGATAGTGCCGCGACGAACGGTCAGGCCAAGACACGTGCCGCCAAGACCGGTAGGAAAGCGTCAAAGACAAAAACTAAGACAAAAACGAAGGCAACGGCCAAGGCTGCATCAGGTCGTTCGACCACTGGCCGAACCCGCGCCAAGAAGGCCGCCACGCGCCGTCCACCAAATACAGGCAGCGCACGCTAGCCAGAGGCAAGGAACCTGACGGCGCTGTCGCGTTCAAACAGGCTCAGCAGAAGATCGCACTGGGCCTGGTCGACAGGGCGGTTGTCCGGTCCGACCATGCCGCGCGCCACATCGCGCGCCAATGCCAGCAAATCCTGATGTGCTGCCAGATCGGCAAGGATGAATTCCGGGACGCCGGATTGGCGCTGGCCAAGGAATTCGCCGGGGCCACGAAGCTCCAGGTCCCGCTCGGCAATGACGAAGCCGTCATTGGTCTGCCGCATGACATCAAGCCGCGCCGTCGCCGTCTCTGACAGGGGCGGCTGATAGAGCAACAGACAGGATGACGCCGTATCGCTTCTGCCAACGCGCCCGCGAAGCTGGTGAAGTTGGGCCAGCCCGAACCTCTCGGCATGTTCGATGATGATGACGCTGGCTTCTGGAACATCGACCCCCACCTCGACAACGGTTGTTGCGACAAGCAATTGTACCTCGCCGCTTCGGAAACGCTGCATGGCATCATCACGTTCGCCTGCTTTCATTTTTCCATGGGCAAGGGCGACACCGATTTCGGGAAGCGTGGTTGCCAGGGCGGCGAAACGGTCTTCGGCGGCGGCAACATCGATTTTTTCCGACTCTTCGACCAGCGGGCAGATCCAGTAGGCGCGGCGGCCCGACGCCAGTGCCGCACGCAGACGCGCCACCACATCCCCAAGCCTGTCCAGAGGCAGGGCGCGTGTGTCGATTGGCAGTCTGCCGGCAGGTTTTTCATCAAGCCGCGACTGGTTGAGGTCACCATAGGCAGTCATGGCCAGTGATCGCGGGATCGGCGTCGCCGTCATCACGATGACA
Source organism: Alphaproteobacteria bacterium LSUCC0719 (assembly GCA_040839025.1). NCBI lineage: Bacteria > Pseudomonadati > Pseudomonadota > Alphaproteobacteria > Alphaproteobacteria bacterium LSUCC0719. The sequence continues at coordinate 472,883 of JBFPJN010000001.1, forward strand.
TCGACACCCTGACCCTTCTGCCCAAGCAAAATCCGCTGACGCACGCCAAAGCGATGCTGTTCATCGACAACGGCAAGCCCAAGATCGTGATAGATGACATTCTCGGAAATCAGCGCATGCGTGCCGATGACGATCTGCGCTGTTCCGTCGGCAAGATCATTGATCACCGATTTGCGGTCGCCGCCGCGACCCTGGCCAAGCAGCAGCCTTGCCTCAATGCCCAGTGGTGCCAGAAACCTGTTGATGGTGATGTGGTGCTGGCGCGCCAGAACTTCGGTGGGGGCAAGAAGCGCCGCCTGCGCGCCGGACTCCACGGCATGAAGCATCGCGAACAGCGCCACCAGCGTCTTGCCCGACCCAACATCCCCCTGCAGCATCCGCAGCATTCGCTGCGCGGATATCTGGTCGGCGCGGATTTCGTCGATGGCACGGCGCTGCGCGCCGGTCAGCGCAAAAGGCAAGCTGTCGAGCAGGGCCTGTGTCAGCGCAGCTGTGCCGGCAAAGCAACGACCCGGCATGGCTTCGGCGGCGGCATGGCGAACAAGCGCGAGGGCCAGTTGGTTGGCAAGCAGTTCATCAAAGGCAAGGCGGCTTCGCGCGGCTGCCAGCGGCAACAGCTCATCACCTGTCTGCGGGTGGTGAACTTTGTGCATGGCCGAGGCAAAGTCCGGCCAGTTCCGTTCCTTCATCAGGCTGTCAGGTATCCATTCCGGCAATTTCGGAACCCGGGTCAGTGCGCCTTCGATGGCGCGCCGCAACGGTTTTGGTGTCAGGCCGGCGGTAAGAGGGTAGACGGGCTCGATCAGCGGCATCTCGGCCTTGTTATCCGGGTCGACGATATGATCCGGGTGGGCCATCTGGGCGCGGCCCTGCCTGATTTCCACGCGGCCGCTGACAATCCGCCTTTCGCCCGCCGGCAATGCCCGCGCCACATAATCATCGCGGGCGTGAAAAAAGATGATGTCCAGCCTGCCTGTTTCGTTTTCCGTGATCACCCGCCATGGTCTGCGTGTTCCGGGTGGGGGGCGATCATGCTTGACCACCAGAATTTCAAACGTAGCGGTGCTGCCGTCAACAACCTCGCCAAGCGACGGACGGGACCGGCGGTCGATCAACCCGACCGGGAGATGGCGAAGCAGGTCAATGACATGTGCGCCAATGCGCTTTTCCAGAATTCCAGCCAATTTCGGCCCCACCCCGGGAAGAACCGTGGTGGCGGCGAACAGGGCAAAAATTTCCGTTGGTCGTTTCGGATGCATGGCTTGTCATTCGCGCGCTGGGTGCCTTCCAGACTACAGGAAAGCTGCCTCATGACAAAACGCCATCGCCACTGGATGACTGCCTGCCGTGACAAAATGGCCGGAAGGAAACCGCCCGGATCAGGGAAAAACCATTGCTTTGTCGACGAACAGCGCCATATTGCCCCGACAGGCCGGGTCCTGTCCGAAGCAACAGATGTCTGGAAGTCGATAACAATGTCCGAATCCCGCGCCACCAGAATTCGCCGACTGGTCTACCAGTCCAGCTATACAGGCATGAAGGAAACCGACCTTCTTCTCGGACGCTTTGCGGCAGACCACCTTGCCGGCCTTTCCGATGATGACCTCGACCTTTACGAGGATCTTCTCGATGCGGGTGACGGTCAGATCTATTTGTGGGTCAGCGGTACAGAGGTGGTGCCGGCACGGTATGACACCGCGGTGCTTGAATTGATTAAAGAGTTTAGGAACGTTTTATAATTGTCTGATATAATTAATTATATAAAGCCTGAAGGGGTAGTATGGGGCGTCCCTGACGGGGTCGGCATGCTGGCCATGAAACGCTGGCTTGCCGAGGGGCGCCGCATCGTCTATGTCGCCCGTGACGATGCCCGGATGTTCGCCATGCGCGATGCCATGGCGCGGCTCGGCAATACTGCCGCGCTATATGTCTTTCCGGCGTGGGACTGTCTTCCCTATGACCGGTTGTCCCCGCAGAACGCGCTTGTTGGACAACGGGTCGAAACATTGGCGCGTCTTGCCGAGACCGATCATTCCGCAAGCGGTGGTTCGCTTCTCGTCACAACGGTGAATGCGTTGCTGCAACGTGTGCCGACAACCGAATATTTCGCCGACCGGTCATTGATCCTGCGGCCCGGGGACAGCACCGGGCCGGCACGGCTTGCCGAATTCCTGTCCGGGCAGGGTTATCTTCGTACCGATACGGTTCGTGAAACCGGCGAATTTGCACTTCGGGGCGGAATTCTCGACATCTTTCCGCCTGGCTGTGATGCCCCTGTGCGGCTCGATTTCTTCGGTGATGAGCTGGAAACGCTTCGCGTCTTTGACGCCGCCACACAGCGGGGTGCCACCCCGATTGAACAGCTTGTGCTGCGCCCCGTTGCCGAATTCCAGCTTGATGAAGACGCGGTCGAACGGTTCCGCACAGGGTATCGCGCTGCTTTCGGTGCGATGGCAAGCCGTGATGCGCTGTATGAATCCATCTCTGCGGCCAGGATGCATCCCGGCGCTGAACACTGGCTGCCGCTATTTCATGAATCACTGGCACGGTTGACCGATTATTGCCCGCAATGGCAACTGGTTCTCGATCATGAGGCTGATGCGGCCATCGCCGCACGGCTGACCCAGATTGGTGATTTTTTCACGGCGCGGCAGGATACGGCAGAAGAGGATGGCAGCATGGCCTATCGGCCTCTGCCGCAGGACAGATTGTATCTTGATGCCGGCGAGCTGGATGGGGTGCTGGCCTCTGCGGCTCGTCTGATGCCCTATGCCGCGCCGCCGGACCCACACGCCGAGGGTGGCAATGATGCCGGTGGACGGGCGGGCATTGTCCTGACCAATTCCCAGACAAGCCAGTCCGTCATGGCGGAAATCGCTGCGTTCATTGCTGCCGAACGCAAGGGTGATGGTCGTATGATTGTCATCGCGGGGGCCGGTGATGGCGCGATGGCGCGGCTCGGAGAGCTGGCGCGCGAACATCTTGGTGTCGAGATACTCAATCCCGACAGCCTTGATGACCTGTTGGCCGGTGCCGTTCATCTCATTGAATGGCCACTTGAGGCCGGGTTTCAAACGGATCAGCTTGTTGTCATCACCGAAACTGATATCTTCGGTCAGCGCCTGTCGCGACCACGGGCGCGTCGTGGGCGCGGCGAGGACTTCCTGCGTGAAGTCAGCGCGCTTGAAGAGGGAGACCTTGTCGTTCATGCCGAGCATGGCATCGGCCGGTATGAGGGGCTGGTGATCATCGATTCCTCCGGCGGCCCGCATGACTGTCTGCAGATCGTCTATGCCGGCGGCGACAAGCTGTATCTGCCGGTTGAAAATATCGAGATCCTGTCGCGATATGGCAGTGCCGGCACGGACGCGCAGCTCGACAGGCTTGGCGGTGCTGCATGGCAGGCGCGTGTGGCGCGGATCAAGGGGCGGGTCCGGATCATGGCTGAACAGCTGATCAATATCGCGGCACAGCGCCAGACAGCCAAGGCCGAGCCGCTGCAACCTGAGGCGGGAAGCTATGCGGAATTCTGCGCCCGCTTTGGCTTTGTCGAGACAGATGACCAGCTTGGCGCGATTGAAGATGTCGTTGGTGATCTTGCGTCGGGGCGGGCAACGGACAGGTTGATTTGCGGGGATGTCGGCTTTGGCAAGACTGAAGTGGCACTGCGTGCCGCATTCATTGCCGCGATGTCGGGCTATCAGGTGGCGCTTGTCGCGCCGACGACGCTTCTGGCACGCCAGCATGGGCGGCTCTTTGCCGACCGGTTTGCCGGGTTTCCGGTAAAGACAGGGGTATTGTCACGGATGACATCGGCGGCTGATGCCAGACAGATCCGCACCGACATCGCTTCGGGAGATGTGCAGATTGCCATCGGCACGCATGCGCTTCTGGCAAAGTCCATCAATTTCAACAATCTCGGTCTGCTGATCGTCGATGAAGAGCAGCATTTCGGTGTCGGTCAGAAGGAACGGCTGAAGGAACTTCGCGGTGATATCCATGTGCTGACATTATCCGCAACTCCGATTCCGCGTACGCTGCAGATGGCTCTGTCGGGCGTTCGTGAGATGTCGCTGATCGCCACCCCGCCTGTCGACAGGCTGGTGGTGCGCACCTTTGTCGGTCCCTGGGACGGGGTTGTATTGCGCGAGGCGATCAAGCGCGAGATGTTCCGGGGTGGTCAGGTATTCTGCGTCTGTCCGCGCATTGAGGATCTGCAACGTGTCTATGACCGGCTGACGGTTCTTGTGCCGGATGCACGGATCCTATCGGCGCATGGCCGTATGCCTGCTGCCGAACTCGATGACGTCATGACCCGCTTTGCCGACGGTGATGCCGACATTCTGCTGTCGACCAATATCGTGGAATCCGGGATCGACATTCCGACCGCGAACACCATGATCATCCACCGTGCGGATATGTTCGGCCTATCACAACTCTATCAGCTTCGCGGACGGGTCGGCCGTGGTCGCCAGCGTGCCTATGCCTATCTGACATCGGATCCAAACCGTCTTTTGACGCCACATGCCCGGCGTCGGCTTGAAGTCATGCAGACGCTTGATACGCTTGGTGCCGGATTTACGCTTGCATCCTATGACATGGATATTCGTGGTGCTGGCAATCTACTGGGCGATGAGCAATCGGGCCATGTACGCGAAGTTGGCGTCGAGCTGTATCAGGAGATGCTGCGTCAGGCCGTCGAGACGGCGCGCGCCGGTGGTGATACCGACAGCACCGAGCCGGACTGGACACCGCAGCTGAATCTGGGACTTGAGGTGCGGATACCCGAGGATTACGTCACCGATCTTACGGTAAGGCTGTCACTCTATCGACGGATTGCCAATCTTGATATCGCCTCCGAGGCCGATGGTTTGATTGCCGAGCTTGTCGACCGGTTCGGGTCGGTGCCGGATTCGGTGCGCAACCTGCTAGCGGTAATCGAACTGAAGCAGCTGTGCCGACGCATCGGGGTGGAGCGTATCGACGTCGGTCCAAAAGGCCTGTCGCTGGCCTTCCGCAACAATGAATTCTCCAGACCCGAACAGCTTGTCGCTTGGATTTCCAGCAAGGCTGGCGAGGTCCAGCTGCGTGCCGACCACAAGATTGTCATGCAGCGTACAATGCCGGCAGCAGATGGCCGGCCGGCGATTTGCAAGCAGATTGTTCAGGAACTGCTGGCGCTTGGCGGATAGTGCCTAAAGCGCCTATAGCGCCGCCGCCGCGTCGATGGCCGGCACCAGATGTTCGGGCAGATGGGCGCCGGCAATGGCATATTTGCCGCCAAAGATGAAGAATGGCACGCCGTCAAGTCGCATCCTGTTGCCGGTTGCAAGATGGGTATCGAGCTGGCGCGCCACGGTTTCGTCCGCGGCCATGTCGATCAGGTCTGCACGACCGAACGCAACCGCGATATTTTCCAGCACTTGCGGGTCGCTGATATCCTGTCCTTCCACGAAATAGGCCCTGTAAACAGCTTCAGACAGCTCGGCGCTGTCATGTCCGGCGGCAATCAGCATACGATGTGCCGGCCTGCTGTCTGGCGTGCGTGAAATCGCGTCAAACCGGAATTCGATACCACTGTCGAGGCCTGCCGCCGCCACACGTCCATAAACTGCCGCCGCAGAGTTGCCGAATTTCGCGCTCAGATAGGCGTCGCGTTCCATCCCTTCGTGCGGCATGGTCGGGTTCAGCAGGAAGGTACGCCAGATATAGGATGGTCTGATGTCCGGCCGCGACTCGAAAGCCATGTCAAGGCGACGTTTGCCGATATAGCACCAGGGGCAGATGACATCGGCAAACACCTCTACCGCTACGGTTCTGATGTCTGTCTGGGCTGACTGTTCCTGCATCTGCCTGTCCCCTGTGGCGCAAATTTGTAGCGCAAATTGCCCGTCTTGGCTTGCTTGCACGCCGCGCGATCGGTCATATCTAAGCACATACAGGCGACGCAATGACGCTGCAAGGATATGGATGCTGCCGGGATGACGCAAGGACGCGAAATGGGTGATATCGATGTTGCCGGACTGGAGGCAGAGCGTGACGCGCTGTTCGCGGCGGCGCAGACCATTTTGATGGCAGCGCCCGGCGATGATGACATGCCCGAAATGGGTGTAACCCCACTGGTCTGGCATGATGGGGAGATGTTCATCTATCCAAGCCGTCTTTCGGCGCATGTCCGAGCTATGCTCAATGCCGGAACGGCGGCGTTTCTTGTGATCGAGGATGAAGGCCAGGCACAGAATATCTGGGCCAGAAAACGCATAAAGTTTGATGCGGAACTTTCTGAAATTGATCGAAAAACTGAGATTTTTGATGTTGTTTGTGATGCGTTTGCGTCACGCCATGGCCCCACCATGGGATTGATCCGTGATTTTACCGATTTTCATCTTTTGCGGCTTCGTCCGACGGGCGGTGTGATGGTTCTCGGCTTTGCTCAGGCCTACCGGCTTGCTGGTCCCGACCTTGCGGTCAAGGCGCATCTTCGCCAGAGCTAGAACGCTGTTCCGGTGCCGCCTCGCGGATGGCGTTGAGGAAATACATCATCAGCGTTGCAAGCACCAGCGCCGCACCTGCAATCATCGGCATGCTTGGTCGTTCGCCAGTGCCAAGCCATACCCAGAAGGGGGCCAGCACCATTTCCAGCAGCATGAACAGGCTGACAATGGTCGCGCTGGTATGGCGTGGTGCCAGTGTCAGCAGGCCCCATGAAACCGGCATCACGATCAGCCCCATAAGCCCGATGGCGATTGCATTGCCGGTGATGATCGCGCCTGCGGGTGCCATGGCAAATCCAACCAGCCCCGACAGGATGGACCCGATACCAGCGGCGGGAAGCACCGGTACATCTGGATGTCGGCGTGTGATCACGAAGACCACGGCAATACCAAGCGCGGCAAGGCAGCCAAGAAAGCCACCTAGCCATACATTGCCCTCAGGGGCCAGCAAGGCCCCGTCGCCATTCATGATCACCGTCAGCACGCCGATCATGCTCAGTGTAATGGCGATCCATGTACGAGGCGTCGTGCGTTCTGCCAGAATGAAATAGCCAAGCGCGGCGGCCATCAATGGCGCGGTGGCAAGGGCCGTGACAACGACGGTGATCGATGTTTCCATCGTCGCGAAATTGAATGCCATGGCGTTGACAAGGTTGGCCATGACAATCACCAGAGCCGGCACCGTGGCAAGCCCGCGATATTGGGTCATGACACGGCGTCCCTCGAACAAAACCCACAGTGCGCATAAACCGCCGCCGATCAGCACACCGCGCCAGAAGGTCAATCCCCATTCTTCCAGCCCGGACAGCCGGATCAACAGCGTATCCGGGGTGATAAGCAGCGCCCCGGCAAGCGCCATGATCAGCCCTGCAGTGGGGTTTGGCGTCCCTGAAATCAGGCTGTTTTGTGACATGCGGGTGCCGGTCTTTCGTCAGCTGAAGAAGGTCACGAGTGCCGCCAGCGTTTCATCCGGGGCTTCTTCCGGCAGATAATGGCCGCCGGGAACGCCGTGGCCGCTGACATCTTTGGCAACCTGTCGCCACTCGGCAAGCACGTCATAATTGGTCCCCACAAACCCGTCGATCCCCCATAACGCCAGCAACGGCATGGCGAGGGGAGTATCTGCATCGACGGCGTCATGGATCAGGTCGATGCCCGCCGCAGCGCGATAATCCTCACACATGGCGTGAATGGTTTCAGGGCGCTGGAAACATCGCAGATATTCGGCAAAGGCTTCATCTGTAATGGCGCCTTCGGTGCGCCCCCATTGTCCGCATTTGCTGCGCAGAAAAAATTCCGGGTCGGCACCGATCATGCGTTCCGGAAGGGGGGCTGGCTGGATCAGAAAGAACCAGTGGTAATAGGCGGTGGCAAAACGCATGTCGGTCTGGCTGTACATTGCCGCTGTTGGTGCGATGTCGAGGACGGCTATTCGGGTCACCCGGTCAGCATGATCACGGGCCATGCGGTGGGCTACACGCCCGCCACGGTCATGACCGGCAACCATGAAACGATCATGACCTAGATCGCCCATCAAACGGACCATATCGGCTGCCATGGCCCGTTTGGAATAGGGGCTGTGTTCGGCATCGCTGTCCGGGGTGGAACTGTCACCATAGCCACGCAGGTCGGCGGCGATCACGGTAAAATGGGCGGCCAGCGCCGGCGCGATTTTGTGCCACATCATGTTTGTCTGCGGGTACCCGTGTAACAGCAGCAATGGTGGACCGTCGCCAGCACGCCGAAACGCGATGCGGATATCGTCGATTGTTCGCGCCTCGGAACTGAACATCTCGTCATACCGCATCTGAGGCCGTTTCCTGCTGTTGGTAGGTGATATGGTGACCCTAGGTCAGTTGACCAGGCGTCGCAAGCGCCGTCAGCCATGCGCCTCGCGTGCCAGCGCCCGGTGTTCGAAATAGATCACGGCAAGGCCTGCCAGGATGGTGATCGTGATCCCCACCGCGGCAAGGCCGTTTGGAAGTTCGTTGAACATCACCCATCCGATGACCGTGGCAATCGGCAATTCGATATATTGCATCGGTGCCAGCGTCGCAGACGGCGCAAAGCGCACCGCATAGGTCATGCCGAGATGCGCCAGCGTGCCGAAAACGCCGACAAGGGCAAGCGTTTGCGCCTGCCCAGAGGTTGGCATAACAAGCTGCAGGTCGAAAATCTGCAGATGTCGTGTCAATGCCCAAGCCAGCATGAGGATCACCGCGCTGACGAGGCCGCTTGCAGATTGCAGGCATACTGGATCGTAATCCTTGGCAATCTGCCGGGTAAGAAGCACAAGCAACGCAAACAGGAACGCCACGATAAGCGGCAGCAACGCAGGAAGTCCAACCGCCGCAAAGCTTGGCTGGATAATCAACAGCGTACCCAGAAAGCCGACAGTACAGGCCCCCAGCCGCCTTATGCCGACCTGCTCGTCAAGAAAGAATCTTCCCATGACAAGCATGATGAAGGGAAAGACAAAGGCAATGGCCAGTGCATCGGCAAGCGGCAGATAGCGATAGGCGGTAAACATTACCGCCACCCCGGCAATGTGGACAACGCTTCGCGCGAGAATGATCCGCGCGACCTTTGACGTCATCTTCAGTGTTCTGCCACTGATCATGATCAGCGGCAATGGCAGCAACCATTGTGTCAGATACCGGGCCAGAAGAAGCACCAGAAGCGGGGTTGCCAGGGCGATGGATTTTGCCGCCGCATCGCCCATCGGCGCAAAGACGCAAAATCCCAGCATGAAGGCAATGCCGATGATGGGACGATCCAGGATCATGTCGCACATTGCGCCGGCGTCCGATCACGGTCAAGACACAGCTGTGGCCGATCATGGGCAACTGATACGACGTGACAGTTGCGATGGTCAGGCACCTCAACCGTGTCTATGCTGTTTCCATGCTGGTGGAAATTCTGTTTGTGTCTGTTGGGTGTTTCGTTGCAGCGCTTGTCAATGCAGCGGTCGCAACAGGCGGTGTCTATATCATGCTGGCGGCAAGTTCGGCCGTACTGCCTCTTGCTGCGGCAATCCCCATGCAGTCGGCTCTTGCCGCGCCGTCACTGATTGCCCGGATCCTCACCTTCTGGCGGCATATAAACTGGCCCATTTTCCTGATGTTCGCCCCTGCCGCGGCCCTTGGCGTGGTTGTCGGAGCGCAGATCTTCGTATCGCTGGATGAAGGGATGATTGCGTTGCTGCTTGGCGCGTTGCTACTGGCCCTGGTCTGGCTCGTGCCAAAGGGCGTGACGTTGAGCCTGCCACGACAGTTTCTGTATGTTGGCGGATTGCATGGATGTTTCGGCACGATTTTCGGGGTGGGGTTGTTCTTGCAACCGGCAATCCTGCGAACGGGCCTTGATCGCCAGCAGATTACCGGCACGCTGGCCATCTGTCTGCTTGGTCTCGAAATCATGAAGGCGACAGGATATGTCAGCTTTGGATTTGTCTATGCGGATTACTGGCTGCATATCGTCTGCGGCGCGGTTGCCGGCATTGCCGGCACGCTGATGGGAAGACGTCTGGGTGACAGAATTCCCGAACAGCGCTTCCGTATGGTGTTCCGCATCCTGGTGACACTGGCCGGCCTTCGTCTGCTTGCCAAGGGGGTGATGGACCTTGCGGTGGTGTGATCCGCAGGTCCATCAGTTGGCGAGCTGATAATTCACCGTCAGTGAGGCCTCTGACCGTTTGTAGTCATTTTGCCTGAGATTTGAATCGTTACGCGTTGTCGAGGCATTGAAACCGAGGCTGAACTTTTCCAGCTTCTGGCTGGCAGCACCTCCAGCGATCCTGATGCCGACGCTGCTGCGGGTGCGTTTGTCACGGCGGAATTTCTTGCTTGTTGGATCCCTGGCTTCATATTTGCTGTCGGATGCATCGACGCTTGCCCGCAGCTGGACATGTGGTGTCGCTGTGTACACCACACCAATGGTTCCGGATTGCTGGCGGTTCTGGTTTGCCAGCGCCTGTGCATAGGGAATGGTGTTCTGGCTGAAACGCGTTTCCATCGGATTGAAGGTGTCATAGCTTCCTTCGGCATATACCAGCAGCCGCGATAGAAGTGATCGCGACAGGCCCAACCTGTAGCCGCGTGAATGGCCATCATTCTGGTTTGCGGTGCTGAAGCTGGTTGACGGTATGCGGTTTACAACGCTGTATTCAGCCCCGACATAGCCCCGGATTTTGAACGGCAGCATAGAGCCGACAGTCAGGCTGACAAGCGAGATATTGCTGGAGGGGGCCGTCTTGCTGTGTGTTTCGGTCAACCGCAGGTCAGGTAGCAGGGTGATGCCACCAACCCGCATATTCCCACCGGCAAAGGCCGTTGTGGTGCTGTTTGACAGATAGTGGTATTTCCGCCCCCGTGCCTCGCTGTGCGAAATGCCGGCGGTCAGCGTGTCCCGATCCTGGTTTGGCAGTTCATAGGTGGTGGCCATGGTGATGCTGGCCGTTCCGGCCACCTCGCGCGTTGTTTTCGTGGCGCCGCCAAAGCTTTCATATTGGCGGGTTGCAGGGGACGCGGCGTCATTCAGCTTGAAATCCAGCAGGCCTGAAGAGGGATAGTTGTTGGCATTGTCGCTGCCCCGCACACCGAATGACAGCGAGGCTGTGCTGCGCCACCGGCTGGCGCGTCTGTCAATGGTGTCCTGAAGCTCCTTGATCCTTTGCTTCTGGTCATCTGGAAGCGGCAATCTGGCAAGCGCGTCAAGTTCGCCTCTGGCAAGCGTGTCATTGCCCAGTCCGACCAGAAGTTCAGCCCGCAGAATGCGAGCCGGGATGTCTGTAGGGCGCTGGATGATCAACCGCTCAACCGCCGAAAGGGCTGCCGGCACATCACCTTTTGCCAGCCGCTCGGCAACGAATTGCTGGTTCAGCCCGGCATTGTCAGGGTCGGACAGCAGATCGGCCCAGGTGACCTCGGCATGCGCGGCACGGATCATTGCAAAACATGCCAGAATGGTCGACAGGCCTGCCAGGCGAACGACAGGTGACAGTGATTTCGCGCTCATTGGGTGACCATCCCATGGACGGTGCCCGTTGCCAGTTCGGCAGGATCGTCTCCAGCGACGGGTCTTTCGATAGTCAGCTCGTGGCTGGCAATGTTGCCGACCTTTGATGCGGAGGCTTCATCATTTCCAAGTGTGAAGTTCGACAGGAAGGCGTCATTGCGGAAGATCAGGCTTCCCGGGATGCCGGATCCCTGGTCGGTTACAGTCATGCTGTTGCCGTTGACAGTCGTCCAGTTGACCTGGTTGATCGCTTCGTCATCCCCGATATGCGATGATGTCTCGCTTGAGCCAAAGGGTTGGAGTGAGAGCGAGCTGTCATATTCGGCGGCGACGTGAATGTAGCCGGGAATATCACTACCCTCGTTGGCTGTCTGGATCGATGTGCCAAGCGGGCCGTTTGGGCCATATTCGAAAGTGACGTCCATCGAGAACGCAACAGAGGTATCAACCGTCCCATCACCATCATAATCCAGCGCGGCGGTGCCGTCGGACAGCACCATCTGGACCGAGCCGGTGGCAAAGTCCCAGGTGTCGGCGATGTCATAGCTGCCGCCGCATCCTGAAGCTGAACTGTTGGAACAGGATATTGCCACATCGGTGGCGGTGTAGGTCGTGCTGCCTGTGAGACCGTAATTCAGCAGCTGACTGATCGTCGTATCGCCGCGATATTGTGCGCCGCCGCTGAACAGTGCTGTTGCGCCGCCACCAAGATTGACCCCAAGCGTGCCAAAATCATCCTCGTCAGGCTCGCCCTCGGTCACAACCGTCGACAGCGACGCAAATACGGCATCGAGGATGGCCTGGTCGTTTGTCACGGCTGTTCCGTCAGTTGCGGCGGCGATGCTTCTGCCAAGTTCCGCATTGCCGGCAATGGTATCCGGAATACCATCATCATCGGTATCGATGGCCGGAACAATATCCAGCGATTCAACGCCTATAGCCTCGGCGATTTCGATGGCGGCGTCCTCACCGGTGCTTTGCTCAATCTGCTGGATTGTTTCCGGTGTGGCTGCCTGAGGAGGGGCAGGAGCCCTGTCAGGGGCAATGCGTGTCGCAAAGTTGGCGCGTTTCAGCTCCACGCTGCCAAACGCATTGCTGGCGGTGACGGCGCCCAGGGCAGCGCCGCTTGCATTGGGGCCGGGGCCGACAAGAACAATCTGGCTGCCGCCCTGATCGTCAACAATCCCGGCAACCTGGGTGCCTCTGATGCTGAGGCTGGCCGAAGGAAGCCTTACCTTCATCGCCTCGGGGCTCGACTTGGCAAGTTTGCCGGAAACGAACCGAAACGCCCCCTTGGTGATCTTTGTTGCCATCGAACCGGTCTGGGATGCCGGGTCATAGATGAATTCGTCCATCGTCAGTCTGGCGCCGCTTCCCAATGTAAACACCGTTTCATCAAGAAGCATGATCTGCATTCTGCCGCCTTGGCCGACCTCGATCTGATCGCCAAGGAAAATGCGGGTACCGGACGACACAGGGCCTATGTCACCGCCACCATCCTTTGCCGCCACCCTGACGACGTCGCCTCGGAGCGCTGCGGCCACGCCAATGAAATCGGCGGCGATGGCACTTTCCGCTATCGCCACGGCCAGTGAGGCCAGCGCAAGGCATGATAACATAGGGCGACGAACACAGCGCCAAGTCCTGATGCGCCATGATATGGTTTTGACAAGCGGGGGGTATGGTCGTTCACTGCGAAATAAAGAATGGGGCATCGTATATCCCAGAAAAAAATCTATTAAAAAACGTCATAAAACTAAGTGATGGTCACATCATTAATATTAATTGTCACTAATATATTAATTACTAATTTTCTATTGATTGTGGATGCAGCTGCTTCGGTCCGGCAAGAACCGTACCGGCCAATGATGTTGCATTATCCACCCGGTCATGGCTGTATTTTTGTCCATGACGAGTTCACAGGGTGCCACGATGACTTCCCAAGAAAGACCGAATTTCCTGTTTATCATGACCGATCAGCACCGCTGGGACTGGCTTGGCTGTGCCGGGCACCCGGTGGTGAAGACCCCGCATATTGACGCTCTGGCCGCCAGGGGCACGCGCTTTGCGAATTTTCAGGTAACCTCGCCGGTCTGTATGCCCAACAGGGCGTCCTTCATGACCGGACGTTATCCGTCAACCCACGGTCTTCGCTATAATGGTTGCGTTCTGCCAACCGACAGCAACTGTTTTACCGATGTGCTGGTGGCGGCCGGGTACCGGACAGCCTCGATCGGCAAAAGCCATTTGCAACCCTTTACCGAAAAACCGCCCTTGCGAAGCGATGATGGCAAGACACGCCTGATCGAGGAAGCGCGGCGTCACCCCACAGCGATCCATAGCCATGAGCAGCCGTCGTCATATGCTGGTGATGATCGCTATGAATTCACCGGGTCCTATTATGGGTTCCAGCATGTCGACATGGTTACTGGTCATGGTGACCAGTGTAATGGGCATTATCAACAATGGTTCCGGTCCCATTGTCCGAACTGGCGGGATCTGCAGGATCCGGCCAGTGAACTGCCGCATAATTACAGCTGCCCGCAGGCATATCGAACGCCCATTCCCGAAGAATTCTATCCCACGCGCTATGTCGGCATTCAGGCTGCCGACTGGATCACCTCGCAGGCGGGTGCGGACGCACCGTTCTTTGCATATGTTTCCTTTCCCGACCCGCACCACCCGTTCAATCCACCCGGCAAATACTGGGACCTGTATCACCCGGACCAGTTTGATGTCAGCCTGCCTTTCGAAGCGCATCGCAACCCGACACCACCGATGACATGGATGACTGAACAGTGGCAGGCCGGTGAAAAGCCGCTCAGCCCGACGACAGCGTGCCGCGTTGACGAGCAGCATCTTCGCGAGGCGATGGCGTTGACGGCCGGTATGATCACGATGATTGATGATGAGGTCGGGCGGCTTGTCGAGACGCTCAAGGCCAATGGCCAGTACGACAACACGGTGATCTGTTTCAATGCCGACCATGGTGATTATCTTGGTGACTTCTCGTTTTTGCTGAAGGGGGCGATGCCCTTCAGGTCGATCACGCAGGTGCCGATGATCTGGTCCGACCCGGCAGACCGCACGGAACGTGTCACGAACGCCCTAGCGGCGACCATTGATATTTCGGCAACCATTCTTGATCGCGTCGGACTGACGCCCTATCACGGCATGCAGGGGGAAAGTTTCCTGCCCGTGATCAAGGGGGCGGATGTCCATCGCGATGTGGTGCTGACCGAATTCAACGATCTTGGCAAGCGGCTTGGGTTTGCCAGACCGGCGCGGGTACGAAGCCTGCGCAGCGCCAGATGGCGTTTCACACTGTATCAGGACGAACCCTGGGGTGAACTCTATGACCTTGAGGCCGACCCCCGGGAAACCGATAATCTGTGGGACAGTGCCGCGCATGCCGGCATCAGGGCTGAGATGACCCTTCAGCTTGCGCATCTGCTGACAGGCCAGATGGATGAAAGCCCGGTATCGCATCTTCTGGCCTGATCCTGCTGCAGAAGACGTTTTCATCCACCGGCCTGTCATCCGGGCGCGGCGGAATGGCACCTTGTGCGGCGTGAGTGTCGGCCGCAGACTACGCTCATGAACAGCCGTGTGATGTTTCCACCCTTGCTTTACAGTCTGTCGTTGCTGATTGCCCTCGGGGTTGCAGCTGTAACGGGCACCCTTTCGCCTGCCGTTGCAGCGGCGTGTGATGCGCCGGCAGCCGTGTGTGACTGGCAGGATCGCATTGTTGGGATAAAGACTCCCAATATGATTGCCAGTGGTACGGTTTTGCCTGGCGGGTACATTGTCACAAACCACCATGTAGCCGAGGATCACGCACAGGTCATCACGCGTGATGCAGGTGGCGTCATCACGCGGGCGACACCGCAACCACATGATGTGGACGTCGATCTTGTTCTGCTGCGGGTGCAGGGGGCAGAGGTGACGCCGCCCGTGCCCGAACAGGTTACGCTGTCGGCCGGTCGGCAACAGCTGTTTGTCGTGGCCTTTGACCAGGGCCGCAATGGCCCGCGTGTCTACCGGCCTGGTGACTGGGCACAATATCCAAAAGACGGTGCGTCTACTCGGGCCCGGATCCATACAAATGCAAACGCATTGCCAGGCAACAGCGGTGGGGCCGTTGTCGATGCCGAGGGAGCCCTTGTCGGGATACTGGCCTCTGGCGATGGCAAGATCAGCGAAGTCATTCCCGCTGTACATATATTTGCTACCGCCGATCGAATGTCGGCCAGCCACGCCGTGCCCTTTAGCAGGGTTGGCCGTGCCATCCGTGAATGCGCCGATGCGCTGTATGACAGCGCGTCGATCCAGCGTGATCCGCCGGCTGATCTTGTCAGTGTGATTGAAACGCGCTGTCTGGAGTCTGGAAACAAGCAATTGCTGGATCAGGCCGGACAGAGTTTCGGCAGGTGGTGGATGTTTGCACAATCGAGGTCGTTTCTTGAACGCAGTCTCGATCTCGACCCCGACAGTCCGAACAGCCTGATGTCACTTGCCGTGACGCTGCATCTTGACCGTGATCTTGCCGGCGAATTGCCATTGCTGAAGCGGTATCTGGCGATTGATCCGACCAATGCGCAGGCGCTTCGCATGGCGGTTCAGGTCGCCGGTGGTGTAGGTGATCGTGAGTTTGGTGAACAGGCGCTTGATCTGATGCGGCGTCACAACCCGGCCGCGGTGCCGCTTGCCGAATCCTTTCTCAAACAGGCATTTGGCGACTAGAACCCAAAATCGTCTGTCGGGTCGGGGATCCAGCCAAACCCAAGCCGGACCCCTGGCGCCGGGATGGCCCGTGACGCCAGAAAGCCGATAATGTCAGCTGTCACAGCATCCGGGTTGGCGGCAAGAAAACGTGCGGCCAGCGCGGCAACGCGAGGCACCGCATAGCTTGTTCCGCCGGTCTCGGCAAATGCGCCGCGATGGTCGATCACCTCGATCTGCTCGGCTGGCACCATCACGTCAACCGACACCGCTGCGCTGTTGGAACCGCGTCCCAGCCTGCCGAAATTATCCGAAGATGTGACAACGACCATATTCGTCAACGCCAACGCAGCCGGATAGACGGGCATCTGATCCAGATCGCGCCCATCATTGCCAGCCGAGACGACAAACAGCATCTGCGGATGCAACTGGGCCGCGCGTTCGAAACAATGCCAGTCAGACCGATCGTCGGATCCCATCGACAGGCTGACGATCCGCACCGACAGACTTGCCATATGATTGATCAGCTCCTCAAAGCGGCACATATCCGGTGCTGGAAAGCGGTATATGGCGATATCAGTGTCCGGGGCTTCCCGTGCCAGAACACTGAACACTGTTGTGCCGTGATGTCTTGGAAAATAGGGGTTCGCGCGTGGATCGGAATCATAGGGCCGGTCATCATCGTCCCAGAAATCATGGCCAAGCGGGCGTCCATCTGCGCCTGTCGCAAGATGCGGATGCAGCGCCGGCAGAAGATAATTGACCCCTGTATCGACAAGGGCCAGCACGGCGCTGCCGGTGCCTGCCGAAAGTCGGGGCAGGGGTGGGTTCTGCGGCTCGATGGCGACAGGTCGTTTGAAGTCCGGTGCCAGCACTTCAATTCTGTCGACGGATCCGTCCGGGGCTCGCACCAGCCGACGCGCCTCCAGAGGCTGGCAGGATGGCAGCACCCTGATCTGCATCAGCGGCCGCTCGGACATGTCCCTGATGTCGATGGTGGCAAGCCGCCAGGCTGGCCCCGGCGGACGCAGGTTGACCGTAACCTTTCCGGCCGCATCATCCACCCTGTATGAGCCGTCGGGTGCCGCCACGGCCGCGGCCACCCAGTCACAGACCATTTCGCTTGTCGGAGTGGCGAAGGCCGCGCCGGTATTGGTCAGGAAGAACAGCAGGGCAAGGGCCAACCGGGTTTTCATTATCGTACCTTTGGCATCAGGACGAAATCCCATGGTGACGGAAGCTCGCCGACTGGCACCTCGATGACGCTGGGCCCGTCATAGGCCATCGCAATTTCAAGGTTGCTGCGCAAATCCTCGGGCGTCGAGGCAATCAGTCCCTGCGCACCGAAAGACGTAGCCAGCGCCGCAAAATTCGGGCTGCTCAGATCCGATGCGATCAGACGGCTGTCATAATTGTCGATCTGCAGGCGTCTGACATTGCCAAAGGCATGATCATTGAAAATGACGACAGTCAGGGGAATCTGATGATGCACGGCTGTCGCAAGTTCAGTGATGGTGAACAACGCGCCGCCATCACCGCTGATCGCAACAACCGGAACGTCGCGCCTGGCGTGGGCAACCCCAAGCGCGGTGGCGATGCCATACCCCAATGTTCCCTGATAGCCTGTCGAAATGAAGGTTCGTGGTGCATAGCTTGGGAAGGCAAAGCGGGAGACATAGCCTGTCTGCGTCAATTCATCGACAAAGATACCCTCCGGTGGCAGCGCGTCGCGAATGGCACCAAGCCAGGCCAGTTGCGGGGCAAGACGCTGTGCATATTCGCCGGCGCGTCGGCTCTTCGCCTCGGCGATACGCTCAAGCCATGCCGCGTTGGGGGCTGTGTCTTTGTCAATGGCGTGCAGCAGCAGTGGCAACGCATCGGAAAGTGGCGCGTGGATTCCAACATCAACTGCGGCGCTGCGGCCAATCTGTGTGCTGTCTATATCGATGTGGATGACCTTCATTTTGTCATCCTGACCCCACGCCATGATCTGGCTTTGAAGACGTGTGCCAAGGCCGATCACCAGATCAACATCGGCCCACAGGCTATGGGCAACCGGCATGCCGATCGCCAGCGCCTCGTCACTTGGCACAATGCCGTGGCCGGTGCGAAAGGCGACCACGGGGGCGCCAATTCGTGTCGCGAACAGGCGCACCGTCTCGGCATCATCCTGAGCGCCGCCGCCAACGACAATCAGCGGTGAACGTGACGAGGCAATCAGGTGTGCCGCCTGTTCAATGGCGTCGGTGTCTGCCGAAGGCGGAACATCTGGGCCGACGTCCAGTGCGGTTCCTTCATCGGGTGCCGTCTGTCCCCACAGATTGACCGCGACCTCAAGCCCGACGGGGCGAGGGCGGCCCGATTTCAGGTCGCGCAACGCCGCCTTTATGGCTGCGACAGCATCCTGTGGGCCGGTAATGCGATGACTTGATTTTGTCAGCCGTTCAAGAATGCCGAACTGGTCGGGGATTTCATGAAGCAGCCCATGTCCCTTGCCCTGTGCGGCAAGCGGAATCTGGCCGACAAGCGCCAGGACAGGTGCATTGACCGCATAGGCGGTGGACAGGGCCGCCGTGGCATTCAGAAAACCCGGTCCCGGTACAACGCAGAAAGCCTGGGGACGGCCTGTGGCAAGTGCCGCGCCCGTCGCCATATAGGCCGCGCCCTGTTCATGCCGGGTCTGAATGGGTGTGATCCGGTCGGTGCGGTCGAACAGCGCGTCGAAGAAACCATCATTCTGGATCCCTGGAAGACAGTAAAGCTGGTCAATACCGTTGGCGATCAGCATTTCCGCGACAAGGTCAGCTATCTTCATCATCAAAATCCCAGTTTTCACCCAAGACAGAATATTGCATAGTCGTGACAACAAAACAGCACTGTCAATCACCGCATGAATCCAGTCTTATGGTCAGCATAACGCACCAATCGCAGGGTGCCGAGACGTGGGAGTTAACAAGATGATCAAAATAATCGGTAAAACATTTGCGATGGCCCTTGTCGGGGTCATGGCATCGGCGTCCAGTTTCGCCGCTACAAAGATCCAGTTCGCGCTGGACTGGAAATTCGAGGGTCCATCCGCCCCTTATTTTCTGGCCATTGACAATGGCCATTTTTCCGCTGTTGGGCTGGATGTCGAGGTGTCCCCCGGCAAGGGGTCGCTGGATGCGATTCCCAAGGTTGCCACCGGCGCCTTTCCTGTCGGCTTTGCTGACATCAACTCGCTGATCAAATTCCTTGACCAGAATCCCGGTGCGCCGGTCACCGCGGTGATGATGGTTTACGACAAGCCTCCCTTCGCCGTTGTTGGCCGCAAGTCGCTTGGCATTTCGGGACCATCCGATCTCGAGGGTTCGGTTCTTGGCGCACCGCCACCTGATGGTGCCTGGGCGCAGTTTCCATCCTTTGCCAAGGCCAACAATCTCGACATGAACAAGATCAAGGTCGAACCTGTCGGTTTCCCGACCCGCGAGCCGATGCTGGCCGAAGGCAAGGTTGATTCAGTCACCGGATTCTCGTTCTCTTCCTATCTGAATCTGGTTCGTCTTGGTGTACCGGAGGATGATATTTCGACCATTTTGATGGCGGATCACGGGCTGCAGCTTTATGGCAACGCCATTATCGTGAATACCGAATACGCGGCAGCCAACGCCGACACCATCAAGGATTTCCTTGGTGCGGTGGCCGCAGGATGGAAAGACGCCATTGCCAGCCCGTCAGATGCGGCGGCATCGCTGGTCAAGCGTAATCCGGCAGCCGATGCCGCGCTCGAAGAGCGTCGTCTGATCCTGTCGATCGAGGCGAATGTCCTGACCGACCATGTAAAGGCCAATGGCATGGGCACCATCGATAACGCGCGGTTCGCCGCCGCTATCGAGCAGCTCAGTGAAACCTACGAGTACAAGTCCAAGCCAGATGCGGCGCTGTATTTTACAGATGCCTATCTGCCGGCTGGCGGGTTCTCACTGAACTAGACCTGTCATGAACAGGGGGGCAGGGCACTATGATGTGGTGCGCTGCCCCGCTTCATGGCAGTCTGGCGTGCGCATGGCGGAATGACCGCCATGCCTGAACAGCTTTTATGGTCAAAATAAATGGCAGACAATTCAGCTTCCGGCACAGGTGACGGCGATCTTATCGTCATTGATGGTGTTTCGCATACCTACAAGACAAACACAGGCCCGCTTCAGGTTCTCGACGATCTGACGATCAGCGTGCCACGGCATGGTTTCAGCGCCATTGTTGGCCCGTCCGGGTGTGGCAAATCCACTGTTACACGTCTTGTCGCTGGATTGATGAAGCCTGACACCGGCAATGTCTGGCTGCAGGGAGAGCGCGTGACCTCTCCACGGTCAACGGTCGGGATGGCGTTCCAGAATCCCGTCCTTCTTGAATGGCGGAGTATCCTGAAGAATGTCATGTTGCCTCTGGAGATCGTGCCAACAAGGCTTGATGCCGCCGCCAAGGAGCGGCGCGCGCGCGACCTTTTGAAACTTGTTGGTCTTGCCGGGTTCGAAGACAAACGCCCGTCCGAGCTGTCCGGCGGCATGCGTCAGCGCGCCTCGCTGTGCCGGGCACTGGTCCATCAGCCCGAAGTGTTGATTCTTGACGAGCCGTTTGGTGCGCTTGATGCCTTCACCCGCGAGGATCTGTGGCTGACCATGCACCGGCTGCGTGCCGAAGAGCCGTTTACCGGCGTGCTGATTACGCATGATCTCCGCGAGGCCATTTTCCTGGCTGACGAGGTTGTTGTTCTGTCCGGTCGCCCGGCAACGGTTCAATACAGCCTGCAACTTCCGAATACCGGACCACGCACGCTGGACCATCTTTACACCAGCGAGGCGACGGAAACGCTGAATGTGCTTCGTGACCAGATCAGGATTGCCCGTGAAGGCGAGGAGGCAACCCAATGAGACAGGTATTTGTGCCGCTCCTGGCCATCGTCATCTTCCTGTGTTTCTGGGAAGCCCTGGTATGGGTCAATGGCTGGCCGAACTACAAGATGGCGTCACCGAGTGATCTCTGGCCAGCGTTCTGGCGGTTCAAGGGGTTGTTCCTGACCTTTGGATGGGAAACGCTGTGGCGTACCGTTGTCGGTTTGTTGATCGCCATTATTGTTGGCGTGCTGTTTGGCATGGTCATGGGGTTTTCCAAGGTCATGCGCGAGGGGCTGTATCCGCTTCTGGTTGGCTTCAACGCCATTCCAAAGGCAACCGTTGTTCCTATCGTGGCGCTGATGTTTGTCGGGCAGCATGATCTGAACACCGTTCTGATCGCCTTCATGATTTCGTTCTTTCCGATTGCCGTGTCTGTATCCATCGGCCTGTCCACTCTCGAGCCTGAATATCGTGACATTCTGCGCTCGCTTGGCGCATCGAAGCTCACGATCTTCTGGAAGATTGCCCTGCCAAAGACATTGCCTGAATTCTTTGGTGCCCTGAAGGTGGCGGTAACGCTTGCTTTCATTGGCACAAACCTGATGGAAATCGTGTCGCCGCATGGTCGTGGTCTCGGCGCGTTGTTTGACAGTGGCAAGACGAATTCCGACTATCCGCTGATGTTCGCGGTGTTGATCGCGCTCGCGGTATTGGGGATCGCGCTCTATTACGTTGTCGTGATGCTTGAAAAGATCTTTGCAGGCTGGGCGGAACGGTCGGCAGAGTGATCTGTGCCCGGTCTAAAGACTGGTTCCAGATTTAATCTGTATGTAAAGTTTGGATTTCAAGATTCTGAAATAAAACTATTTCCATATCTTTTTGAGAATGGAAATCCAATTGTCCACGCACAGCTTTGAGATCAGCGTTTCGCCAAACCCGTGGTCACGCATGGCGTCGACCAGATGTGGAAGGTCGGCCGCGCTGGCAAGCCAATCAGGCATCATGGCGCCATCATAATCCGAACCAAGTCCGACATGATCCTCGCCAAGGATCGTAATCAGGTGGTCAAGGTGACGAAGCATCACCTCAGCCGGAACATCCGGCATCATCTTGCCATCGGGGCGCAGAAAGGCTGTGGCAAAATTCAGCCCGACCATGCCGCCACTGTCACGGATCATAAAAAGCTGGTCGTCGGTCAGGTTTCGGGCGTGCGGGCAGATGGCATGGGCGTTGGAATGTGTGGCAACAAGGGGATTGCCAGAATGTTTGGCCACATCGTGGAACCCGGCCTGGTTCATGTGTGACAGGTCAATCAGGATGCCAAGCTCGTCACATCGTTTCACAAGTCGCAGTCCGGCCTCAGTCAATCCGGGTCCGGTATCCGGTTCCGAGGGAAAGGCAAAGGGAACGCCGTGACCGAAAATCGTGGGACGGCTCCAGACAGGCCCCAGTGACCGCAGCCCGGCAGCATGCAGCACGTTCAGCATGGTCAAATCGGCATCGATCGCCTCGGCGCCCTCGATATGCATGATGGCGGCGATTGTGCCGGCCTTCATGCTAGCGCTCAGATCGCCGACATTGCGGCAGATGGCAAGCGCCCCATGCTGTTCAAGTTCCAGCAGGATGTTGATCTGCGCCATGGTCACAGATACCGCATGGGACCAGTCAAGCCGGGGTGGCAGGGGCAGTTCATAGTGTTCAGCCATCATCGCTTCCAGACGCAGCCCGTGGTCGACGTCCCTTGGCGGGACATAGACCGCAAAGAACCCGCCGGCAAATCCTCCGGCGCGGGACTTTGGCAGGTCGATGGCGGCCTCATACCCGTCAGTGAAAGCGGAAGCAGGGTCCAGCGGACGCATTGCGTGCAGTTTTGACAGGACATCATTGTGTCCATCAAAGATTGGCGTCGGTGCCCTATCCTTCATCATCGCGGTTTCCTTCATCTCCGACAGGATCATTGCCGGTCTGCGTGCTGGCAAGCTTTTCATACAGCGCGGCTGTCTGCGTCTTCGCAATCCGCAGTTCTGGAAGCCTGCCGGCCGCCAGCAACAGATCATGCTTCAGTCCGAACAGGAACGGATACCATTCGCGTGCCAGCGGTGTTTTCCACCGCCATAGCAGGGTTTCAATGGCGGCAAAGCTGCTGTCGTCAGGTTGTGGGGGCGCTGCGGGAATCCGGTCATTCATCACCGGCATGTTGAACCAGGCGGCAATCTTGTGGAAATCGTCCGGAACACCGGCCTTTGCAAGCGCGCAGCGCCAGGCGGCCTCGTCGTCGCCTGCCACGATGATTTCCAGAAGAAGCAGATCTGTTTCGATCATGCCGGTGCCATTCAACATCAGATCACCCGTTGTGGCACGGTTCGCGTGAGGTCCAACGAATAACCGCCGTGGACAGTAGTCGTTGCAATAGACATTGTCCCACAGGATCAGCCGCTGTCCAAAGATGCTGCCGGCCGGTGTCGATTCCGGCGCCAGTGGGTTGGCACCGGCGACAATGTGTGATCCGCAATGAAAGACCGCCATATCCTCGGGAATGGCGGCGGTCATGGCCCGGTAGCTGTCAGCTGCGGCGTTGCTGATTTCGTCGGCATAGATGCGGGGCACGATCAGGGTCGGCACATCAAGCCGGGCGGCAAGGCGGGTGGCGATGCCGGCATGGAGTGCGATTTCGTCAGACAGGGCGGAATCAAGCGTTGATGGTGGTGGCTCAATATCGTCAAACATTATCACGATGGCAGTTGCACCAGCTGACTGCAGCGCCTGTGCCTTGGCCAGCAGCAGGTCGAATTCCGCGCTGTCGCGTCGGGAGTCGTAATCCAGCCCCGGCGCGATTCCGCCGAAAATCATCACATCACGCATTGCCGCGGCCTTGCACAGGGCGGTGAAGTGCTGAAGCCATTCCTCTGGCCACGGGGTTCGCCATTCAACCCTGTGCCGGAGATCCTCCTTCGGCGCATAGAGATAGGCATTCAGACCCAGTCCGGCCATCCGCTCTATGATCCTGTTGCGGTCCTGCCAGGTCAGCAGACGACCGTAGTAGCCTTCGATATAACCACGGATTGGCGTTGCCGGGAGATGTGGTCCCAATATCTGCTGTGGATTGTTCATGGCAGGCTGTTCTGGTCTGCCGACGGGGCGTCAGCGGCAATGTGGATGGCTGTATCGGTGGTTGCCGCGCGCAGCAGCGCCAGCATGTCCTGCTTTGTCACGGCGATACAGCCGGCGGTGTGGCTTGTGTCCGCCTCGCGAAGATGCAGGAAGATGGCGCTGCCATGATAGGGGACTGGTGGCGAATCATTATGTCCAAGCACAACAATCAGGTCGTATAGAGAATCATCACGCCACAGTCTTTCATGCCTGGCCGGATGGGGCAGGTCGACCGGCCTGTTATAGGCCGGATCTTCCGGGTCGTCGCACCAGCCCATGTCAGGCGTCAACGCAATGGTCGGCAGCCCGGTTTCGGGACAAGACATACGGTCGGGCCGATAATATAGATAGCGCAAGGGCCAGGTTCCAAGCGGTGTTGCCATGTCGCCTTCACGTTTGGCATCACCGGCAACAAAACCTGTCCTGCCGACAAGGCAGTCACAGCGGTGATGGGGGGCTGTCAGGCCATATCCGGTGCCTGTGATGGTCACGGTCCAGTCTGTCACCCTGTCATGCCTCCTCAATTGCGGGCCGGGCTGTCGCACATCCCGACTCAATATAATTTGCCTTTATTGGACAACACGGCATAGCCTGATCTCAACCATAAAGACATTCAGGTGTTGGGAGGGGTAAGTGGTTCACCAGAAAACGGCCCAGTCTTCGGGCTTCATGTCAGATATGATCACATCCTATCTTGAACGCAGGATGGCACGCATTCTCCTGCTGGGGATGATCAGCGGCTTTCCCTGGGTTCTGATCGGAAGTTCCCTGTCACTTTGGCTCAAGGAGGATGGCCTGTCGAGAAGCGCCATCGGGTGGGCCGGACTTATATTCGGTGTCTATGCCTTCAACTTCCTGTGGGCACCACTGATCGACAGGCTTCGTGTGCCGGTATTGACTGACAGGCTTGGCCACCGCAAGGCATGGATCATCACGCTTCAGGCGATAATCCTGGCCTGTCTTCTGTTGTGGAGTACGATCGATCCAACCACGTCGCTGGCGCTGGTGATTGGTGCCGGTCTGATCATCGCCATCTGTTCGGCAACGCAGGATATCACCATCGACGCGTTGCGGATCGAACAGATCGACAAGGATGACGCCAAGGGCATGGCTGCCGGCGCGGCTGTGGCGGTAGTCGGCTGGTGGTCAGGCTACAAGCTTGGCGGGATGATCGCGTTGTTTCTTGCCGACCATTTGCAGACAAGCGGGGTTGAGAACTACTGGCAGATGACATTTGTCGCGCTTGGGGTTCTTGTCGTGCTGTTCAATGTCGGGCTTGTGTTCATTCCCGAAACCGGCACAAAGGAACGTGCCGCCGATCAGCGCAACGCCCAGCGGGCAATGGCCGAGCGCATGGGAGGGCAGGGCGCGATTGTCCAGCTGATCAGCTTTGTCACGACAACGGTAATTGAACCTCTCTGGTCATTCTTCCGCAAGAACGGCATCCAGATCGGGGTAATGATCCTGGCCTTTATCTTCCTGTTCAAGATCGGTGAAGCCTTCATGGGCAAGATGTCGATCATCTTCTACAAGGAAGTTGGCTTCTCAAAATCGGATATCGCGATCTACTCCAAGGGGCTTGGCTGGATCACAACCGTCGCCTTTACGCTGATTGGCGGGCTTTTCGCGCTGCGCACAGGTGTTGTCAAAGCGTTGCTGATCTCCGGCATCGCCATGGCGGCAACGAATATCCTGTTCAGCGTCCTGCACTGGGTCGGACAGAACGAGATCATGTTCGCCATTGCGGTGATTGCCGATGATCTTGCCGCCGCATTTGCCACTGTTGCCTTTGTGACGTTCATATCGCTTCTTGTCGACCGTAACTACACGGCAACGCAATATGCACTTCTGGCCTCGATCGGCACGCTGGGGCGGACCCTGCTGGCATCGTCATCCGGGGCGCTTGTTGACTGGCTGAATGGCGACTGGGGCATCTTCTTTATCATCACCGCCATAATGGTCATTCCGGCTCTGGCGGTTCTGTGGATGCTCAGGAACAAGCTGTTTTCAAAGACCGACCATCAAGCCGCAGAATGATCGCAGGTGCGGCAGAGGCGGCGTCAACGCGTATCAATGCGTCTGATGCCGCCTCGCTTGCCACGGCATGATGATGTGCGTTGGCATGTAAGAACCTGTCCGGTGACTGAAATATCCCGACATGACCCGGCCAGAAGGCAATGTCACCGCGTCGAGCCGCTGTTGGGTCGACGGTGATTGTCCGGCTTTGTGCCTGAAACCATTCGAATTGCGGGCCGCTGTCGCGTGGACAGGCAATGCCGGTTGCCTGCAGAGCAAGCTGCAGCAGTCCCGAACAATCTATCCCGGCTGCACTTCGCCCGCCCCACAGATAGGGCGTGCCGATGAAGCGCTCGGCGATCCTGACAAAATCATCCTCCACCTCGTCGACCGGCAGGGTGGACCGAACAGGAATATATCCTGTGGTGCCATTGCCAAGGGAAATGGCGTGCCAGTCACCGGTGGTTGCTGAAACGGTCACACATGCCCCCATCGATAGCCGCATCACTGCCGGTGATTTTACATCCGGCGCGGATTGCGCGTGGATTGACGCCGCGCTGATCCGATGCGTTCCTTTGATGACGGGCCCCAATGTCCCCTCGCTGGTGATCCAGCCTTCATAATCATCCACCAGCAGACGGATACGGGTATGAGTCCCATTCTGTTCCAGGATTTCGACCAATTCCCCGAACAAGGCTTCCGTTTCCAGGGGGGAGTCCTCGGATGTGGCGCGCCGTAGCGGCAATGAGGCGGCGCAGACCATCATCTGTGTTCCATGCTCTTGGCACTGACGGTCCCGCCACCATTCGGCGACCTCGAAATTGGGACAGGTTTTGTGTGTGTCGACGGCATCGCGATGGCCGACAATACGGGCCTTTGGATACCGGCTTTGCCACTGGGCAAGAAGGTTGGCCAGACTGTCCATCTGCGCTGCGGTAAAGCTGTTGCGGCCAATCAGGCATACGCCAAGGCTTCGCTCATTGGCGCCTTTCACATGCGCGCCGCGCCAATATTCGGGTCGCCCCGCCTCGCACAGGCCATCACGCCCGATAACCCTGTGGTAGCCAATGCCATCCCATCCAAAACCAAGATGCATCGCCTGAATGTCGCGTGCCCGCAAGGGTTCGTCATCAGGCGTGTCCGAGCAATGCACGACAAGCAATTCAATGGCATCGCTTTCAAGAAGGCCATCTATCGGCTGCCGGCGAGAGGGGGGCGAACGGGTCATGCGTGGTCTCCTGACCCTGCCAGCCTAGCAGACGCATTCGATACCGCAAGCCGACCTGCCGGCATGGGCGAGGGGACGCCGGTGGTCTCTGGATAGCTTGCCGGCAGACCGGCGACATGGCGTGCCGCAAGATAGGCAAAACATTCGGCTTCGACGGCATCACCACGCCAGCCAAGCTTGTCTGCCGGGTCCAGGGCAACCCCAGCCTGTTCGGTGATCGCGCGTAACAGCGTCCTGTTATGGCGACCGCCCCCACAGACGATCAGCCTGTCGATGTTTACCGGCAGCATTGCAAGGGCCCGCGCCACACCTGCCGCAGCAAGCGCGGTCAGCAGGGCCGCCCCGTCAGCAAGAGAGAGTCCCTTTGCAAGAGATGCTGAAAAATCGTTTCTGTCCAGTGACTTTGGGGGCTTAAGTGAGAAATAGGATTTATTCATGATTTGGGCAAGCCGATCCTTGTCCACGGTGCCACTTGCGGCAATCAGACCATCTTTGTCCATCGAGCCGGCATCGTGCATCCTGATCCAGTCATCAATTGGCGCATTCGCGGGGCCGGTGTCAAATCCGATCAGACGTCCATCATCCCCCTGCCATGTGATATTGCCAACACCACCAAGATTGAGAACTGCAACCGATGGGTCGGCATTGGCGCGCTTCAGCAGCGTGGCGTGGTAACAGGGGCAAAGAGGCGCGCCGTGCCCACCTGCGGCAACGTCATCGGTACGAAAGTCGAACACCACAGGCCGTCCAATCATACTCGCCATAAGTGCGCCATCGCCAAGCTGGCGTGTGCGGCCCTTTGTGGTGGTGTCTGGAGGGTGATGCAGAACGGTCTGACCGTGAAACCCGACGGCGGATATAGCTTCCATCGGAAGGTCATGACTGCGGGCGGTGTCGATTACGGCCTGTGCCTGCGCGATTGTCAGCGCCGCCTCGGTTTCCGCAAATATGGCTGGTTCCGGACCCTCAAACTGCCAGTCCTGCGCTGCCGCAACAGACGCCGCGATCAGCTTGCGGGTATTGTCTGGATAGGGAACCAGTGCCGCCGGGCCGAATTCCAACACGATATCGCCATCGGTATGAAGAAAGGCAATGTCGATCTGGCCGTCGAGTACCGTGCCGGTCATCAGTCCGGCAAACCATCCCGGCGTCATCATGATCGGTGCTTTCGCGGCATCAAGTGGTAGCCCTGTTCCTGATGAGGTCAACACCCTCGGATCCGCCAGAAGTCTGGCAGGCACGAGGTTCCAACCCGTTCAGGATATAACAAAAACCGCTATTCCCCCTAGTCCTGATAGGAAGAATGGACAGGCTCGACCGCATTTCATGGCCAGATTTGCCTTGATCCTGTGCAGGAGTTGTCCCGGCGGTTGGCCGGTGGTTGGCTGGTGGTTGGCTGGTGGTTGGCCGGTGGTGTTTGGCTGGTGGGAATTGACCGGCGGCTGACTGTACGCCATACCAGAACAACAGGACGCTACAGATCATGGCACCAAGAATGACACCGGATGACCCCAATATTCACGCCAGCTATCGGATACAGGCAAACAGACTGTTTCCCGGTGGCGGCGAAGCGCCGCTTCTGGATCAGATCATCGAAATCAGTGACGGCGTGATCAGCCGCATTCTGCCGCTTGCCGACGTGCGTGATGCAGCGGATGGTCCGGCGGCGTTTCACCATTTTGAGATTGTGGCTCCGGGATTTATCGATCTGCAGATCAATGGGGCCGGTGGGGCGATGTTCAATGACACGCCCGATATGCCGACACTGGCCTGCATGGCGGCAGCGGCAGGCAAGGGGGGTACCTGCCATCTTCTGCCAACCTTCATTACCGCGCCCGGCACCTCTTACATGGCCGCGCTTGATGCGGTTGCGGCATGGGATGGCCCTGAAATCCTGGGCATTCATCTTGAAGGCCCCTTCCTGTCACGGAAAAAGCCGGGTATCCATCCTCCTGATGCGATCAGGCCCATGACTGACGATGATGTTGCCAGACTGTGCGCATTTGCCGGAGGATTTGCCGGTCGTGTGATGCTGACACTGGCACCGGAAGAGGCGACACCGGCGCATCTCCAACAGCTTCACGACGCAGGGATCATCCTGTTTGCCGGCCATACCGATGCCAGCGCCCAAGAAATGTCCCGGGCTGTTGATCATGGGCTGCGGGGGGTGACGCATCTCTTCAACGCCTGTTCACAGATCACCGCCCGCGAGCCTGGTGTCGTCGGGGCGGCGTTCATAGACAATAGGCTGGTGGCCGGCATTATCGCGGATGGTCATCACGTTGATCCTGACAATCTGGCACTTGCGGCACGCCTGATGTCGGGGCGGCTGTGCCTTGTTTCGGACAGCATGTCGAGCTATGGTAGCACCCTTGACTCCTTCAGTGTCGCCGGCAGGCAGGTCAGCCTGATCGACGGTCGTCTGCAAGCTGATGATGGCACGCTTGGCGGCGCGCATCTTGGTCTGGACGAGGCTGTCCGGACAATGGTGACGAGGGCGGGCGTATCGCTTGCCGAGGCGCTTGATATGGCAAGCGGGATCCCGGCCAATATTCTAGGTCTTGCGGACAGTCATGGACGAATCGAGCCGGGGCGGCCGGCCAGTCTGAGTTGCCTTGATGAAACGCTTGGCGCATGCGCCGTGATCGTTGGGGGTGTCCTGTCAGCCAATGGCTCCGGTGCCGACGGGTCGTGACGCATCACAATTGACCCGGTGCTAGAGTGCGATACCCGTCATGCCGGAAATATCATCAAAGGCATGCTGTGTTGCCGGATCAATAGGAATGCCGTCAACCCGGCGGCGGTCTGCCTCGTCCCATTCACGGTCGCCCGGTGCCATGACACGCGCGCCCTCCCGTGGCGGGCTGTTGCGAAGCGACGACAGGTAATTGCGCATCCCGGCGCTGAAGATTTCTGCTGCCACAAAGGCGGATGGATCCAGCGCGATGATGAAGGCGCCAAGATGACGCGGTGTGGACATATCCGGATCATCCATCGACATGAGTTCAGGTGAAATCCGCATGCCCGTCATGACTGCCGAGAAAATCTCGGCAACGCCGCCAAGCCCGGCTCCCTTGAATCCGAAGGCACCGCCAAGAGGTGCCAGCATGTCGGCTGTGTTCGGGTCTGTCACATCTGCTCCCGATGCGTCAGAGGCGATGCCGACCGGCAGGGTTTCACCAAGAGACTGGTAAAGCTGAACACGGTTCCAGGGGATCGAGCTTGTCGCCATGTCGAGAAGCCAAGGATTGCCGTCGGCTGGAAACCCAACCGCAATCGGGTTGGTGCCGTGATAGCGAACCGCACCATCATGCAGCCGGACCAGACTGTCCGAATTGCCGAACACTAATGCACCAAACCCCCTTTCGGCGAGGTCGAGTGCATAGGCACCAGCTGCCCCAAAATGCGAACTGTTGCGAATGCCGACAGCCGCTATCCCGGATTCGCGCGCCATTTCGCTGGCGTGGGCAGCGGCCTGATACATAGCGCGCGCGCCATGGGCGTGATCGGCATCCAGTGTTCCGGACCCATGTCTTGTCGCGGTAAAGGTCATGGCGGGAGTTCCATTCACCCTGCCGCCAAGGATGGCTTTCCGGTAATGTGGCAGCAGTCTGAAGCCATGACTGTCAACGCCATGAAGGCTGGCATGAAGCATCGCGCGCGTGGCATCGCGGGCTGTCGGCTCTTCTGCGCCAGCCTCTGTCAGGACTGCGTTGCTGAAGGTGGTAAGGCGCGCCGCCGTAATTTTATCTAGCTTGTCGGCTGATCCGGTGTTGTTCATTGTCGTCCTGTCTGGCTGAATCCTGAAAGTGATGACCTGCATATGTGGCGCAGTCCGGTTGATCAGCCTAGCCATATGAACAGGTGCCTTGCCACCCAAAATGGCGATATCATGGCTCTTGCGGTGAATTCCGCGATCAGGGTACATCAAGCGCTGACCCGGCCAGCGGACCGAATGCGGCGTTCAGGATGACGTATCTGATCGTATCTCATCGCATCGCGCTGTCGTGGATGCGGACAATCAAGGAAGGTCAGCCGATGACCATGATTTATGTTGATGCCGATGCCTGTCCGGTAAAGGACGAAATCGTCACGGTTGCGATACGTCATGGGCGGCGTGCGGTTATGGTCTGCAATGGTGGGATCAGGCCAAACCAGCATCCATTGATTGACCTTGTTGTTGTCGATGATGGACCCGATGCTGCCGATATCTGGATCGCCGACAATGTGACGCCGCATGATATCGTGATTACCAATGACATTCCGCTTGCTGCACGAACAGTCGAAAACGGCGCAGCCGTGTTGCGTCCGGATGGCAGTCCGATTACCACTGCGAACATTGGAGGGATTCTGGCGACGCGCGACCTGATGGCGGATATGCGCGCTGCCGATCCTTTTTATCAGGGAAAGGGAAAACCTTTCTCAAAGGCGGACCGTGGACGGTTTTCCCAGGCGCTTGATCAATGGCTGTCGCGTCAGACGGGATGAGCAGGCTAGGCGGCTTCGCCGGCGACAAAGCCTGAAGACCAGGCCCATTGAAAGTTGTAGCCACCAAGATGGCCGGTTACGTCAACAACCTCTCCAATGAAGAACAGGCCGGGCTGTGAGCGTGCTTCCATTGTCTTTGATGACAGCTCGCCGACATCGACGCCGCCAAGCGTGACCTCGGCAGTGCGGTAGCCTTCGGTCCCGCTCGGGGTGACATACCACCGGTTGGTTCGCTCACCCAGCCTGTTCAAGGCTGCGTTCGGCTGGTCGGCAAGACGTCCTGAAACCGATATTTCGTCCAGAATGTCGGCTGCCAGACGGCGTGGCAGCAATTCACTCAAGGCTGTCAGCACTTCCTGTCGTGGTGTATCCGTCTTGCGGGCGATCAGCCATCCGGCAAGGTCAATGTCCGGAAGAAGATTGATCTGGATGGCCTTGCCTTCCTCCCAATAGGAACTGATTTGCAGTATCGAGGGGCCGGACAGGCCCCGATGCGTGAATAGCAGCCCTTCACGGAACATCGTCTTGCCATACTGAACCTCGGCATCGACTGACAGGCCGGACAGCGCCCGGCATCTGGTCAGGAAATCCGCCTGAAAGGTGAGGGGAACAAGCGCCGGTTTGACCGCGGTGACCTTCAACCCGAACTGTCTGGCAAGGTCGTATCCGAACCGTGTTGCACCGATCTTCGGGATCGACAATCCACCGGTGGCGATGACAAGTGACTGGCACGAGATCGTGGTACCGGCAGTATGGACAAGATAGCCATCATCCGTGGCCTCGACCTTGTTTACAGCGGTATTCAGGCGAAGCTCTGCGCCGGCATCATGACATTCGGCCAGCAGCATATCGATGATCTGCTGGGCACTGTCATCACAGAATAGCTGACCAAGTTTCTTTTCATGAAACGCAATCTGGTGCTGTGTAACAAGCTGTACGAAGTCGTCTTGTGTGTAATTGGTGAAGGCCGATTTGCAGAAATGCCGATTGTTGGACAGAAAGGCGGCAGGACTGGAATGCAGATTGGTGAAATTACAGCGCCCACCCCCGGAAATTCGAATCTTTTCCGCTGGTTTGCTGGCGTGATCAAGTATCAGAACCGAGCGACCCCTGCGGCCGGCAACGCGACCACACATCAGGCCGGCCGCCCCGCCACCAATAATCACAACATCGCGCGTTTCTGTCATGGCTAGTCATCATTGCCATTAGGCTTCTGCAGGGTTTCCAGCACCTGTTTTCGTGGCAGTCCCAATGACGAGGCGATCAGCTTTATGGCCTTGTCCTTTTTGATGCCCTGTTTGCTATATGCCGCGAACAGCCGTTCTATTGTTTCAGTCTGGGCGCTTGACGATGACATGTTGATAAAGGGGCCCCACCAAAACGCATGCTGAACTTCGACAAGTGGTATTGCGTCAGCATCGTAATGCAATCATCGGTTGATGAATAGTCCATTGGTCAGGGTATTGGTCATACAGGCCAAACATCAGCCTTTATGAGATGCCTCGATTTTCGCGCGAATATGGCCACCGGCGGTGATTGGCGGGTATTTGGCGCCCTCGCCAACACAGCTTGGCAGGCATTCAATCTCGGCGTCACCACCCGGCGCATCGTTGATACCCATTCAGGTGCTGACAATTCAGGATTTCAGTCGATATCCTGTCTTGAAGATCCACCAGATGACGGCCAGACATGCGAGCATGAACCCGGATACCGCTCCGAGGCTGATGGCGACAGCAACATCGGCTGTGCCAAAGAAGGCCCATCGGAACCCCGATACAAGATAGACAACAGGGTTGAACAGCGAGATTTTCTGCCAGATCGGTGGCAGCATATCGATCGAATAGAAACTGCCTCCAAGGAACACGAGTGGGGTGATAATCAGCATCGGTATGAGATTCAACTGCTCAAAATTCTTGGCCCAGATGCCGATGATGAAGCCGAACATCGCGAAGGACACGCAGGTCAGAACCAGAAAGGACAGCATCCATACGGGATGCAGAATCTTGATGGGAACAAACAGATGTGCCGTGCCAAGAATGATCAGGCCGATCATCAGTGATTTTGTTGCCGCAGCGCCGACATATCCGACCACTGCTTCAAAAGGGGATACCGGCGCTGACATCAGCTCATAGATTGTGCCCATGAATTTTGGAAAATAGATTCCAAACGAGGCGTTGGTCAGGCTTTGCATCAGCACCGATAGCATGATCAGTCCCGGCACAATGAACGATCCGTAGGCGACGCCGTCCACCTGTTCTATACGCGATCCGATCGCCGTTCCGAAGACGACGAAATATAGACATGTCGAAATGACCGGAGATACGATGCTCTGCACGATTGTGCGGAATGTCCTTGCCATTTCAAAGACATATATTGCTTTCATTGCGTGAAGGTTCATAGCGTCACTCCCGCACCAGATTGACAAAGATATCTTCAAGTGAACTTTGCGATGTCTGGACATCGCGGATACGCAGCCCACTTGTATTTACCGCCGCGAGCAGGCGGGTGATGCCGGTCCGTTTTTCACTGGAATCATAGGTGTAGAACAATGTCCCACCGTCCCCTTCCAGCGTAAGGTTATATTCTGCCAACGCAGCCGGAATTGTCTCGATCGGATCCTGAAGATCAATTCGCAGGGTTTTCGATCCCATCTTGCGCATCAGGGTGTCCTTGTCCTCGACAATCAACAACTCACCACCATTGATGACGCCGACACGTTCGGCTATGGCTTCGGCCTCTTCGATATAGTGGGTGGTCAGGATGATGGTGACGCCGTCCTGCTTCAGCTCGCTGACGATGTCCCACATTTCCTTGCGCAATTCGACATCAACGCCGGCCGTTGGCTCGTCAAGGAACAGGATCCGCGGTTCATGACTCAGCGCCTTGCCAATCATCACACGCCGCCGCATGCCGCCGGACAGTGTCATATTCTGGGCGTCACGCTTGTCCCACAGGGACAGTTTCTTCAGTAGGGTATCGACACGGGCGGTGTCACGGGACTTGTTGAACAGGCCACGCGAGTGATGAAGGGCATCCTTTACCTTCTGAAAGCTCTCCAGCATGATTTCCTGCGGCACCAGCCCGATCAGAGAGCGTGTCTTCCGATAGTCCCTGACAATATCGTATCCATTGACGGTAACGCTGCCACTGGTTGGACGGATCAATCCGCAAATGGTCGAGATCAGCGTCGTCTTGCCGGCTCCGTTCGGGCCAAGAAGGGCAATAACCTCTCCTTCCTCGATATCAAGCGTTATGCCTTTCAGCGCTTCAGCGCCGTTGTCATAGGATTTTCGCAGGTCGCGAATGGAAAGAATGGGCGCCATCGATCTCTCTTGGGGCACGAGGGTTGATCTTTATGCAGGTGAGGGGGCTGTGAAGCCCAGCGGCAACCTACAATGTGTGTGTCGATTAGGAAAGGTCCGAGTTGTGGTGTGATCCCGCCACCTTCATTCCGTCAGCACCGGATACGCTTTCAGGCAGGGTTCAGCCGGCAGAATGTTGCCCGTTAAGGAAGGTAAGCCTCTGATCGGGATTTGTTTTCTTGATGGCTGATGGTCTATGATTATGTGTGTCGGGGTGGTGTGATGTCACCGTCCACCCGGAAATACGGACTTGGAAAAGAGAGGTTTGATCATGTGGCTTGCGGCTGAGACTCGTTACGACAGGATGCCCTATCGCCGGCTTGGAAGATCCGGTCTGAAATTGCCAGCCGTGTCCCTGGGGCTCTGGCATAATTTTGGGGGCGACACGCCGCATGACACAAAACAGGCCATCTGCCGCACCGCGTTTGACCTTGGCATCACACATTTTGATCTGGCGAATAATTACGGCCCTCCCTATGGCAGTGCCGAGACCGCATTCGGGGACATTCTGCGAACGGATTTCGCACCCTATCGTGACGAGATGATCATTTCGTCGAAAGCCGGCTATGACATGTGGCCGGGCCCCTATGGTGAATGGGGAAGCCGGAAATATCTGATCGCATCCTGTGACCAAAGCCTGAAGCGGATGGGGCTTGATTACGTCGACATTTTCTATTCGCACCGGTTGGATCCCCATACCCCTCTTGAAGAAACCATGGCGGCACTGGATCATATCGTGCGGTCGGGACGGGCGCTCTATGTGGGAATTTCGTCCTATAATTCTGAAAAAACCCGTCAGGCCGCTGCCATTCTCAATGATCTCGGAACGCCATGCCTGATCCACCAGCCAAGCTATAACATGTTGAACCGGTGGGTGGAGAGCGATGGTCTTCTGGATACACTGGATGAACTGGGCATCGGGTCTATCGCCTTTACCCCGCTTGCACAGGGGATGCTGACCGACAAATATCTGAAAGGGCAGCCAAAGGGCAGTCGCGCCACCCAGGGCAAATCATTTCTTCCCGAATTCCTGAATGAGGAGTCGTTGAAGAACATCAGAAAACTCAATGAGATTGCTGAACGTCGAGGGCAAACCCTTGCGCAGATGGCGATTGCCTGGGTTTTGCGGGGCAACGGCGTCACATCAGCTCTGATCGGTGCCTCAAAACCTGAACAGGTGATCGATTGTGTCGGCGCGGTGGACAATCTGGATTTCAGCGCGGCTGAACTGGCTGAAATCGACACATATGCCGTCGAATCTGGGATCAATCTGTGGGCAAGGTCGAGCGAAAGCTAGTCCAAACGGGTGCTGACGGTTACACGCGACTGTCCCGCCATGCCAGTGCTGCCTTCAGGCCCTGTTCGGTGCGAATGCGGTTGAACTCCACTCTTTCGGGTGACTCGTCAGCTTCGATACGAATGTCGGTTTCCAGTGCGTCGAGCAGGGCGGTTCGCATCTGCGCCAACTCATAGGCGCGGTGAATGGCGGCCTTGGTCATTTGCACCGAACGCGGGGCGGCACTGGCGATCTGGTGTGCCAGCTCCATTGCCGCATCCATCTCTTCACCATCTGCGACCACACGGTTCAGAATTCCCATCTCGAAGCACCGTTGTGCCGGAATCCGGTCATTGCCGGTCAACAACAGCTCCTTGGCCTGTTTGGGGCCGATCACATAGGGCGCAAGCATGGCCACAATGCCCGATCCAAACCGCACCTCCGGCTCTCCGAACAATGTGGTTTCCGCCGCAACGGCAAGGTCGCATGCCATCAGCAGTTCCATAGCGCCGCCAATGCAATAGCCATGCGCGGCTGCGATGGTCGGTTTTGGCGCGTTCCAGAACTGCATGATGAAATCGAAATCGTTGGTGAGAACCTCGCGCCATTCATCTTCACCACTGATCCCGCGGGCAGCGCTTTCTTTCATATCGAAGCCAGCAGAAAAACATCGGCCTTCGCCATGCACGATGATTGCCAGTACCGTGTCATCCTTCATGAAAGCGGTCATGGCCTTGTTTGTCGCCTCGATAAGTGCGCTGTTGAAGGCATTCATCACCTGGGGTCGGTTCAGGGTCAGGATTCCGATACGGCCATCAATGCGGGTGTTAACTGGGCTTTGATCTGACATCGAACGGATCCTTGTTTGGGCCTAGTGTCCGAGGCTAACAAGCCGCACGCAACAAGGGTATGTAAAATTTCGGCTGAGTGACGGATTCTGCGCAAAGGGTGCTGGACGAACGCCGTTTTATGAGCGTTTATGGTAGATAGAATTTCTGGTGTGGCGACGGCATGACACAACACCCTCTTGACCCTCTTCTTCGTCCCCGGTCAATCGCCTTTGTCGGCGCGTCAGACCGTCCGGACACCACCGGCGCGGCGATGCTGGCGATGTGCCGGATCGACGGCTTTGAGGGAAACATATATCCGGTAAATCCGCGCCTCACGGAACTTGACGGTGCGCCATGCTATCCCGATCTTGCCGCCCTGCCTGAAGTGCCGGACCATGTGGTCATCGGGGTCGCCAGCAGGTTTGTCGAGGCCATCCTTGATCAGGCGATTGAGCTTGGCATAAAGGCGGCAACCATCTTCGCCTCCTGCTATCTGGATGATGATGAAAACCCGGCCTTGCCAGCCCGTATTGCCGAAAAGGCCGTGGCGGCGGGCATGTCGCTCTGTGGTGCGAACTGTATGGGTTTCTATACACCGACTGTCGGCCTGCGGGTTGCCAGCGCCGCATCACCCGAAGGGTTGCAGAAGGGCGGCATCGCATGGGTTGCACAGTCTGGTTCGGCCTTTGGTGCGCTGTCGCATAACGACAGACGGCTTGGGTTTACGCTGGTGGTGTCCACCGGCATGGAACTTGTCACCACCCTTGTCGACTACATGGACTGGGCGTTGTATCAGCCAGAGACCAGGGTCATCGGTCTGTTTGTCGAAACAATCCGCGATCCTGCCGGATTTTTGCGCGTGCTTGCGGTTGCCCATGAGCGAGGAATTCCGGTGGTGGTGTTGAAGGTTGGCCGGACCGCAAAAAGTGCCCAGATGGCGGTTTCGCACACCGGGGCGATCGCCGGCAATGATGCGGTCTATGAGGCGGTGTTCAGGTCCTACGGTGTTCACCGTGTTGCGGATATGGACGAAATGGCGGCGACTCTGGCCATGTTCGAGTCCCCGCGCAAACCGGCGGGTGGGC
Source organism: Alphaproteobacteria bacterium LSUCC0719 (assembly GCA_040839025.1). NCBI lineage: Bacteria > Pseudomonadati > Pseudomonadota > Alphaproteobacteria > Alphaproteobacteria bacterium LSUCC0719. Next base: position 511,424 of record JBFPJN010000001.1, read on the forward strand.
ATCTGGGTACAATTCATGATTCCGGCGGCGAACGCGAGCTGATTGTCGATATTGCCGAGGATTACGGCATTGAGTTTGCGACATTGGAGCCGGCCACCTGCACGGCGCTGGCGGCGCATCTTGAACCCGGATTGGTGGCCGAAAATCCGCTTGATGCCTATGGCACGCATAATGACCTTGAAAACCGGTTTTCGATGCTGATTTCCACCTTGGTCAATGACCCGAATGTCAGCCTCGGCCTGTTCATGTCAAACCCCCGAGACAACTACGCCTATGCGGAAAGCTACAGCAGGGCTGTGATGAACGCGGCACGAATGACCGACAAGCCGTTGGCGCTGGTGTCCAACTATTCGATGGCTGACGACAGGGATCTTGCCATCAGGCTGCGACAGGCAGGGGTACCGTTGCTGCGCGGGACACGAAACGCCTTGCTTGCCATACGCCATGTCATGAATGACAGAGATTATCGTGACCGCCATGCAAAAATATGTGCGGATGGCCCCCGCAGTGTGGAATTCGACGACAAGGTGGTAAAGCAGTGGCGCTCCCGCCTTGGTGGCAATCAGCCGCTTGCAGAATCGGAAGGCCTCGCGATGCTTGCCGATTTCGGGCTTGTCACGCCGGCGATGGCAAGGGTTGGTAATGTTCACGACCTTGACCCGGCGCTGCCAACACTCCGATTTCCGGTGGTTCTGAAAACCGCCGAGGACCATGCCCACAAAAGCGATGTTGGCGGTGTCATGCTCAATATCAGCACAGCGGATGAGGCAAGGGCTGCCTATCTGGACATGGCGGATCGACTGGGACCACGCGCTCTGGTGATGGAGATGGCACCATCCGGCATCGAACTTTCGCTTGGTGCCATCTATGACCCCGGTTTCGGTCCCGTAATGATCGTGTCAGCCGGTGGTGTGATGATCGAATTTCTGGCTGACAAGGTTGCCGCACTTGCACCAGTCGCGGCAGTTGAGGCACGGCATTTGATTGGAGAATTGCGTATTGCCGGGCTGTTTGCAGGATATCGCGGCCAGCCACCAGCCGACATGGAGGCTGTGGTGGCACAGATTGTTCGGTTTTCGCAAATGGTGGCTGCGCTTGACGATGCGATTTCCGAAATTGATATCAATCCATTGATCTGCAGCGCAGACGGGATCTTTGCCGTCGATTGTCTTGTGGTGCCAAACAGCCGGAACCAGTCCGGGTGAAGGCGCACATCACAGCTAGGCAGCATCGGTGAGGGGGCTGACGCCTCGGCTATTGGCTCTTGCTGCCCAGCATCTGCGAGACAATCAACAAGCCTGATGAAATGATGATGAGGATTGTCGAGATGGCTGCAATCGTTGGATCAATCTGATCACGCAATGCCAGAAACATGCTCCGCGTGATTGTCGAATTGTCACCACCCGAGACAAAGAGCGAGATGATGATCTCGTCAAACGACGTCAGAAATGAGATCAGCGATGCCGAGATCAGCGAAAACTTGATTTGTGGCAACGTGATTTCAACAAAGGCGCGGGGCCGACTGGCACCAAGAGAGCGGGCGACCTTTTCCTGGTTCATGTCGTAATTTTTCAGGGCTGACATGACGATGATCAGAACCAGCGGCATGGCCACAAGCGAATGGCCGAGAACCAGGCCGATGATGCTGTTTACCATCTTGAACTGGACATAAAAATAGAACAGTCCGATGGCAACAAGGATGATCGGTACCATCATTGGTGAGATCATGATCGGGAACAGAACCGCGCGAAGCCGTGAGGTGCTGTTGGCCAGGCCATAGGCGGCCAGAGTGCCGATCGGTGTCGCCACGAAAATCGTCAGGACGGCGACCAGCAGAGAGGTGCGCGTTGCGGCCATCCAGTCATTGAAGCCGTTTTCCACTTTCCACGAGAAGAAGTAGTTCTCATACCAGCGGAAAGACCAGTCTTTCGGCGGGAATTCCAGATACTGGCTGTCGGAAAATGACATCGGAATCACAATCAGCGACGGCACGATCAGCAGAAACAGCACAACCACCGAAAAGATGTATAGCCAAAGTCGGCTGCGAAGCTTGATCTGCGTGTCGGAGACCTGTCTGTCGAGAACACCCATGATCTAGCTCCGCTGGCCGAACTGATCCAGCGAGACCAGTTTTGATGCGATGTACAGTATCACCATGGTGACAACCAGCAGTACCACGCCAAGCGCACTTGCCGCACCCCAGCTGAAATAAAGCTCGATATTGCTGGAGATTTTCATTGCCGCCATGATGACCTTGCCACCACCGAGAACCGCTGGCGTGACATAGAAACCAAGGCACAGCACGAAAACAATCAGTAGTCCTGCGAGCAGGCCGGGGATGCTGAGTGGGAAAAACACCGTCCAGAAAGCACGTGTCGGTGTCGCACCAAGACTTGCAGCTGCCTTGACGCAATGCGGATCTATGGCTCGCATATTGGCATATAGCGGCAGGATCAGGAACGGCAGCATGATGTGCACCATGCCGATCAATGTCCCCGAGGTGTTGTGTACAAATTTGATCGGTTCGCTGATCAGGCCAAGATCAATGGCGATACTGTTTACCAGACCCTTTTTCTGCAGCAGGACCAGCCATGCATATGTCCGCACAAGTAGGCTTGTCCAGAATGGGATCAGTACGCCAATCATACAGATATTGGCCCATTTTCGAGGTATCTGTGACATGAAATATGCCAGCGGATAGCCAAGCAGCGCGCAGAACAATGTCGTCAGCATGCTGATTTTGAAGGTGGTCACAAAAATACGGATATAGGCCTTCGAATTCATCATCCGTTCGTAATTTTCGAACGAGAAGGATCCGTCTCTGCCGATAAAGGACAGGAAGAACAGCCAGCCAATCGGGATGATGATCATCGCCCCGACCAGAACCAGATAGGGCAGGGTCAGGCCGAAAAAGGTATAATGCTCGCGCCGCGCAAACTGGCTCAGCGCTGCTTCATTCACATTCTGTTCAAGCGCCGACATCTGCCTGTTCCACAAAATAGCTGTCGACAACCTTCAGACCGACGGTGATTTTCTCGCCAATGCCCGGCAATTCGTCCTGGGCCACGCTGCTGTTTGGCAGCCTCATGCGCAGTGATTGATCGCCATATGTCTTGGGGTCCAGTTTAATGACCATCAGCTGGCTTTCGCCCTGAAAGATCGAATCCTCGACCACACCTTGAAAATGATTGGTATCGCGGGCTTTGGTACCGGCAATGAACAGCTTTTCCGGGCGAATGACCAGCAGGAAATCGCCATCCTTTTCCAGTTTGCTGGCGACCTGCAATTTTGACGACCCGATGCTGGCAACGCCATTTTTGACTGTTGCCGGCAGCAAGCTTGATTCGCCGATAAAATCTGCGATGAAGGCGTTGTTCGGACTTTGATAAATCTGGTTGGGCGTACCAAGCTGCATCAATTGCCCGTCATTGATGACGGCAATTCTGTCCGACATCGTCAGCGCTTCTTTCTGGTCATGGGTCACATAGACAGTGGTCATGTTCAAGCTGTCGTGAAGCTGTCGCAGCTCGATCTGCATTTCCTCGCGCAGCTTCTTGTCGAGAGCGGACAAAGGCTCGTCCATCAGCAGGATTTTTGGCTTGAAAACGATGGCGCGTGCCAGCGCAACGCGCTGCCTCTGACCACCGGACAGTTCATCAACGCGGCGATGTCCAAGTCCGTCCAGTTTGACGGTGGCCAGCGCCTCGTCGACACTTTTTCGTGTATCTTCCTTGCTGACGCCGCGCAGCTTTTGGGGATAGCCGACATTTTCCGCCACGTTCATATGCGGGAACAGCGCATAGTTCTGGAACACCATACCAATGCCGCGCAGGTGAGGCGGCTTCAGGATGACTTCCTCGTCACCGAATTTGACACTGCCATAGTCAGGGCTGGTAAAGCCGGCAAGGACCATAAGCAACGTCGTCTTGCCCGACCCTGAAGGCCCCAGCAATGTCAGGAACTCCCCGGAAGTGACCTCAAGGCTCACATTCTTCAGCGCATAAAAGTCGCCATAGGTCTTCGTTACGTCGTGGATCGAAATGTTAAGTGAACTGTCTGTCATGGATCAAGGCACCGCCATGGAATGAATAGCGTCTATCGGCTGGAACAAAATTTTCGGAAACAAAAGGCTGTTGGAGGGTGATTGCCACCCTCCAACACAAGACGACCTATTCAGTCATCATTTCAGTATATTTCTCGGCAGCGATGGTTCTCCACTTGGCGTACCACTCTGTCCGCAGAGTCAACTGATGCTTGGCATTGTCCGGATGCGAAGGCATCTGAAGTGCCCGGGACTTTTCCATCAGGTTGAGTTCATAGACCTTCTTGTTGGTCGGTCCATAAGTGATGTATTTGGCGAACTCGGCCATATATTCAGGCTTCATCATCTCGGCGATATACTTCATCGCCAGATCCTTGTTCTTGGCCCCCTTTGGAATGCCGTAGCCTTCCCAGTCCATGATGCCTGTTTTCCAGTCATAGGACACTTTTGCGCCATCCTGCTTGGCGACATCAAAACGGCCATTCCAGCCTGTTGTCATGTCGACTTCGCCATCTTTCATCAGCTGTGCATGCTGCGCACCCGATGTCCACCAGACAGCGATGTGTGGCTTGATCGACCTGATCTTGTCGAGAGCGCGATCGATGCCTTCCTCACTGTCAAGCACCTTGTAGACGTCTTGCATCGGAACGCCGTCCGCAAGCAGGGCGGCTTCAAGCTGTGCATCCACCTTGGCGCGCATCGCGCGGGTACCGGGGAATTTTTCTACATCGAAAAAGTCGGCCCAGGACCGGGGACCATTGTCACCATAGGTGTCGGTGTTCCACGCGGCGACGACAGAGAAAATATCCGCGCCGGCACAATAATCGCTGTACATGCCCGGCAGATGGTTGCTGACGTCGATCACTGAGTAGTCAAGCTTTTCCAGGATGCCCTCGGCACCACCGGACGCACAGCCACCAGCGCCGCTGGAGAAAATGTCAAACTTGTCCGCGCCGGACTTGACCATAAGCTTGACGTCGGAAATGCCGCCGTAGGTATCTTCCTTTACATTGATACCCATAGCCTTGGCTGCAGGCTGGAAAATACCAACCGACTGGCCTTTCTGGTAGGCACCACCCCAGGACACAATGCGAAGTGTGTCCTCAGCGAGGCTTGCCGTCGACAGGCTGGCAAATCCCACTGCGGCAGCGGCGATGGCAACGGTCTTCATCTTGAACAGAGATCTCATCATTTTCTCCCCATCTCTTGTTGTTTAAGTTATCGTAAACATACAAATCGGTTATCGCCAAGGTTTCATTTGACGAAGACCGCTGGATCAGGGTTCTAATTAAGTTAGCCTTCAAGTGATCAGGTGCCAGGAACGATAATGTCGAGACATGTTGTACGGGCTGCAGGGGCGGCCAATTCCGGTGCAGGCAACGTCTATTGGCATGACGGCATCGCCGCGCTGTCTCCGACAAGCACCTTCCCCATGACCAAGGTTGATGTGGCGGTGATCGGCGCTGGATATACCGGTCTGCATGCCGCCATTGCGGCTGCGCGTGACGGTCGCACGACCCAGATCATCGATATGCATGAATTGGGCTGGGGGTGCAGCACGCGAAATGGAGGGCAGATAAGTCCAAGCATAAAGCCCTCGCTGGTTGCGCTTACTCGCCGCTATGGCGCCGACCGTGCCAGAGCGATCCGGAATGAGGGATACCGGTCACTGGAATGGGTTGGCTCATTTATCAAGTCCGAGGGGCTGGACTGTGACTATCAGCGTTGCGGCAGATTTCATGCCGCGCATACGCCTGCACATTTTGATGCCCTTGTCCGCGATACCGAGAGACTTGGCCGTGAGGAGGATGTGCCCTTTGAAGTGGTCTCCCGCGCCAACCAGCACACAGAGCTGGGAACAGACGCCTATTTTGGAGGTGTTGTGCTGAAACAGCATGCGTCGCTGGATCCGGCAAAATACTACAGCGGATTGCTTGATCTTGCGAAAAGGGCCGGTGTTGCGGTCACCGATAACTGTCCGGCCCTGAACATCGGGCGCGAGGGCAAAGCCTTTGTCGTGACCACGCCGCAAGGTGACATCAGGGCTGAAAATGTTGTGATCGCGACCAATGGATATACAACCGATCTGGTGCCGTGGCTTCAGCGACGGGTCATTCCGATCGGCACCTACATGATCGCAACCGATCCTCTGCCAAAAGCGCTCATTGACAAATTGTTTCCCACCGACCGTGTGGCCAGTGATACCTGCAAGGTCATCTATTACTACCGTCCGTCGCCGGATCGCAGCCGGATCCTGTTTGGTGGCCGGGTGTCGGCTGATGAAACGAATCCCGCGATCAGCGGTCCCAAGCTGCATCATGACATGTGCAGGATCTTTCCCGAGCTGAAAGATTACGGCTATACCCATTCATGGACAGGCAAGGTTGCCTTTACCTTCGACACACTGGCCCATCTTGGCCAGCATGCGGGGCTTTATTACGCAATGGGCTATTGTGGATCCGGAATCGGGATGGCCAGTTACCTTGGCATGCGTCTTGGCCAGCAACTTGTCGGCAACCCGGAAGGCGCGACAGCTTTCGACAATCTGCAATTTCCGACGCGGCCACTGTATTTCGGCAAGCCGTGGTTCTTGCCATCAGTGGTACGGTGGTATCGCTTCCGCGACCATTGGCAAATAAAACGCGCGGCGGACGACAACCGGGTGATGGCCTGACGTGGAAGCCATGCGACCGCCAGACCCGTCAACGCCGGTCATTGTTCTTGGCGCTGGCATCGTTGGAATCTGTACAGCGCTGTCTTTGCTGGAGCGCGGCGTGCCCGTCACGTTGATTGACCGTGGTGATCCCGGGCAGGCAACGTCCTATGGCAATGCGGGAGTCGTCTCGCCAGTCTCGTTCATCCCGCAATCATTACCGGGAATGTGGCAGACTATACCGAAGTTGATGATGGGCTATGCCCGCCCACTGTCCATTCATCCAAGATATGCCCTGAAGATGCTGTCCTGGGGCGCACGCTTCTTGCACCAGGGACAAGAGGATCGGGTCCGCGCGGCATCGGACGCGATGGCCAATCTCTGTGGACCCTCAATTGACCTTTTCAGAAAACATCTGAACGGGACCGGGCACGAGGGACTGCTTGTGGACACGATGTATCTACAGCTGTTTCGCGATGGCAGCAAACCGGCATTGGACTCACTTGATTACAGAATTCGGGCTGAGAAGGGCGCCGAGATGGAGGTTCTGGGCCAAGACGAGCTGTCACGGCTTGAGCCGGCTGTCAGTTCCGACTTCAAGGCGGGCATGCTGGTCAAGGGAACGGCGAGGGTGCGTTCGCCGGGCCGGCTGGCGACTGTCCTTGCGGACAAGGCGGCCAGAATGGGCGCCAGCTTCATCAAGGCCAATATCAGGCGTGTTCGACGGACCGAAACAGGCTGGATCATCCATTGCGAGGATGGCGATCATCGGGCAGACCGCATCGTGATGTGTCTGGGAGCCTGGAGTGCGGATTTGCTGCCGGACATCAGGTTCAAGGTTCCCCTGATATCAGAACGGGGCTATCACGCCGAGTTTGCGACACCTGGTATCGAGTTGAATAATTCGGTCATGGATGCGGATGCGAAATTCATTGCCAGCAGCATGGAAGGCGGGGTGCGTGTGGCAGGCCACGCTGAATTCGCACCGCCGGATGCGCCGCCCTCGAAACGCCGGGAAAAATTGTTTATTCGCCTTGCCAAGGCGACCTTTCCCGATCTGCAGACAGACAATGTGTCACTATGGACTGGATGCAGACCATCATTTCCCGACAGCCTGCCGATGATCGACAGGATTGAAGACCAACCGGGACTGTTCACCAATTTCGGCCATTCGCATTTTGGCCTGATGATGTCGCCGGCCTCTGGCGAATTGGTTGCGCAGCTTGTATGTGGTGATCGCCCGAATGTCAGCCTCAAAGGCTATTCGGCGAAACGTTTTGGACAATAGTCACCGCCTGGTGGCGTGGCGGATGTCATCTATCGGAACCAAGCCCTGAAAACAGGGACATGCATGGGGCACGCCATGCGTTGTAATGAACTGTAAAGAATGTATGGCGGAGAGAGAGGGATTCGAACCCTCGGTGGACTTGCGCCCACAACGGTTTTCGAGACCGCCCCGTTCAACCACTCCGGCACCTCTCCTTGGGGCGTGATGGTCGGGCCTGTCGAAAGCGCAGACGGTGCCAGACCAATGTCACAGCGCCTCGTCTAGCCGATTTGGAGGGCATAGGCAACAGTCCTGGTTAAAAAGATAACACGCCAAACGGTGCTAAATTGGTCAGGTCAATTGCCGGCCCAATAGTTGGTACAATTTCAGGTTAAATTTGCAGCATTATGGCCCTTTCAAAAGGCTGGTGCAAAAATTGCATCATCATTGGCAAATCATTGATCTGTTGTGCATCAGAGGCTGTGTTACACCTCCATTGTCTCGATTCCTCCGTTAGAGACTTTGCAAGGCCCTCTCGCACATCCCCAATCGAGAGGGCCTTTTTTTCTGTCTGCTCAGACACTCCGGGCGGATCTGGGTCTTCCTATGGATGGGGTGTACGGTAATGCTCGGTGGTGCGATGTCTTCACGCTGGCGATATGGGGAGGAATACGCTAGTCAGAACAGCGTGTCTGTTTTTGTGAATATGGTGCCCAAGTGAAGAAACATCTGTTCCTTGGCGTCCCGATAGTGGTGGCTGTCGTCGCCTATCTGGTGATGCAAATATCGGTGTCAAATGCGCCGGCCAGAATGATCACTGCAGAGGTCGTTCTTGTTAACAATTGTGAAGTGCCGGATCGCTATTTTGCGGTTGAGCAGGTGTCTACGGGGCGCCGGTTTCGATTTTCCGGCGACCGGGTCCAGCTGAAGATCAAAGAGGGCGAGCAGCTGACGCTGGCGCTGGATTCACGTTATGATCAGGTGGAGTATAGCGGGACAATGTTCAGGGCGGCGGCGTTCCAGCGGGTAACAGCAGATTGTTCGCTTGGTGAACGTCAAGATGGGGTTACCAGCGGTTTACGCGGGACGTTTGGCGGTTAGCGCGCGCCATCCTGTCCAGGCGCGGCCAGACCATTTGACCATATCTGAAGATGTGAGAAGAAGGCTGGCTCCCCGGGACGGGGTTCGATGCCTATCCGTGGCGCCATCCAGTAACTGATTCCAGCTATATCAATAGCTTAGCAAGCCGCCCTTACAGGTCAACTGTCAAAACCTTACCTGCAACCTTGCCTGAACCCTCGACCATGGTCCGAGTTCCAAGGCCCAAGCAAAAAGGTCCGTGGTCCACGGACCTTGAGCCGCGGATCTTGGACAGCATCTCGAGGTTCAAGCTTCGCGGCTCGTGCCTCTCGGTCGCCGAACTGGGGTTACTTGGGTTGGTTGCTAGATCTGAATCGAATTGGGTCGAGGGGGTGAGGCGTAGGTTCGGGGTGGCTGTTGCTCGGACCTTGGGAGGGTGATGGATGGGCAGAGGCGGAGTGGCTCAAAATCATCCCCCGAAACAAAGATGTAAATTAGTATGCCCCCAACATCCAATGTGAGTCCCCATCCTTCAACTCGGCTTTCAGTAATTATTAGCTAAGGCCTGGGACGTGGCCGATCTGATGCTGGCCTCAGATGGCGAATGTATGAAGGTGACGGGTTCACCGCAGGCATTTACTGCCAAACTCAGCCGCATCCCACGCGACGAATATGGCCCTGTCAGCACCTCCACTGATCTGTTGCAAAGATACTGGAACGCGGTCTTCTCAGGGGTTGCCGAAGGGTTTGACGGAGAAGTGAAGATCAGCCTGAACAGGCGCGCTGTTGAAGTCGCCTATTCCGGCGACACCGCCAACTGGGCAGAGGCTACACCGAGCGACACGCTCGCCGACCCTGCCACATGCATCGGCCTGTCCCCGCTCGACGCTTGGCAATTTCGCTTCTATGACGATGTATACGGGTAAGGCTCTATTGGACCGCTTCGATGCCACTGATGAAAAAGTGCTGCGTGAGGCACTCTATGCCTTCGGGCTCGAACGCGCAGGGCATGCGTCACGCGGACTTAGCAGAAGGCAAACCGCTCAACTTTGAAACGTGGTTCGAGACCATGCAGAAACGAAACCCAAACACCTTGGCCTATGTGTTCCGGGGGGGAATATATCGTCTCACCTAGTGTGTTTCAGGTGCGTTGCACCTATTGCCCATGTGCATACACATGGGCAGAGGAAGGCCACAAGGGGTTGAGCTTTGGGCAGATTTACGATCTTGAAGTCCATCGTGGGCATTATCATGTTCCGCTGCATACCACGGGACCGGTGTGATGTCACCCAGCGGTCTTCAGTCCGAATCTTTCAAACAACTCACCCGGCGCATCCTGCAGATGCAGTTCTTGTGTGATTGCTTGAAGGAAACGGCCCTCAATTTCTGAATTGCGGAAAGGGCTGTCCTGCCTAGGATCGGTCGATAGATCGTAAAGGCATGTGTTCGTATCAGCAAAACCGCCGCCCTGCATCGGCGGCCGTTTGGCATCCTTCAGGGCTGGGACCTTCAACAAGGGGACGCCTTTGGTGAAATTGAACCCGCGCACCAGTTCGGCGCGCTCCAACTCACGCACTTCAAACAGGCTGGTCGAATGCATTGGCATTAGCGTGTATTCGAAGATCGGTTTTTCCTCCATGTCGTCGGGGTACAGGAAATAGGAATAACGCCCATCCGTGGCGTTAATCGCGCCACCGAAGACGCCGTAGATTGCCAAGTCTCGGATGTTGTCGAACTCGTTGTGTAGCAACGGAAGCATCGAATTTCCGAGTGTGTGCTCACTAGGCTCAAGGCCGAAAATATCGAGCAGAGTCGGCGCCAAGTCGATCACTTGCGTCAAGGCGCTGACCCTGCCCCCCCGGCTTACGGAGGCCCGGGGATCGTGAATCATAAGTGGAATGTTGGCGATTTCGTTGAAGAAGGGCATCCGGAGTTTGCCCCACCAGTCATGCTCACCCAGCATGAAGCCATGATCGGTCGTTAGGACGACACAGGTGTCCGTCCACATGTCATGATCATCTAGATAGTCGATTAATCGGCCTAATTGCTGATCGCAAAAGGCAACGAGCGCCCCATAGTTGGCGCGGATTTCGGCGATTTCATCATTAGAATCGTCCGAAGAATTTCGATATTGTGGCCACGTGTAGATCGGTCCTGTGTAATTTGTCTGGAAATTTTCGCGAAAACTCTCCGGCGCGGCAAAAGGTTCGTGCGGGTCAAAGCACTCGAGCTGCAGAAACCAGTTATCCTCTCCACCGTTTACTTCCAGAAACTCAAGCGCGGCGTCGAAGCACTGGTGGACCGGAAAATCCTTGTCAGCTTTGAACCGGGTTTCGTTGACCATACCTTGAATGCGCTGGGGCGATCGGGCGCCACCGAACTGACGTTCGTGATAGGTCTCACGGAAACGCTCCATCGGCGGCTTAACCATGGCAACCCACGCGTCGCTCTCTTGCCCTCGGATAAAATCGTAGCTGTTGAAGCGGTTGTGATACGTTGCGCCGCCATCTTCAAAGTAGTGGTTATGGTCGGTTGTCAGATGGGTGTAGACTCCATTCTCGCGCATCTTGCAGACAAAGCTTTCATCGAATGGTTCCAGCGGCCCCCAACTGCGATGCATGAAATTAAGTCGGCCGGTATGCATGTCGCGGCGCGCCGGCATGCAAGGCATTGAACCGATGTAGTGATTGTCAAAGACCGCGCTCTTTTCTGCCAACCGGTCAAAGTTCGGCGTGTCAATTGAGCCGCCGTAGCATCCGAGTGCCGAGCGGTTTAGCGAGTCAAAAAGAACAAAAATTGTGCGCATGGAAACCTGTTTGAAACACGCTGTTAACTGGAAGTCACAGGGCCGGCAAGAGGCCGGCCCTGCGCGTTCTTGGTCGCAGCCTATTCGACAGCCGCGAAGTCGATTACGCTCTGGGCAAAGCCCTCGGGCCAGATCTCGCCATCGAATTTGGCCATGACGGATGCTTGCACCGAAGCACGAAAGGCGGCCTTTTCCTCGTCGGTCAACTCGACGACGGTCATGCCCTTGCCCTTCAGCTCTTCGACCAGATTGGCCTCCATTTCCATGCCGAGTTGCTGAGCATAGTCCATGGCCTCGTTCAGTGCCTTGATAACCCCGTCCTGATCCTCGGCCGACAGTTTCTGCCAGCTGGCGTCGTTGATAATAACGGGCGCGCTGGCGAGCTGGTGGTCGGTGCGGACAAGCGTATCCTGGACTTCATAGAACTTGTTGGCCCAGATCGTCGGCAGCGGGTTTTCCTGCCCGTCGACGACATTCTGGCTGAGCGCCTGGAACAGTTCTGGGAACGGTACGGGCGTCGGGTTGGCCCCCAGGCCCGAGACAACCGACAGCGCCATCGGGTTCGGAACTGCACGCAGCTTGACGCCTGCCATATCGGCCGGGCTGCGCGGTTGGATGCCGTTTAGTGTGACGTTGCGCACGCCCTGATAGCTGTTGCCGATGATGCGCAGACCAGCCTCGTCCAGCAGGCGTTTGTTCCATTCACCGCCAAACTCCGGGGCCGCGATCAGGCGCAAATGGTCGTCGTAGCTGTCGAAGAAATATCCTGCCAGGAATACCGAAAGTTCCGGAATGACATCGGACAGAATTGGATAGCTCGGCTTGCCCATGTCGATGGCACCGGTCAGAAGCTGGCTGAACATCTCGCGGTCGTTGCCCAGATGTCCGCTGTCGAACAACTCGATTGCTACCCTTCCGCCAGTGTACTCCGGCACCAGTTCGGCGAACCGGGCAAAGCCCATGCCGCGCGGCTGGTTCGGTTTGTCGACATAGCCGAGTTTCAGCGTGACGTCCTGAGCCGATGCCGGCAGCCAGGCCAAGGAGAGGGCCAACGCAGCCCCGATTGCGATTTTTTTCAGAAACATGTGTTCCTCCCTGTTTGTTTCCGCTTCAAAGCCCAAAGGCCTTTGGAATGGTCATGGTGATGGCAGGAAACAGCACCATCATCACGAGGCTGAAGATCAGAGGGATAAGGAATGGCGCCACTGCCAGCGACACTCGGCCGAGCTTCCATCCGGTGATGCCGCGCATCACGAAAAGCGAAAGCCCGATGGGTGGCGTGAACTGCCCCAGCATGATCGCAAAGACCACGCAGACGCCGAAATGGATCGGCTCGATACCGAACTGGTCGAGTGCAACCGGCGTTAGCATCGGTGCCAGGACAAGGATCAGGATGGCGTTTTCGATGATCGCACCCAGAACTAGCAGCAGGATAATGACGAAAAGGAAGAAGGCCCAAGGCGATGCAAAGGTTTCCGAGGTCCAGGCGGTGATTATCTGCGGCAGATGCGCGTCCGTCAGCACCCAACCCAGCAAAAGCCCGCATGCGATCAAGTAAAGAAGCCGCGACGTCTCGATCACTGACTCGTACATCACCGCGTAAAGCCCTTTCAGGTTGAGCCGCCGATAGATCACGAAGGATGTGAAGAGTATCCAAAGGACAGCCGCTGTTGCTGCTTCTGTCGCGCTGAAGACGCCAGAAAGCATGCCGCCAACGATCAAAACCGGGGTCATAAGCGCAGGCAGAGCGTTGAAAAAGGCCCGCGCCAGGGCGATCCAACCATCCCAACTGCGGTCGACATAGCCTTTGCGCCTGCCGATGATAAACACGTAAGTCATCAGGGCTGCGGAGATGAAGAACGCGGGCAGAATACCGCCCACGAACATCCCCGTGATCGACACGCCCGACGCCACGCCAAAGACCACCATCGGCAGGCTGGGAGGCAGGATGGGCCCGAGTGCGGACGAGGCCAGCGTCACCCCTACCGAGAAGTCGGGGTCGTAGCCCTTGCGCGTCATAGCCTTGTACTCGATTTCGCCCAGCCCCGCGACGTCAGCTAGGGCGGAGCCGGACATGCCAGAAAAGATCAGGCTGGAGGCGATGTTGACGTGCCCCAGTCCACCAGGGATGCGTCCGACGACCCGCAGGGCAAAATCGAAGATCTTGTCCGATATGCCCGAGGCGGTGGTGATCTTTCCAGCTAGCATGAACAGCGGGATCGCCAGCAGCGTGAAATTGGCCAGCGAAAATGAGATCTTCTGCGCCACAAGCGACAGGGGGATGCCCTCGATGAAGATGTAAAGCATCGAGATGAAGATGGCCGAAAAGGCAATTGGGAAGCCCAAAAACAGCATCAGGAGCTTTAGGGCGATGAGGTAAAGGATCAGGCTATCCATTCTCGCGCCCCATAAGGAATTTGACCCGCTCCCAGACGTGGCCCATCGTGTAGAGCACCATAATGGCCGAGGCGATTGGCGCGATGATGATGATGTTGCGGATAGGCCAGCGCAACGCTGGCAACTTGTCGAAGCGCATTGACTGATAGAGGTCCCAGCCAGACTTCACGAGCAGAACCAGCACCGCGAAGATAATGATGTCGTAGATCAGCCGGATGGCGGCGACCACGGGAGGCGGCGCCCATTCGTCCAGCATTTCGACACGCAGATGCGTGTCCTTCCGGTGCACGCCAATGGCGCCAATGAACACCATCCAGATCAACAGATACGCCGCCAGCTCTTCGGTCCAGGGAAGTGGCGCGTTCAGCACATAGCGGGTGACTACCTGTAGAACTGTCAGCGAGACAAAGACCAGTAGCAGACAGGCACCTATTATGAACTCGGGCATGCGACGCGGTATCGACGTGTCGATCAGTTGGCCGTGTAGGTTGTTATCATCCATTTGGCGGGCAAAATTCCAAATCAACAACGCAAGTCTATCAAACCAAACGAAACCTAATAGATATGTAAAACGAATTTTGGTAACGTCATAGTTAACCAAAAGGTATTGGATAGAGATGTATGGACCGCCAACCCAATGTCAGGCTGCGCCATATGCGTGTTTTCGCTGCGATCCTCCAGGTCGGCAGCCTTGCCGGTGCCGCATCTGCTTTGCACGTTACCGCCGCGGCTGTCTCAAAGTCGCTGCGTGAACTTGAAACGGAAATCGGTGTCCGATTGCTGGAGCGCAGCAAGAAGGGCGTGAAACCTACGCTCGCGGGCGAGCGTTTCCACGAACACATCACCGAAAGCCTTCTGTCCTTAAATCAGGCCGTTGCATCGGCGACGGAAACCGATGTCGAGAGAGAGCGCTTGAGCATCGGCGCATTGCCAACGGCTGCTGGCTCTGTGGTGCCCGAGGCGCTGGCCCAAATGTACGACTCGACCCGCAGAGCCAATATAAGGGTTATGACCGGCCACTACGAGGACCTGGCGGCGAAACTGAGGTCGCGCGAGGTGGATCTCATCGTTGGCAGGATCATAACGCGGGACACTGCCGGACTTTCCTTCGAACAACTTTATGAGGAAAGCGTAGTTGCAGTTGTCTCCGCCTCGCATCCGCTTGCCTCGTCAGGATTGAGTGCGCCCAGCGAAATCTCTGGCTATCCAATAATCGTCACGCCGACCGGCTCGACTGTACGGCAATCGGTCGACGATTTCTTTTTCGCTACCGGGATCCGGCCGCGTTCACTGCTGATCGAAACGCTGGGGGACGGGTTTGCACGTCGCCATACCATGCTGACCGAGGCGATCTGGTTCACCCCTGCCGGTCTTGCAGAGCAGGATATTGAAAATGGCACACTCGCACGCTTGCCGTTAGAGCATGCAACCCTCCATACGGTGATCGGCCTGACAACCCGCACCAACGAAGCCCTTTCTGGGGCTTCAAGGCAATTCGCTGACATAGTCCGCGGACTGGCTGTGACAACGCGTTAAATGATGGCGTGTCGTATCTCGCAAAAGCCCAGACTTAGCACTCCAACCCACGGTACAGTCTGGATAACAGCTCTGGGCCGTGATCCGTGGACAGAGTTCCGAGGTTCAAGCCTCGAGTTCCAAAAGCGTCACCGTTGACCTGATCACGCTCCGAGAGCCGCGAGACATGGCTCTATGATCGCGGTGCTCGGAACGCGGTGCTTGGACCTCGGATCTTGAACGGGGGTTACTTGGGATGATTGCTGGATCTGAATCGAATTGGCTCGAGGGGGGGCGTAGGTTCGGGGTGGTCTCGTCGGCGTACTTTCCTTCTTTAACTTTGTTTTTGCCCGTTCAAGTCGCGGTCATTTTCGGCGCACGCACTTATCCAAATTTGTCGCCGCACTTCCGGTCAGTTTTGATTGGATGATCAAGGTGGTTCGCTATGCTCCGGCGTATCGCCTATCTCTGACTGTAGATTGTCAAGCCTTTCGTAGAGATCAAGAATAGGGTCTCGATATAATGGGTCGTTGATCAGATTGAATAGCTCAAGCGGATCGGCCTCCAGATCAAAAAACTCCCACTCACGGTCCTGACCGCCTTCGCGGGTTCCGGGCAGATTAAAGCCTTCGTTGTACCAGTAGATCAACTTATAGCGCTGATCCCGGACGCCGTAGTGCGCATAGACATTGTGGGTCGCATCGCGGTGCATCCAGTAACGATGATAGGCAATCTGGGGCCAATCCGGGACCGGCTGACCTTCGAGAATCCTTCGGAAGCTACGACCTTGCATGTAGTCGGGCACCGGCAAGCCCGCGAAATCAAGCAGCATCGGTGCAAAATCAACGTTGCAGACGATGTCATCGCAGACAGCACCGGCGGCCACCTTGGAGGGATAGCGGATAAGAAACGGCATCTGGAACGATTGTTCGTAGATGAACCGCTTGTCGAACCAGCCGTGTTCGCCAAGGAAAAAGCCCTGATCCGAGGTGTAGATAACGATCGTGTCCTCGGCGAGTCCCGACGTATCGAGCCAATCGAGCATGCGCCCGACATTTTCGTCAAGTGACGCGACCGTGCGCAGATACCGCTTGATGTAGCGCTGATATTTGAACCGACCCAGCGCCTCGCGATCCGCGAAACGAAACACCTCGCCGGTGACCGCGTCAGTCAGTTCAAGTCCGGTTGGATCCGTTGGATTGGGTACCTTTCGTTCGCGCCCGTCGCGCCCGGTCGGTTCGCCAAGGTCAAGCGGCACTAGACCAAGATCCTGATATGTGAGGTCGTCGCGAATCCGCATCTTTGCCTTTGCCGCGGCGCGGGCGCGATTCTTGTAGTCGTCATCGAAGGTGTCGGGAACTTCAACATCGTCTTGATACAATTGGTTATACTTCGGGTGGGGCTCCCATGAGCGATGGGGCGCCTTGTGGTGGCACATAAGGAAGAACGGTTTATCAGGATCACGGTTCCCAAGCCACTCAAGTGAAATGTCGGTGATGATGTCGGAAACGTAGCCCGATCTGGTCGTCTGCTGACCCATATCGATCAGCTGGGGTTCGAAATAGCGGCCCTGACCCGGCAGCACGTTCCAATAGTCAAAGCCCGCGGGTTCGTGAGCTGGGCCTTCACCCAGATGCCACTTTCCGACAATCGCGGTGGCGTAGCCGCCAGCTTGCAGCTCTTTAGCCAGGTTCGGCAACCGGTTGTCGAGATAAGTGCGCAACGTCTGGACACGATTGAGATGGTTGTGCGTGCCTGTCAGGATTGCCGCGCGGCTGGGCGTGCAGATCGAATTGGTGACATAGCAGTGGTTCAGTCGCATACCCTGGGCCGCGATCCGATCGATCGCGGGTGTTTCGTTCAATCCCGACCCATACGCCGAGATCGCGCGGCACGCATGATCGTCGGCCATTATGAAAAGGATGTTCGGCCTTTTCACCATTCGCGGATCAGCCGTCCGATGCCAGCGACGCGACCTTGCCCCAAAGGGACTGTGAGGGCGGAAAACCACGCCGCGCGGCTTCGAGCTTTTCAATCCGGGAATAATCCACCATCAGGTTGGCTTTCGGTCCGTAGATGTCAATCAGCTTGCACATTACGTCCTGATCGTCCGCCTCAAATATCACCTGCGCGGAGTCGAGGTTGGTGACAATTTCGTCGAGTGCGTCCCAGTGCGGTGGTTCGTGGCCGCGGTTCTCGGTGAGACCTTCGGATTCGACCAATACAAAAGCAGCGTCGGCGGCCAATGCGGTAGCCGCAAGACTGGCCCGGCGCTTCAGAAACAGCTCATGATCAGCGGAACGCGTATGAGCGAAGTCGACGCCGATCTCGTAGATGACTTCCAATTTCCTCGCCCTGGCCAGTCCTATGACCATTGCCAGATCTTCGTCGTCAAGCGTTCGCGCTATGCCTGAAATCTCGACAAGGCCAACATTCCATTCAGCGAGCACCCCAAACACGGCC
The DNA here is from genome assembly GCA_040839025.1 of Alphaproteobacteria bacterium LSUCC0719. Taxonomy (NCBI): domain Bacteria; kingdom Pseudomonadati; phylum Pseudomonadota; class Alphaproteobacteria; species Alphaproteobacteria bacterium LSUCC0719. The sequence goes on from JBFPJN010000001.1 coordinate 529,647, forward strand.
TCGAGGCTGGCACGCCCGCCAGTCAGAGCGGCGTCAATCGGCGGATTGCCCACGGCGACCCGTACGCCCGCTTGTGCACAGGCGTCGATTGCGCGCCTCAACGCCGCCTCGGTCGCAAGCGATGCCTGATGCCCCGAAAGTTTCAGGATATCGATATGGGACGCGTAGGCATCCAGCGTGTCCTGCAAAGTCGCGCCCAGTACCGCGGGGGCACGAACATAGTTCAGACCTTTTGTCCGCGGCTTCGGCCGCCGATCCGCGAAGGGCAGGTTCCTTGCAATTGCATTGTCGTTGTCCATGTCTATCCCTTGTGTCGTTTCCAGTGTTCTTGCGGCACGGCCTAATGTCCAGCCAGCCACCAGGGCATATCCACCAGGCCAGATATCCAGCCGCTTGGGTACTGCAATGTTAGCATATTGGCGAGCGCCCAGGTGATGGCAAAGAGGCCAAGACCAAGCAGGATCGACAGCGGCAAATGCCGCGGGTTCCGAAAACTGATAAAGCCGATAATGAAGATAGGCATTGCGATCGGAAAGCCGAAAATGAAGATCATCAGAAGAAACAGCGGCAGGTAGGCGAATTCCTTCAGAATCTCGCCCAGGTTCCCCTCATGGGCAAATACGTCGCGAAGTAGAATCGATGCCGGCAACGGCTGGCCAGAAAGCGTCGCGCGGCGTGTCAGATATTGGGCGTAGGCAACGAAAAGCAGCATAGCCGCAAGAAGCAGCGACAACATCAGCGGGTATAATGACGCGCGCGGGTCAAGCCCCCATACACCGGCAACCATTGCCGTGGGAAGAACCAGAAATCCAAGCGTGAGGAAGATCTGGTTTCGCTGTTCGCGCGTGTCCGTGGTCTGTTCTTCGCCGCCGATTTTCTGGCGGACAAGGAACCAAAGCGTAATCGCAGTCGCTGCGATTAGGATCAGCGAACCTGTTCGCCATAGGAAGCTGAAGCCGTAGACTGCGGACGTCTGGTAGCTCAGAAGTTCGATCTTTGAGGACAGGAAGAAGCCAATTAGAAGCGCCGGTCGCGACCATCCATAGGTCTTCATCATGACGCCGAGCAGGCCAAAGAAAAGAAGGCCGGCGAAATTGTTCCACTCGCGATTAACCTGGTAGCTGGCGAAAAAGACCAATGCTATCAGGATCGGGGCAAGGATGTAGTATGGAACGGTCGTTATCCTAGCCATCGGGCGCGCGAGAAATATGCAGATCCCCGCCGCGAATATGTTGGCCAGCGCCAGCGACCAGATGATGGTGTAGGTCAGGTCCAGCCGGGTCGTGACCATCTCGATACCGGGTTCTATGCCCACCAGCAAGAACCCGCCCAGAAGCAACACCTTGTTGCCAGATCCCGGAATCCCGAACAAGATCGTCGGGATCAGCGCGCCGCCTTCCTTGGCATTGTTGGCGGACTCGGGTGCAATCACCCCGCGAATGTCGCCCTTGCCCAGTTTTTCGGTGTCGCGTCGTTCGGTCTGCCGCATGTGGCTGTAGGCAATCCAGTCAACCACCGTGCCACCGAGCCCCGGCAGCGCGCCGACGAGCACCCCGATTGACGAACAGCGGAAAACCAGAAACCAGTTCTTGAGAACATCGCGGAACCCCTGCATCCATTGGTTTTTCAGCGCCATGTCGCCGGTAATTGAAGACTTAGAATGCAAGAGCGCCACGATTTCGGGAATCGCGAATAGCCCCATCCCAACGACCACTAGTGGCACGCCTTCAACAAGATAGAGCGTGTCAAAGGTCAGTCGCGGGTCGGCGGTTATTTGGGCCAACCCGACCGCACCGATCACCAGCCCAATGGCGCAACTCGCTATCCCCTTGATGATATTGGCACCGGTCAGCGCACCGACCATGACGAGTGCAAGGATGATCAATAAGAATTGCTCTCCAAACCCCACAGCTAAGATGATTGGCTTTGCGAAAACAATCGAAAAACTCAGAATGATTGCGCCCCAGACACCACCAGTCAGTGACGACAGAAAGGCGGCACTCAGTGCCCGCGATGCCATACCCTGTTTCGCCATCGGATAACCGTCGAGCACGGTGGCCTGAGACCCGGCTGTGCCGGGTATGCCGATAAGCACCGCCGGAAACGTGTCCGACGTGGTCGTTGGCGCCAGCACACCAATCATCAGCGCAAGCGCCTGCGTAGGTTCGAAGTTCGACACGAACGGTAGGAGGATCGCCAGGGCGGTGGTTCCGCCTAGACCCGGTAGAATACCTACGGTCATTCCCAGCACCGCACCTGCAAGCAGAAACAGGATATGGCTGGGCTCAAACAGGCGCAGCAATACATCTAGGAACAGTTCCATTAACCAATCACCCGTCGTTCGGCCCGCCGGCCATGACGGCCGGCGGTTTTCTTATCTACTCGATCCGGAACGTGAATCGGTTTGCCGCCAACACTGCGTTCAACTGCTCGATAGCGGTGTCCGACAGAACAGCGGCGCCTGAAACGACTTCTCCCGCGAGGTCACCGATAATAAGGTCAGACGGCCCAAGATTGGCCTCGGCTGTCTCAATAAACTCCGGGTCGGCGATGATCTTGTCAAACGCGTCGCGCCAGGCAGCCACTACGTCGGCAGGTGTATCAGTAGGAAGGAACAATGCCTTGCTGGCCCGGTTCCAGATCCCGTTGATTGCGAGGTATGTCTCAAGGTCTGCCCCTGCAAGCGGCGTGCCGTGGATGCGCTCGTACTGTTCAGGGAAAGTCGGAGTGTTTGGCGAGTAGGGGGTGCGCTGAACCGTCCCGTCCGCCTGGACCAGCCCAAGTGACATCAGGTCGCTGAACTCACCACTCTCAATGCCGGGAACCACACGTTTCAGATAGTTTGCCGAGCCATGCGAGCTGATCTGGATCTCACCGCGCAGAAAGGCCTGGAACCCGTTGCCGGAGGAAAGTCCAGGGATCGGCTTTGCGCCTTTGATCCCGAGCTTGTCGAAGACCCAGACGTGGAACAGGTCCGCCGAGCTTGGCGAGTTCAGCGCATAAAGCGCCAGCGGACGCTCGATCAACGGACCGAAGTCGTAAGGCTCGGGCGAAACGGCCGAACTGGTGAACCAATGAGTCTCCGAACCGATGAGCACGACCGGCTGATAGGCCGACAGATCGTATTCAACCAGCGAGTTGCGCGTTGCCTGATTGACGACGGTAGAGGTTGAGGTTGCCAGCAGATAGGTTCCATCGGCCAGTTGGTTGTTGTGGAACTGGTTGGCACCCTTAATCGAACCGCCACCCGGGATATTTAGCATCTGCACCAGTGGGTTGCCAGGAAGATGCCGCTCAAGGAATGGCAGCAAGTAGCCAAACACCCGCGTTGTTCCGCCGCCTTCGCCAAAGGGCACAACGACTGTGATGGTTTGTCCCGAAAAGTCGACCTGAGCGTTCGCAGAAGGCGCACCAAAGGCCGCCATGGCGATCACCGCCACGCCCAGCATGAAGTTTTTCAAGGCTTTCATTTGTTTTCCCTCCCAATGTTGGTAGTTGCTTGAAATCCGTCGATTTTGGGTGATTTCGGCCTCGCGCGATCAACAAGCGATGGCCAGTTTCTTCCTCGTAATTCAAGAAAATCATCAAAAAGCACCCGCGCGCGATTAAGCGAGGCGTCGGCTGCGTCACGCATTGCACCGGCGATTTGCGACCGGCTGCCGGACGAGATCGCGTTGTATAGTGCCAGCCGGTGCTTGGTGCCCTGCACGAACATTGATCGGTTGAAGGCTTCGAAATCGACAGGCCCCCCGATCTGGCGTCTCAGAAATAGTTTGAAGATGCGCATTTGCTGCCAGGCTTCACGCTCCAACGTGTACACCCGGTCGCTGTTGGCTGCCCGTACGAAGGCTTCGGTAAATTGAACACTGGTGATGTAGTCGCCGTTGCAATAGCTTGTGACCTTCGATTCCAGAAGTCGTGCGTAAAGTGCCTTGATACGGTCGTGGTCGGCTTCGGTAGCGCGCTCAAGGAACAAAGTTGCGATGAGGTCGCTGAGTGATTTTCGGACTTCGATGATATCGATGATCTGTTCCAGTGTGTAGGTGCGCACGAACACGCCACGCTGCGCGTCGATCTCCACCAGACCGGCACCGTATAGCCTGCGCGTCGCCTCGCGGATCGTTCCGCGGCTGACGCCAAGCTCCCGCGCCACGACCTGTTCCCGGATCTTGTCACCACCAACGAAAACGCCATTCAGAATGCGCCATCGCAAGAGCGCGAGGGCGCGGTCGCCCAAGGACCCGGCTACCAAGTCATCCGGAGAGTGGTAAATGCCGATGAAACTGTCTGACCAATCTTGCTGCAAGATCATTCACTAACTGCATTAAAATCAATTTTCTCAAAAAGTGTCGACATTTTTGCCGCAAATGTCAACACTTTTTGCGGTCCTTGGACCGTGACACGATTCTATGATCTCGGCTCCCTGAACGCGGCACTTGGACGGGTGTTACTGAAGCTTATGCGCCACGTTCCAAGCGCCGCGATCATAGAACCGTGTTTCGCGGCTCTCGGAGCGTGATCTGGTCAACGGTGATGCTTTTGGAACTCGAAGCTCGGAACTCGGACTGTGAGCCAAAGCCCACGATCCGCGGCTCAAGGTCCGTGGACCACGGACCTTTTTGCTTGGGCCTTGGAACTCGGACCATGGTCGAGGGTTCAGGCAAGGTTACAGGTAAGGTTTTGACAGTTGACCTGTAAGGGCGGCTTGCTAAGCTATTGATATAGCTGGAATCAGTTACTGGATGGCGCCACGGATAGGCATCGAACCCCGTCCCGGGGAGCCAACCTCCTTAAAGCAAGGTCCGTGGACCGTGGTTCAAGTGACTGTTTCCAAGGATCACGGTTCTTGGACTTTGGAATCTATCTCAGCCATTCGCTCATGTGCGGTGGTGACGCAGTGATGTTCTAGACGCGATGTGCCAAGTTGCACGCGTTCTGCAGAGTGTGTGGGTGCCTTTGGCAATGAACCATCAGAGTTCGTAGCCCCATTCCTGCAGAACACGATCTTCCCCTAGAATGATAGTGCGCTAATGCCGCGCCTGATTCGTTGGACAGACAGCGTTATTGAGCGCATCGTTATCAAAGTCCTCTCAGCAAACGTGTGTGCTTAACCGTGCTTTATGGCTGGGGGGACACCCGATGGTCACTATTTTATTATCAGCTTCATCCACCCATGCATGACAGTAAGGCTGTGTCCCTGGCCATATTGATGGCCGATGCCTTCGGTTGTCCAACCGCCGATGGCATCGATGATGTCGGCTGGGCATTCAATGGCACGGAGGCGGTCACGCAAGCTGTGTCGGAAGGAGTGGATAACACATCCATCAGGCACCCGTAGCTTCAGCCATTTGTTCAGCGCCGCACTGGCTGAGTTCGCATTGCACTTGGCGTCGCTGCAGTATTTTGGGAAGGCGAGGGTAGAGCCTGCATCCTTGATCTTCTGCGCTGCCCAGAGTGATGCTCCCACCAGTGGCACCTGTCTGCTGCTGGACGACGTCTTCAGACGTCGCCAGGGATGCTCGACAAGATCGACATAGGGTGTATCGCTATCGAGATGGATGTCACAAGCCGGCAAGCCGCAGGCTTCTGACAGGCGCATGCCTGTGTCGCTGATCAGAGCGATAAGCCAGCGTGGCTCATCATCCAGTGCCATGCACTCCTGCTGGATCTTGACCAGATCAGGAGTAGGGATCGGCAGCCGCTTCTTCTTTACCTCATCATCCGGGATGAAGGTGCCGCTGAACACATTAGTCATCGATAGACCATGTTCCCTGATGGCAAGGTTGATGACTGCCCTTACAGATGAGAAGACACGCTTTACGGATGATGAGGACATGCCGCGCTCGAACAGATAGTCCCTGAAACGTCCTGCGTCTGACACCTCGAGTGATGTCAGACTGTCATGCCCGAGGCATTCGATCAGATAGCGGATGCTTCGCTCTGATGATTCAAAGAACAGGCTGGTCTTACCTGTACCCTTTAGCCGGTGATAGAGCGCCAGCGCGTCAGTCAAACTGAAACTGTCAGCCGCCACCGTTCTGGTCTCTGGCAGGACCGTCAGGCCAAGCTCCTTCGAATAGATCATTTCCATCCGCAAACTATCCCAGTATCGCTCCAGCCTGTCAGACAGGGCGGCAGCAGATCTGGCAGCCTTGGATTCTGATTTTGTACGAAGGGAGACCTCGATTTTCCGCTTGGGAAAGCGATACCGAAGATCAGAAGGAACCGCACGAGAGAAGTAGTACGTGCCGTTACGATTGTAAAAGTATACCGGAGACCTTACCCACACCATGGAAACACAAGCTCCTGTTCCAGAACGTTAATCGTTTGGAAACAGTCACTTGAACCACGGTCCACGGACCTTGCTTTAAGGAGGTTGGCTCCCCGGGACGGATTCGAACCGCCGGCCAAGCGATTAACAGTCGCTTGCTCTACCGCTGAGCTACCGGGGAAACGCCTGCGGAGCGTTATACATTACTAATTCGACGATGCAACAGGGTTTTTTCATGTTCTGGACCTGATGCGGTTCAGACATGCGCGGCAAGGTCGCGTGCCAGCCCCGCAATCACCTTGTCATCCAGACTGTCGACCGCCAGTTCACCAAGATCGGCATGCTGGCGCGCCGCCGCCGAGCGGTCATAGGCCGGGTCATAATGATCCTCAAGAACACGTCTGACAAAGCCGGCCCAATCCCCGGCATCCACACAGCTTCGCCAGTCGTCAACGCGCTCATGGCCGATGCGCGTCACCACCCAGCTCAGCAAGGGTTTCAGCCGGTCCGGTTCGGCAATGATATGGTCATAATCGGCAAGCAGGAATTTGACGCGCGCCGCCAATGGCGCAACAACCTGCAGCGCCGGCGCATCGCGCATCCGGTGCCACAGGGCGCGTGGCACATGCAGATCACCGATCTTGTTGCTTTCCGCCTCGATAAAGACGGGGCGTGCAGGGTCGAGCCGGTGCATCGCCGCAAAAAGGTGCGATTCAAAATGGCGTTGCGAGGGTTGGGGCTGGCCCGGTTCCGGACCAAGAAGTGAACCACGATGACTTGCCAAACCTTCAAGATCGATGATTTGTGCGCCGGCTTCAGCCGCAGCCCGCAAAATGCGTGTCTTCGCCGTTCCTGTTCGGCCCCGCAGCATGATGACCCGCAATGTCGAGGGGAGGGAGTCAAGCCCGTCCAGTATCGCCTTGCGATAGGTTTTGTAGCCGCCTTCAAGCAGGATAACCTTCCACCCGATTTCGCTGAGAATCCGCGCCATGGCCCCGCTTCGCTGACCACCACGCCAGCAATAGACAAGAGGACGGAAATCGCGCGGTGCATCGCCAAGACGGGTGTCGATATGGGCTGCGATATTGCGCGCAACCAGTGCAGCGCCACGACGTTTTGCCTCGAACGCGCCGATCTGCTTGTACATGGTGCCGATCTCGTCGCGTTCACGATCATTCAGCACCGGCATGCTGACCGCTCCGGGAATGTGATCTTCGGCAAATTCGCCTTCCGAGCGCACATCGATGATCATGTCACAGGATGTGTCCAGCCAGGTCGTTGCGCGGGTGATCGGGGGTGACATGGGTGGTACTCCTGTCAGGCCCTGACCCGCAGGCCAGGTGTAGTGTCTTCAAACTGTCCGATAATCGCGGCCGCTATGCCGTCACTATTCAGTTGTTCGACAATCGGCGCGGCGTCCACCGCCGGAAGTGCGGCCAGAAGGCCGCCACTTGTCTGCGGGTCGAACAGAATATTCATGATGCCTGACGTCGGTGAATTGGCGGCGAGCCTGACAGCGGCCTTGTTCTGGCCATGCAGGGTTGAACGGTGGCCAGCGTCCAGCAAGGTGATGGCCCCATCCAGACAGGGCAGGCTGGACAACTCGATCAGCACGCCTTTGCGATTGCACCGCTCGGCCAGGTTCAATGCATGGCGCGCCAGCCCAAATCCGGTGACATCGGTCATCACCGGATTGTAGTCGGCCAATAGCTGTGCGGCCCTGCCATTGCCCTGTGCCATGCTGGCGGTCGCGGCGGCAACCCAGTCACCACGTGCCGCGAGTTGCATCTGCGCCGCCATGATGACACCCGTGCCAAGGGGTTTTGTGAGGATCAGGGCGGTGTCTGTGTCGGCAGCTGGCGGCGTTGGCGGCCCTTGTCGCCACCCGGTGATGGAAAAACCAAGGCCAAGGTCACGGCTTTCACCCGTGTGACCGCCGACAAGCTGCACCCCGGCCTCGCTCAACGCCAGCAGCGCGCCTGTCATGAGCTGGGTCAATTGGTGTTGTTGCAGATCAAGACGCGCCATGCCCATGGTCACATTGGCCATGGCCCAGACCGGTACAGCATTGGCAGCGTATATGTCGCTCATAGCGTGGATGGCGGCGATCCGGCCAAGCAGAAACGGGTCGCTGACGATTTCTGAAAGGCTGTCGATAGACTGGACAAGTTCGCCGGCCTCAGGGATTGGGAGGACTGCAGAATCTTCCGCCACCCCGTCTGGCGGCATCAAACGGGGGTCCGCGCCAAGCGCCACCGCCCTGTCTGTGGCATCGCGCATCGCAGCGGCAAGCGTTTCATGTCCGGTCTTGGAGCCGCAGCCGAGGCAACGCATGGCTTCGAATGCCGGGTCTGTCGGTGTCGCTGCACGCTCTTTCAGTCCAGGAAACATCTTTGGCGCCGGCGGGGGCGACATTTTCAGCTTTGTGTATTTCGCCATCCAGCGGCGGTCGATCCATTTCTTGGCCCACCACCAGAGGCGCGACTTGCTGGCATGTGTGCCACGGATGCCGATGGCATGCCCGTCCGCAGTGCCAAGGATCGCCAGCGCACGTTTTTGAGGCGACCAGCCACGAAGCGCCTTGCCATTGAGATAACGGCGAAGGTTGTCGGCCAGTACGGGGCCGGCCCGCACAGCATAGACCCCCGCCTTTGGCCGGGGATCATCAGTCAATGTCGCAATATCGCCGGCAGCAAAGACATGCTTGTGAGATACCGACTGCAGCGTTCTGTTGACGGCAACGAACCCACGATCATCGAGGGCAAGACCGGTGGTGGCGAGCCAGTCCGGCGGCGCCACTGCGGTGACAAGAAAGCTGACGTCAAAGCCATGCTGGCTGCCATCTTCCAGATAAAGTGCGTTTGCCATGACCCCGGTAACGGTCTGGCCGCAGCGAACGGTGATTCCGGCGGCGGCAAGTGTTTCATAGATCAATCGTGCAGCACGCGCCGGCATTTCGGGAACCAGCCTTGCGCTGCGTGCATAAATGTCGATCTGGGGACGGGTTCCGGTCGCGGAAAGCCAGCGTTTTGACAGCGCCAGTGCCAGTTCGCAACCTGCTGCACCGCCGCCGATGATGGCTATTCTGCTAGGATGACCACCGGCGGTAAGCAATTCGAGCCTGTCGCGGAACCTGCCGATCGGCTTGACCGGAATGCAATGCTCGCCCGCGCCGTCAATCGCCGTCATGTCGGGCTGGCCACCTATATTCAGGGACAGCACGTCAAAGGGCAGGGGTGGTCGACCTTCAAGATGTACCAGCTGTTCGACGACATCCATGTTGGTGACGCGCGCGTTGATAAACCGCGCACCGGCCATCTGGGCAAGTCGTGCAAGATCGATGTGGATGTCCTGTGCCGGCCACACACCCTCGACAAATCCGGGAAGCATGCCTGAATAGGGGGTGTTGACATCCTGACAGATCAGGGTCGTGCGAAGACCGGCAACCGGTTTCATGGCAAGAGATTTCAAGACGGCAACCTGGGCATGGCCGCCGCCGGCCAGTACCAGTTCCGCAGTTGTTGTCTCGGCGGCGCGCATCAGGTCGAATAGGTGCCCAGACGCCCCTTGAAATATGCCGCAGCTTCGCCGTCACGGGTGGCGAGATCCATCACCTCGCCAACAAAAATTGCATGGTCACCGCCTGGATATTCTGCCCACAATCGGCATTCAAAGGACGCAATGGCATCGTCCAGTACCGGCTGGCCAGTGACACCCCAATGCCAGGCCGTGTCGGCGAACCGTTCGGCGTCGGGCGCGGCAAAGGTTCTGATCAGATCCTCGCAGCCGGCCGGCAACACATTGACGGTAAATCCGGCCGAGGCGCGGAAAAGCGATGCCCGGTCATTGCCAAGGTCGAGTGACCACAGGATCAGGGGCGGGTCCAGTGACACCGAATTGAATGAACTGACCGTCAGCCCATAGGGCATGTCGGATTCGCCGCGGGTTGTGACGATTGTGACGCCGGTCAGAAAATGCCCCATGGCAGACCGGAACCTGTCAGCGGTTACCGATGCTGCTGCCTGCGAAAGATCATTTGATTTGGCGTCGACCGACACTACCGATTCCATCTCTTGTTCCTGTTCAATCGTCATCCTTGCAGATGCCGCCTGTTGTTACGGCAAGCATAGCATTGCCACCCCATATAGGTGCGACATTTTTGGCGGCAAAGCCAAAACTGTAAAAAATTCCCGTACCGGCCGAGGTTCTGCCGCTGACCGGTTGCTATTCCGGGGTTCCGGTTTTGCCATGTCCATGCCGTCTGGGGCGAAGGATGCTGGCAATGAACATTGATGTTCGCGGTATATAGGCATAGCGGCGACGCTGTTCGACAGGACGAACAAAATTGCGATAGATCGTGAACAGCATCAGCATGATATGTGCCACGGCAATCATGCTGAACATCATCGACGCGCCAAACTGCTCGATAATCACGCCGGCCAGAAGCGGAGACACAATCGCACCTGAAGCATACATGAAGATCAACGAGGCGCTAAGGGTGATGATCTGGTCTTGACTAACAAAATCAGAGGCATGGGCGGCACAAATCGAATAAATTGGAAAGGTCGTGAAGCCGAACAGGAACGACATGACATAGACAAGCGGCACCCCGCCAATGGTGATGTCAGCGACTGGAAGCATCATCAAAAGACACAGTGCGCTTGCCAAAATGCTGAACACCAGCAGAACCGTGCGTCGTGAAATCTTGTCTGCAAGAATGCCGGCTGGAAGTTGCGAGGCCATGCCGCCAACCGTGGATACAACCAGAAACAGGGCTATCTGTGACAGGTCCAACCCTACTGCGATGGCATAGATCGGGCCGACGGAGCCAAAGGTGGCCGTTGACAGACCGGCCACCACGACCCCGAGACCGGCAAGCGGTGAAATGCGGAGCGCAAAGAAGGGTTGATAGCTGAAACGCTCGGGAAGTTCGGGTTCCTTGCTCTGTGTCAGGGCCAGCGGCAGAATCGCAAGACACATGATGATGGCGATCAGATTATAGGACACATAGCTTGCCGGGGTCAGGGTGGCGATGATGGCGTTGGCCATGATCTGGCCCGACATGTCGACAAGCCGGTAAATGCTGAAAACCCGCCCCCGAATATCGTTAGTGATCTTGGCCTGTAGCCAGCTTTCGATCAGCGTATAGCATCCAGCCACAGAAAAGCCGGACAGCACCCGAATGGCCGCCCAGAACAGCGCGTCAGGTATCAATGGATGCGCAATGATCGATATGACAGCCGCCCCGGCCATGACCGCAAAGGCACGGGAATGACCGGCACGCCGCACCAGCAGCGGTCCGAACACACACCCAAGCAGAAAGCCCGCGAAATGCCCGGATGCAAGAAGACCGATCTCGACCGGTGTGAAGCCGAGGGCCTGACCGGAAATGGCATCGAAAGGACGCAACGCGCCAATGCCCATCTGCACGAACAGAGTGGAAATCAGAAGCGCGGATAAGGAGATCAGGAGCCGCATGCGGGCAACACCGTAACCTGATTGCCGGTTGGGCCGGGTCGCGACGTCATGCGCGCTTGCCGACCAGGAGGCACTTATCAGGCATTACAAGATAAATGGAGGCCCGAGCCGGAATTGAACCGACGTACACGGTTTTGCAAACCGCTGCATAACCACTCTGCCATCGGGCCGTCTGCAAGCGTGATAAACCAGGTGTTTGCCCTCGTCAATCCGCGAATCCGGCGTGCCGGTATCAACCGGATATCACGGCCAATCGGATATTTGACCGATTTGGTAAAGGCATTTACCGTTTATTTACATTTTATATCGTTATTTTTATGTCAATATGAAAAAAAAACTATTTGAATACAGTGGCATGTCTCTTGTCGAGTTGCTTGTTGCGGTTGCGCTTCTTGGCATGATCAGCGTGGCGGCGCTGCAATTCATTCAGGTCAATGAACAGTCGATGTTCGGCGAACAGACGCAGTTGACAAATCAACAGCAAAGCGAAGCCATCGCGGCCCACATATACAAGAAATTCTCGTCACGGACACTTGCCGAACCGGTAGGGCCACAGGTCTACAGCGATGCAGAGCTGCCACAGGACCTGCAGGATGGTGACGGCATGACGCTGGTTGCGCTGTTTGGCAACATCAGTCGTTTTGACGGCATTGATCCGCGCTGCACCCTTGCTGCAAACGCCAATGTAAGTGCCGGCACCTTCCAGATGAAGCATGACTGTATGACAAGGGGTGGTGACAGCATCGCCAAATTGATGAACGCGCTGATTGCGAAGGGGGTGGTTCTGACCCTGGGTATCGAAGATGGGGTTGGCCGCTGTTCGATCAGCAGACCGATCTTCATTAACCAGTCTACAGGTATCGCCACGATCAATGTTGATGATCCTGCCTGCCTTGCGGATGGGGTGAACCCGTCGCGTGGTGTAACGACCGGCAAACAGGTGTTATTGCCACGCTTTGTTGCCTATGACACGGCCAGTCCCGGCAGATTTCACACCTCGATGATCGAGCCGCCAGATCTTTCCACGCCCGGCATCGGGCTGGAAATGCCGGATGAATATGCCGTTGTCGGGCATGGCGGCCTGAATGTCGTCAGTTTTGTCGATGCGTTGGCGAATGATCCGATGACCGATGTTTTCCTTGAACTCAAAACCGATGTGGCGACATCGAAACTATCGCTGCCGAATGCGCCTGGCACTGTTCGTCTGGTGGGGGAGAATTCACGCAAACTGTCCCTCGAAGGGCCGGTCAAGGATGTGCGGCTGGCCCTGCAAAAGCTGGAATACCGCTCGCCAAGCGGGTACATGGGCGAGGACAAACTGTATGGGAAGATGCGCAGCGGCTCGTTGATCCAGTCCGATAACACCACCCTCAATGTTGCTGTCAATTGCGGGGGGCAGAGATGTGGGACCGGCACCCGGTTCGATCTTGGCGAGTTTGATGCGAGTACCGGAAAGTTCACGGTGCGCCAATATATCACCAGTGTCTCCATCTGTGGCAACGAACTGCCGTCAACCTATTACGGTTATTGCGGCACCAAATTCAAATTTGACCGTGAGGATGGTCTGGAACGGCGTTATCCCAACGGTGATTCCACCGGCGAATGCGCCTTGGCGAGCAAAGTGAGCTATGGTGATATCAACAACTTGAAGCAGGATGGCTATCCTTACGTTTACTTTTCCCCGAAATCGCGCTGGAGAGAGCACCCCGGCATCCAGTACCCAGATCATGTCACCGTATTCCTGTATGAACAGACCTCGACCTCTTTGCCAGCTGCGGATGTTGCAAGATTGAAACCCACGACAGAAAACAGGTTTTCCCTGTTTTTCCAGTTCGACAGCTATGACGATAGCTATGGTTCTGTTGCCTTTACGCTGAACAATATCGAAAAGGACCGCGTTCTTTCGGACCGGACCGATCCATTCACCTTTCTTGACGACACCACCGAATTCTTTCCCAAGGTTCATCCCGACACAGGTCAGCTGCTGAGTAAGGAACAGTTGGAAGCGGCGAAATTGTCTCCCAAGTTGCCGACAAAAATAGGCGGGGATGGCACGTTGTCATCAAGTGTGGACTGGAAGAAACCAAGCGATGGCATTGTTGTGCCGCTGAGGCTGTCACCGTCCGCCCTGAATGCGGCGACGAACCTTTATGAATTGAGACATTACAATCATGACCCGGATGGTGACGGGGTGGTCGACCCGAACTTGCAGATGCAAAGCTGGAGTGGCCTGGATGGCTGGAATATCCGCGCCACCGCGGATGATGGAAAATCTGTCATTTTCAAAAGGGTGAATTTCAACGATAGCAGTACAGGGCGTCAGGCTGATATCCAGCTGAAGATTTCCGGATCGCAACCATGCTCCTGATCAAAAGGCGTGCGTGACGGGCCGAGGTCAGAAACGTCCGAATTTGAGAGTGTAATAGGACCGTTTCATTGCGGCGATCTCGGCACCATAGACGCCAAGGCTGCCGTCATTTGCGGTGGCACAGGATACGATTGCAAAGCGCTGGTAATTGTCACCTGTCTTGGTCTTTTCGACGATGAACTGAGCAACCTGCCGGTTCTTGGAGACGGTAACCTGCGAATTATGCACGGTGGTGTTGTCACTCAATCGCGCACCGCCGAGAATATCGGGGTCAATGGTGCGCACCCGCCGGTCGCATATGACAGCAAGTTCGCGAAGCTTGGCCGATTGCGATCTGGAAAATGAATCCGGGACGCCACCGGCTCGCTGAACCGCAAAGATCCCGATTTCCAGATATTCCTTTGCCTCCTTGTTGAGCACCGTCAGCAGCTGTTGCTTTATGGCACGCTCCTGTGTCTTGCGCGTGACCTCCATCATCGGGGCGGCCATGATGCTCAGCAGAACGATGATCAGCACAACCGACAGCAGGGCAATTCCATCCTGAGAAATGATGGACGATTTCCCGGTGGGTAAGACGCCCAGATGTTGCATGTCTTGTGACATGTCTTGTGACATGGGGCGGTCCCTTTTCTTAACAGCTTGATTGTGCTGCCCTGGTGGCCGGGGCGTGCTATGGAACCATTTGTAATAATTCATGAAAATTGATTTTAAGTGGCTGTTCCAAAGGATAATATTTAATTAATTAATGCTGATATTATCCAGCTTTTCATAATGTTTTGTTAGATGTTTATTACCTTGTTACGCAAACGCGGTTGTCGGCACTCCAGCCCTCGGAAACACGTCACTTTGCAGGGACTTACCCTTGTCGAGCTGATGATCTACCTTGCCATTCTGTCGCTGATCAGCGTCGGGATCATGCAAATGATCCTTGAGGTACAAACATCCAATATCACTCTGGTCAGCCATGCCGACAATTACGCAAAGGGCGATCTGGCGCTGCGCCGGGTGCAGGTGAAGCTGGGGGCCTCGGACGATGTCGAAGTGGTCTCTGTGCCTGGTTCGCCGTTGGACAAGGCCTGTCTCCGGCTGAAATCCTATCAGCAGTATGAACGAACCGGGTATCGCTTTGACGGTCGCAACCAGTTTCTGCGGACATCTGATGGCCCGTCTGATTATTTTCCGATCCTTGGAGCCGGTCCGCGCACGATTTCGGTCTGGGTGCGGGTGGACCCCGACCACGCGGGTCGCGGCACTGTGGTGATGTGGGGAAATGGCCAGAAATCGCAGTTTGGCCTGGATATAGAACTCGTACGGCAGGGGACGCAGATGATTGCCGTGCCGGTGGTGAATTTCAACTGCGCCAGCATGCGCCCCCAGCAGGCAGTGGACCTTCGTGACGGCGCCTGGCACCATATTGCCGTGACATTTGCGGCATCAGCTGGTGGCAATGTGACCACCAGTACAACAAGAATGTATGTTGATGGAGCCGCCACCCCATTGAATTTCGTTGAATGTCTGGCCAAGCCCGGAAACGTGATTTCCACCACACAATCAGCTCTGCATATCGGGCGGGACCTTTCCGACAGGCAAAGTGGCTTCAAGGGTTTGATCTCTGACCTGCGGATCTGGCAAAGATCGCTTGCCGTCGCGGAAATCAGGAATATCAATGGTCGCGAACCCGCCGCAGACCAGAATGTCGTGGGGCTGGTGACCAGATTTCCGCTGACAGGCTATTCTGGAGGTGCCATCGCGACCGGAGGGAGCTGGTCCGTGGCCTCTACGGCGGCATTGTTCAATACCCAAGGGCAGTCACCGGTAGTGCGGACCTTTGCGGACACCACGACCTACAATTCATTCTGTTTCTTTGATGTCGACAATGACCTGCTTTACGAATTGTGGGAATCCGGTTCATCAAAGACCCTGCCTGACCTGCCATTCGGGACGCCCGCCCAGTTGAATGCGCAGGGCTGGCAGAACCGCTCTGACGATATTTTCGTCCCTGGACAGGCTGGCTTTTTCAAGGTCGTTGGCCGCGATCCGGAATCGGTCATCGCCAATTTTGCCATCGGGAAGGGAGTCCTCAACCAGCCGAACAGGCAGCAAAAGACCGAGTCCAAGGCATTGGCATCGACGCGGGTGAAAAAACGCCCTGAACTCTGCGCGATCTCAGCCACACCTTCATTGGCGAGTCCGAATTGCACATTGTCCACGGCCTTTATCGCGATTGATGACTATGTGCCCGGTCTGCACGGTGAATTGGACATGCAATTTGTGACATGGCAGTCGTCAGGTTTTGTGAGGAGTGCATCAAATCTGCCCAACATGCCGCCGGACGTGACCGCGACATGGTACCCGCGGATTGGCGTGATGAAATTCAGCAGCCCGCTGCCTCTGGAAACCCGGATCTGGAACAGGGTCATCAGCCAGACACTTTATCGGCCAAAGGGACAATCCCGGATATCCGGTTCGCCGCAATCATCAGATGCCACCATAACATTCAGATTTGGCATAGGAGGTTTGCCGTTCTTTGAGGGTGTCACCTATTCCCTGCACGAGTTTGTCACGGCATCGCCGCCAATGAATTTTGACAATGCGACTGTTGCGGCGCAGTCATCCACCGGTTCGCCCTGCGGCATGCGATCCTATCTTGCCGCCATCACGTCCGAAGCCGAGCAGGATCATCTTGAGGATGTGATGATGTCCGGGAGTTCCGGCGTTTGGCAGAGTGGCTGGATCGGCGGTGTGATCAGGCAGGGTCAGACCTTTGCGTGGGAGGTGCCGACGCAGACAACACCCATGCCGATATGGCAGGGCACAGGGGTGGCGGGGTATCCCTATGACATGATGACCGGTCAGCGCGCGCCGGCCAGTGCCGCGTCGTCCTTTGAATTTGATCAGAAACCGGGAATAACCGGTCATCGCAAACGCATGCTGATAAGGCGAGAGGGCGCGAATACGACACGCTATCGCTATACCAACTGGATGGGAGGCACGGACACCGAGAGTTGTGATTCACGCTCCGGGATCAGTGCCGCCAGACGCGGGCAACTCTGTGAACCGCTGGTGACGGCCAACGGCACGGCGATTGCCGTCCATGGTCACATGAACCGTGATGGTACCTGGGTCAGTATGCCCGGCAGCATAACAACCTGTGATTCATCGCAGAACCATTCGGTATGTGGCTATTACCGGGAATTCGACACGGTCGGCTTGCCAGCCGGCACGGTTCTTGGACAAAAACTGACAGTGAATATGGAACGGTTTCGGGAGTTCTGCCAGGGATCGTGACCCGGGCATTGCCAGACCGCGGGTCCGGTGCAGGCTTGATGGCGTGGTGGTGCCAAAGCGGCCATTGTTTTTGCGTGATTATGGCCATATAACCGGTTCATGATCCGTTTTCAGTATTGGATTGGGGGACATGGACGATTCTGAATTCGCGCAGGCGCGCAAAATGATGGTGGATTGCCAGATCAGGCCTACTAAGGTTACCGACAGCCGGGTTCTTGATGCGTTTGGGACAATTCCGCGTGAAGATTTTGTTGGTCGCCATCAGCGGGCTATCGCCTATATCGACGAGGATCTTCCCGTGGTGGGCGGCCGCTGCATGATGGAGCCTATGGTTCTGGCACGAATGATACAGGCGCTCGCAGTTGAAGACGGAAACAACATTCTTGTGGTCGGCTGTGGCACGGGCTACAGCGCGGCCATTCTGGCACAGCTTGCGGGTTCGGTCATTGCCGTGGAAACACGTGCGCAACTGGTTGAAAAAGCGCAGGAAACACTTGTCGCCACCGGCATTGACAATGCCGTTGCCATCAAGGGCAGGCTGACAGACGGGTTCGCCAAGGAAGGGCCATATGACGGCATTCTCGTGGAAGGCGCGGTGGAAACGATACCGGACCAGCTGCTTGAACAACTCGCTTCTGGCGGCACGCTTGTCGCGGTCTGGCGGCCGGCGGGTCACCCGGTTGGTGTTGCCAGCCAGTGGCGCAAGGCCGGAAGCGGTTTTTCGCGCAAACCGTTGTTTGACGCGCAGGTACCTTTGCTTGACGAATTCCGCGCAAAGCGCGAATTTGTCTTTTAACAGTTTGTCGGCGGGGCAGGGTGCCGGCATTCGTTCACTTTGAAATGGAACAAGATGCACAGATCAGCCTCGCATAGAGCCATTATACCGGCCATTTTCCTGCTATTTTCAACGGTCTCTCCGGTATCGGCTACATCGCTCGACACGGCACTGCGTGCCGCCCTTGGCAACAGCCTGACATTGCAGTCCTCGCGGCAGGACTGGCTTGCGGCGCATGAGGATATCGGCGTTGCCGTGTCGACATCCGAATGGCGCACAAATGGCACGGTTACCGGGACACAAACCAAAAAGGACGCCGCGAACGCCAGCAAAACGGGTTTTCTCGACTCACAGAGCGCCAGCGCCACGCTGAGCTTGTCACGCAATCTCTATGATGGCGGACAGACCAGGGAAAATACCGAGCTTCGGCAGATCCAGGCCGACATGGCCGAGGCCAAATACCGCGTTGCGGAGCAACAGGTCCTGATCGAGGCGATCGACACCTATCTTGAGGTTGTGAAAACCCGCAAGGAAGTTGATCTCAACAGGGCAAATGTCGGGCGGCTTGAGGAACATGTTACCGCCGCCCGCGTGCGGCTCGAGGCGGGTGCATCAACCCAGACGGCGCTGGCACAGGCCGAATCCAGATTGTCACGGGCACGGACAACGCTGATTGCGGCCCTGACCGCCATGCGCAATGCAGAGGATGCCTTTCTGACGCAAACAGGTATCGAAGCTGGCGAGGTGAGTGGTGACATTGATCCCGGAGTCCTTCTGCCGACCCTTCTCGAGGCGGATGAATCCGCACGCCAGAACAACCCGTCGGTTACTGTCGCGAGGCTCTCGGTTGATATTGCGAAACAGCAATTCAACGCCCTGCTTGCCAGCGTCAGGCCAAGCGTTGCCTTTTCCCTGAAGGCCACCGAATCGATGGCGGAAGGAAAGGCCAGCGACAAGACCGAATTCGCCGCGCAGCTTCAGCTGTCAACGCCCTTGATGCCAACCCTGTCGATCCGCGCCAAATCACGGGGACTGGCAGCAAGTCTCGAGGCTGCCAGACTGCGGCGTGACGATACTTTCCGTCAGGTCAGCCTTGATGTTCGAAATGCCTTCCGCAATCTGGAAACCGCCAGAGCGCAGCTTGCAGCCGTGCAGTCGGAGCTGAAGGCGCTGCGACTTGTTGCCGAAGGGATCAACAATGAATTCCAGTTCGGTCAGAAAACGACGCTCGATCTTCTTGATGCAGAACAGGACGTCAATGATGCAGAGATGCGGCGGGTGAATGCCGACCATGCAGTGCTGATGGCGAGTTTCCGTCTTCGCGCTGCCAGTGGCACCCTGTCGGCGCGCAGCTTTGGCTTGGATGATGTCTATGGCCCCCTTGATGGGATGGAACCCATTGAACCCCGGTTCAAGAGGTGGGTTCCGCTTGAGATCGAATGGCCGGAAGGGACAGCCAACGACGTATCAAGTGGCCAGTCTGTGCCGGTCGATGTCAGTCCGGGTCTCGCGCAGATACCTGCCGCTGCGACTGCAACGCCGTCAGCCCCTGACTCGGCTCAGGTTGCCTTGGCCCCGGCTGCCCCGGTCGCCGTGGCGCCTGTGGCTGCGCCCATATTGACGCCGGCACCGGTGATTGAGACCGTCGCGGTAACGGCACCCGCATCATCGCAGCTCGTGGAAGTTGACGGCATCATTTGGGATATCAGGACGACAAGACCCTGACATGCGGTTTTGCATGACAAGGCCAGAGGAAGGCACCTGATCATATGAATGACGACAGGGAACCGGATCACCCTGAAGAGGCAATGAAAGCCATCCGTGCCCTTGTCGAGGCAAATCGCGAGAGTCTGGCCGGTCTGGAGACGGGGCTTGAAGTCGGCATTCTCGATCTTGAAGATGTTGTGTGGCGGAGCCCGTCGCGGCTGGCCATTGACCCGACAGACACCATTTCCCGACTTGCCGAGGAAGCAGACAAGGTGGCGCTGGGTGCCGAAACGCAACCGCCACGGGCCGCCATCCTGCGCGCGCCGCCCGATCTGGTGTCAGGCCCCGGTCCAACCCGGGCCGAAGCGCGGGCCGACACCGACCGCACCCCACCATCCTTTTCCCTTGATAAGGCCGAGTCGGCAATCCATGCCTTGCTTGCCGAGTCGCTCCGGCAGCAGGGCAAGATAGATGCCGAAGGGCGAATTACCATTCCCGAAGACGAGTTGAAATCGATGGTTCGGGCGCAGATTGACGCTTGGCTTGCGACGCATTCGCAGTCAGAGATACGAGATGCGTTGCGCGAGCGCGCTGATTTGCGTAAAACCACCGCTCAGAAAGGCCCGCAGGATCAGGATTGATCATGCCTCACGCATATGGTCCGTCCCGGATCATCCGGCGGGTTGTTTATAGATTGCCGCGCCCCATTAGTTTCAGAACCGATCATGTCAGATAACGAACTCGCCAAGACTTACGATCCAACGGCCATTGAAGAAGGCTGGTATGATCGCTGGGAAACCAGCGGTGCCTTTGCCTGTGACCCGTCTTCAAAGGCCACGCCCTATACCATCATGATGCCTCCGCCAAATGTCACGGGCAGCCTTCATATGGGGCATGCCTTGACCTTCACGCTGCAGGATCTGCTGATCAGGTTCAACCGCATGAAGGGGCGCGACACCTTGTGGCAACCCGGTCAGGATCATGCCGGCATCGCAACCCAGATGGTTGTCGAACGTCAACTCGCCGAAAAGAATATTGATCGCCGTGATATGGGGCGTGATGCGTTTCTCAAGCGGATGTGGGAATGGAAAGCCGAATCCGGCGGCACGATTCAGCGCCAGATGCGGCGTCTTGGTGCTTCTCCGGACTGGGAGCGAAACCGCTTCACCCTTGATGAAGGCCTGTCACGTGCTGTGGTGAAGATTTTTGTTCAGATGCACCGGGACGGGCTGATCTATCGTGACAAGCGGCTGGTGAACTGGGATCCAAAGCTGCTGACCGCCATTTCCGATCTCGAGGTCGAGCAGCGTGAGCAGGAAAGCTCGATGTGGCACCTGAAATATCGGATTGAGGGTACCGAGGACGAATTCATCTCCATCGCCACGACAAGGCCGGAAACGATGCTTGGTGATGGTGCTGTTGCGGTTCACCCCGATGATGACCGCTACCGGCATCTTGTCGGCCGGATGGCTATCCTGCCGCTGTCGAACCGGCCCATTCCGATCATTGCCGATGAATATCCCGATCCGGAAAAGGGTTCGGGCGCGGTCAAGATCACGCCGGCGCATGATTTCAACGATTTCGAGGTTGGCAGACGTCATAATCTGCCGCTGATCAATCTGATGACAGCGCATGCACAGATGGAAGCCATCCCCGAGATACCGGAAAAATATCAGGGCCTCGACCGTTATGAGGCACGCCGCCAGATCCTTGCCGATATGGAGGCGGAGGGTCTTCTTGAGCGTGAGGAGAAGGTTCTGAACTCTGTCCCGCACGGTGACCGTTCAGGTGTTGTTATCGAGCCATGGTTGATGGACCAGTGGTATGTCAACGCCGCCGAGCTTGCCAAACCTGCGATCAAGGCGGTGGAAGAGGGGCGGACAAGGTTTGTTCCCGAACGCTGGTCCAAAACCTATTTCGAATGGATGCGGAACATCCAGCCCTGGTGTATTTCACGCCAACTCTGGTGGGGGCACCGCATCCCGGCATGGTATGGTCCTGATGATCACATCTTTGTCGAAGAGAATGACGAGGCAGCGCAGGTTGCCGCGCGAGCGCATTACGGCCGTGACGTAGAACTTCGCCGTGACGAAGATGTGCTGGACACCTGGTTTTCCAGTGGCCTGTGGCCTTTTTCCACGCTTGGCTGGCCTGACGACACCGACAGGGTCAGGCATGACCTTGCCCGCTATTATCCGGGGGATGTTCTTGTCACGGGATTTGACATCATCTTTTTCTGGGTCGCCAGAATGATGATGATGAGCATGTATGCCATGCAGGGCGAAGTGCCGTTCCGTGATGTGTATATCCATGCCCTGGTCCGCGACGAGAAGGGCCAGAAAATGTCCAAGTCGAAGGGCAATGTCATGGATCCGTTGGATCTGATCGACCAGTATGGCGCCGACCCGCTGCGCTTTACGCTCGCGGCGATGGCGGCACAGGGCCGCGACATCAAGATGTCGACAACACGCCTTGAGAGCTATCGCAATTTTGCAACCAAGATCTGGAATGCCTGCCGCTTCCTGCAGATGAACGGTTGCACCAGCGGCGGTAGCGATTTTGATCTCGCAACGGTTGATGAGCCGGTGAACAGGTGGATCGTTGCCGAATATAATCAGGCGATCACACGTGTGACGACGGCCATCGAAAGCTATCGGTTCAATGAAGCCGCCGACGCGCTCTACAGCTTTGTCTGGCATTCCTATTGCGACTGGTATGTTGAGCTGATCAAACCACAGCTTGGCGAGGAGGCGCGTGAGACACGTGCCACAGCTGCCGCCATTCTGCGCGGATCGTTGCAGCTGCTACACCCGTTCATGCCCTACCTGACCGAGGAGTTGAATGAAAAGATCTTTGCCAGCCGCGAAATGATGATCACTCAGGCATGGCCTGGTGTGATTGATCTGGCGGAGACCGACGCGCCTGATGAAATCAGACACCTGATTAGTCTTATCAGTGAAATCAGGTATATACGGTCTGAAATGAATGTGCCGCTTTCAGCAAAGCCAGTGCTGCAGCTCCGCGGGGCTTCAGAACTTCAGGCACGGTCTGTCGAAACCAACCATGCCGCGCTGTTACGCCTGGCTCGGCTTGGCAGCGTGGAAACGGTCGAAACCTTTGGCAAGGGAACGGCACGCGGAACGGTGAATGGCGCTGATATCGGCTTGCCGCTTGCCGACATTCTGGATCTTGATGCCGAACGTGCGCGTCTGGAAAAAGCGATTGCCGGGGTGGATGGCGAGATCACAAAGATTTCACGCAAGCTGGACAATCCCGGCTTTATGGCCAAGGCGCCGGAGGATGTTGTGGCAGAAAACAGGCGTCGACTTGACGAGGAAGTAACCCGCCGTGGAGCGCTTGAAGCTGCATTGGCACGGCTTGCGTGATTCTGTCTTCGGGGATCGTCCTTTTGGGATCGCCACGGGATGACATTGCGGGATAGGGATAAACTGCCTAAGTTTACATTCCGTCTGACATAAATGGATGAACAGGAAAGCTGGAAACAGCCAGGGCTGACATGAAAAATTCAAAGACCGTTCTGATCGATACCAATCCAGGCCGCAACTGCCAGACATTCGGTGTGGCTCGTGAACTTGGCACCTCTGTGGACCTCATTCACGAGCCGTCTGTCGGCGTTGTCGGCAACAAGGGTGACTCCCAGTGCTATCTTGGGGTCAGTGCGAAGGTGAACAGCATTCACCAGGCGCTTCTGGCCCGGATCGGTGAAGATGAAGGCAAGATGTCGATGCGTCTTGTGCAGCCGGAATTCACCATTGCCACCTCGGACGGCATTCGCAACGGCACAAAGGAAATGCGCTATTCCCTGATCGGGCGTGAGGTGACAAACGACTCGCTGTGCGAACATCTCAGCGCCTCCGGGCTTGAAGGTGTGATTGCGGTTGTCGCCTGTGACAAGCCGCCTGTCGGAACGCTCGCCGCTGTTCTTGAGCATAACAGGCCGGCCATCATCATGTCGGACGGTTCAATCCGTCCCGGCACCGATTCCGCGACTGGCGAGCCGATCGACATCATCACCAGCTACCAGCTTGCCGGCAGCCCGGACGAGGATCTGAAACGGCGGATTGCGCTTGAATCCTGCCCCGGGTTTGGCAGCTGTGGTGGCATGTTCACCTACAACACAATGCAAACATTCATCGGCGTTGTCGGCATGCAGCCGCTGCATATGGTATCGCCCGCCTCGCAGGATGAGCGCCGCCTGACCGAGTTTCCAAACCAGCTTATCGATTGTCTGGAAAACATGATCGCAAAGGATATCAAACCACGCGACATCGTGACCAGCCAGTCAATCCGCAACGCCATCATTGTGGCGATGGCGGTTGGTGGATCGACAAATGTGATGCTCCATGCGCCGGAAATCGCCCGTGCCGCTGGCTACAGGAATTTCTCGCAGGATGTGATGAGTGCCGAGGAATTCAATCATCTGTCGAAGAATGTCGTTCCGGTGATTGTCGATGCCCGTCCGTTTGGCAGGTTCTCGATGGTTGATATCGATGCCAAGGGTGGGGTTCAGGTCTTTGTCAAGGATCTGCTTGATGCCGGATTGCTGAACGGTGATGTGCTGACCTGTACCGGTGAAACACTGGCCGAACAGATTGCCAGACTTGATCCACCGGCGCCCGATGGCGATGTGATCCATTCCGTGGCAACCCCTTACAAGCCAACCGGCGGACTGCGCGTGCTTGGCGGCAACCTGTCACCGGAATTCAGCGCCGTGCTGAAGCTTGCCGGTGTTGAAGGTGGGCTGGAGAACAATATCTTCGCCGGTACGGCCCGGATTTTCGACGGTGAGCAGAAATTGCTCGAGATGCTCGATACCAGTCCCGATCATTTTCAGGATGGTGACATGATCGTGGTTCGCTATGAAGGCCCTGTCGGTGGACCCGGCATGCCTGAAATGCTGGATTCCACATCGCGGATTACCGCGCTGTGCCGGGAACGCGGCATTGTTGTCGGCCTGATGACAGATGGTCGTTTTTCAGGTGGGTCGGTCGGTCTGGTGATCGGTCATGTTGGCCAGGAAGCTGCAGTTGGCGGGCCAATCGGTCTGCTTGAGGATGGCGACCAGGTTATCGTCGATCTGAACAGCAACGAGTTGAACTGCCCGCAACTGGAAGATTCGTCGGTGTTGAAAACACGCCGCGCGGCTTGGCAGGCGGCTGTTGATGCCAATGGCGGCACGCATCCATCTGTTGGCGATGCCAATACCCGGCTGTTGAACAGGATGCGCTGTTCGGCGGTATCAGCGGTTCAGGGGGCGGGCATGCATCCGGGCGGTGATCTGTTTGTCAATGATCCGCGCTCGCCGGTATCTTCCGACTTCACACCGGTCAATCGCCACCGCTAGTCGCGAAGCGCAACCCAGACAGGGGTATGGTCCGACGGTTTTTCGAGGCCGCGCGGGCCTTTGTCGACGCCTGATCCTTCCAGCCTGTCCACCGCCTCTGGCGACAGCAGCAGGTGGTCAATCCGCACGCCATTGTCCTTTTGCCAGGCTCCTGCCTGATAGTCCCAATAGCTGTAGATGACATCCTGTGGGTGGCAGGCCCGGATCGCGTCAACATACCCGTCATGGCAGATGCGGAAGAAGGCTGCGCGGCTTTCATCGCGGGTCAGCGCATCGCCTTCCCATCCCGCAGGGTCATAACAATCGATATCCTGGGGGATGACGTTGAAATCACCACCGAGAACAACCGGCATTTCGTCTTCCAGCAGCGTGGCCGCGCGATCCCTCAGGCGCGCCATCCAGGCAATCTTGTAGTCGAATTTCGGTCCGGGAACCGGGTTGCCGTTCGGCAGGTAGATGGTCGCAACACGCACGCCGTTGACCGTGGCCTCCATATAGCGTGCCTGCTCGTCCGCCTCGTCACCCGGCAGGCCGCAGACGATGTCGGTCAAGGGCGCGCGTGCGGCAATGGCAACGCCGTTATAGCTTTTCTGACCGTGGAACGCGACGTTCCAGCCAATGTCACGGTACAGCTCAACCGGGAAATTCTGATCCTGGGTCTTGGTTTCCTGGATCAGCAGCACATCGCACGCGCCTGATGACAGATAGGACAGGATATGGTCCTGCCTTGCCTTGGCCGAATTCACGTTCCAGCTGGCGATCCGCATGAATCAGACGGAAAAGGACGTGCCGCACCCGCAGGATGCTGTGGCATTCGGGTTGCTGACCGAAAAATATGACCCCATGAGATCCTGGACATAATCCAGCTCTGCATTGTCGACAAGTTCCAGTGACATCTCGTCAATGACAACCTCGACATCATGGCTGACAAAGCTCAGATCATCATCCTGCCGTGCGGTGTCGATGCTGAATTCATATTGAAAGCCGGAGCAGCCGCCGCCATTTACCGCCACTCGGAAAAAGCTGCCATCGGGTTCGCCGGACAGCATGCTCTGGATCCGTTGCGCCGCCGATGCGCTCAACCCGAAAGAGCCGGGCAGTGTCTCAGCAGTGGCTGTTGTCGTGGTCATGGGGTTCCCCGCAGTGATGTCCGGTGACGGTCATATTTCAATATGAAGTGACATGACACCCAAATCAAGACGCAGCGATGCCACGCCTTGAAACGCTTTCCGATTGAGAAAACAGCCTTCCGCGCCTACATTGACGGCTGTCCTCAGCCAATAGCCGGATCGGCCCGCCGTGTCGCAAGACAACACATCCACTGGATATGAAACCCGTGAACTCGCGCCCTATGCCAGTCACGGGCCGGCAAGTCGTGGACGGCTTCACGCTGAACCGGACGAGGGCAGGGGCGCACCCGCCGATCTGGCCGCACGGACACCGTTCCAGCGTGATCGGGACCGCATTCTGCATTCCGGTGCGTTTCGCAAGCTGAAACATAAAACGCAGGTTTTCGTCTATCACGAGGGCGATTATTTCCGCACCCGTATGACCCATTCCATCGAAGTGGCACAGATCGCCAGATCGATGGCGCGCGCGCTTCGCCTGAACGATGATCTGGCGGAGGCCGTGTCGCTGGCGCACGACCTTGGCCATACCCCCTTTGGCCATGCCGGCGAGGATGCGCTGGGCCGCGCCATGCAGACGCATGGCGGGTTCGACCATAATGAACAGACCGTGCGCGTGGTAACGGCGCTTGAGCATCGCTATGCGGGGTTCGACGGGTTGAACCTGACATGGGAAACCTTGGAGGGCGTGGTCAAGCATAATGGCCCTCTTGCCGGCCGGGACGACATCCGCCCGGCGATCCGCGATCTTGATTCGCGGTTCGATCTCGATCTGGGCAATTATCCCTCGGCAGAGGCACAGCTGGCCAATCTCGCAGATGACATCGCCTATCTGTCGCATGATTTCGATGACGCCCTGCGTGCCGGGCTGTTTGACATAGATGCCATTCGTGATTTGCCACAGGTCGACGCAATTCTGACCGACATTGATGCAAGATATGGCTCGCTGCCCTTGTCCCGCCTTACTCATGAGCTTGTCAGACGACTGATTTCTGTTTTTGTACAGGATCTTCTGGGGCAGTCTTTACAGAATATTACAGCGTTGCCAGCCGCCAGCGCCGACGATATTCGTCAGGCCGGACATCCCGTGATTGCCTTCAGTTCCCGGATGGCGGCGGATCTTGAAACCATTCGTGGCTTCCTGTTCACCAACATGTGGCGTCATTACAAGGTCAACCGTATGACCAGCAAGGCGAAACGGGTGGTGACAGATTTGTTCAATTTGTTTATGTCCGAGACCAACACACTGCCCGATGAATGGCAATCCCGCGGGGGGATCGGGATTGACGCGATGCCGGAGGATGTTCGCGCCCGAATCATCGCCGACTACATCGCGTCCATGACCGATCGCTATGCAATTCTTGAGCATGAACGTCTTTTCGAACCTGGCCCTATCCTGAGATAAGCATGAATATTTTCACCCTATTCGAGGCTGAATTCGAGACTATTGTCGGGTCGTTTCAGGCGTCCGGAAAGTTACCGGCCGGCCTGGATACGAGCCGTGTTGTCTTTGAACTGCCCCGTGATGTGTCACATGGCGATCTCGCCTGCAATGCTGCCATGGTTCTTGCCAAGCAGGCGGGGATGAAACCGCGTGACCTTGCCGGGTTGCTGACACCGGCTTTGGCCGACATCGACGGTGTCACGGATGTTGAGATCGCGGGTCCCGGGTTTCTGAACCTGCGCGTGGAACCGCGTCTCTGGGCACAGGAGATCGACGCCATCATAGCGGCAGGTGTCGATTATGGTCGCAATGACAGTGGCGGCGGCATGCCGGTCAATGTTGAATATGTGTCGGCCAATCCGACAGGTCCGCTTCACGCGGCACATGCCCGTGGCGCCGTTCTTGGCGACGCGATGGCAAGTCTGCTTGATTTCTGCGGCTGGAAGGTAACCCGTGAATATTACATCAACGATGCCGGCGCGCAGGTCGACGTGCTGGCACGGTCCGCCTATCTACGGTATTGCGAAGCGAAGGGACGCGACATCGGCGAAATTCCGAAGGGACTGTATCCCGGTGCCTATCTGATTGATGTAGGCACGGCCCTGGCAGCGGAATTTGGCGACAGCTTCCTCGATCAGGACGAACAGGAATGGCTTGAACCTGTCCGCAGTTTCACCATCGACGCCATCATGGCCGGCATTCGTGAAGACCTGCTGGCGCTTGGCATCAACATGGACCGGTTCTCGTCGGAGCGTGCGTTGGTCGACAATGGTGCCGTGCAGACGGCAATCAACAGGCTGGAGGCGGCCGACCATGTCTACCGGGGCATTCTTGAACCCCCGAAGGGCAAGGAACCGGAAGACTGGGAGCCACGTGAACAGCTGCTGTTCCGTGCTTCGGCATTTGGTGACGATACTGACAGGCCGCTTCAGAAATCCGACGGCAGCTGGACCTATTTCGCGTCGGATGTTGCCTATCACATGGACAAGCTCGACCGCACCGGTGGTCCGCTGATCAATATTTTCGGCGTTGACCACGGCGGCTATGTGAAACGCATGATGGCGGCTGTTGAAGCGCTGTCAGGTCACAAGGGTCAGCTTGACATTCAGCTGTGCCAGCTGGTCAATCTGATGGCTGACGGCAAGCCGGTGAAAATGTCGAAACGTGCCGGAAACTTCGTGACGGTTCGGGATGTCATTGATGCCGTTGGCGCTGATGTGATCCGGTTCATCATGTTGACCCGCCGCAGCGAACAGACACTGGATTTCGACTACGCACGGGTTACCGAGCAATCACGCGACAATCCCGTATTCTATGTTCAGTATGCGCATGCGCGCGCCAGTTCGGTGTTGCGGCAGACCGGGGACGTGATGCCAGACAGTGCAGCGCTCGAGCGTTTGACCGACCCTGCTGAAATGGCGGTGATCCGCCACTTGGCAGGTTGGCCGAAGCTGGTGGTGTCTGCGGCGCGCGCGCATGAACCGCATCGTGTTGCCTTCTATCTGATGGATCTGGCTGCGGCCTTCCATGCCCTGTGGACCGCCGGACGTGAGAACCCTGACCTGCGGTTCATCCGTGACGATGCGCCAGAGCTGACCGCGGCACGCCTCCGCCTTGTCAAGGCAACGGCTTTGGTGATTAGATCGGGCCTTGGTGTTCTGGCGATCGACGCACGAGAGGAAATGTAAGGCGAATGGCACGTAACCCGGCTGGAAAAAGCGGCGGTATCTGGCTGAAAACGCTGCTTTTCGGTGTGCTTGCTATCGGGGGTATCGGGGCTGCCGCGATCATTCTTCAACCAATGCTCGTGACACCGGCGTCCGATGTTGTGTTGATCAAGGCAGAACCCGGGCCGTTCAGGGAAAAACCGGTATCACCAGGTGGTGCAAAAATCCCGCATACGGACAGTACGGTAATGGGCATGCTTGGCGGCATGGTCGAAAAACAGGAGGATGTTGAAATTCTGCAACCTCCTGCCGATGTGCCGGAAATGCCGCCACTTCCCAAAGCCGCAGATGAAACAATTGTCATGGCGCCTGAACCTGCACCTGTCGTGCCGGCCGATGGTCAGGCCCCGAAAGTCCAGACACCTGATGCCAATACATCGGATGGTCCTGTCGATCTGGCAAAGATTGCCTCGGCTACCGACCAGACCGCAACCCCGTCTGAAACCGGTGACAGTGATGCCGGTGCAGCAGGCAAAACAGACGGCAAAACAGAGGGCGAAACAGGGCCGGCAGACAGGCCTGGCGACGCTGATCAAACGGAAACACAGATTGCGGGAGCCCAGGGTTCTGAAACGGACAGCGCCTCCTCAGACACGGCCTCGCTGCAATCCATGCCAAAATCCAAGCCCGCCGAATCCAAACGGCCAAAAGGCCCAGCCGTGGAAGGTGACGAGCCGCTTTATCTGGTGCAGCTTGCCGCCTTTCGGAACGCCGCCACAGCGCGCGAACAGGCAGCTATGCTTGGGGGAAAGCATCAGTCCCGTCTGAGCGGGGTTGAACTTGGTACGATGAAGGTCGATGCCGGCGAGAACGGTATCTTCTGGCGGGTGATTACCGAGCCGCTTCAGCGGGTTGACGCCGACAACCTCTGCTCGGCTCTGAAACGTGCCGGACAGGACTGCATCCTTCGCAAATTCGACAATCAGTCTTCATCATGATGACCGCGGACACTCTGCCAGCATGAATGATACCGACACCATCGACGAGCCATTTGACGAAGGGGCACCGCCACGCGAAGCGCCCGAGCAACTGTCTCTGTTCGTCAATCTTGACGGGTTTGAGGGGCCGATTGATCTGTTGCTGTCGCTGGCCCGCGAGCAGAAGGTCGATCTGTCGCGCATCGCGATTCTGCCGCTTGCCGAACAATATCTGAGTTACATCGATACGGTACGACGCCTCGATCTGGAAGTCGCGGCGGATTATCTGGTTATGGCGGCATGGCTTGCCTATCTGAAATCACGGCTTCTTCTTCCTGATCCGGAACCGGAACAGGCCGAAGAGGTTATCGACATGACCGACGCGCTGAAATATCAGCTGTTGCGGCTGGAATCGATGCAGCAGGCGGCCAAACGGCTGATATCGCTGCCACGGCTTGGCCATCAGCGGTTTGCGCGCGGTGAACCCGAAACCTTTGAAACGGTCACTGAACCTGTCTGGACGGCGAGCCTCTATGACCTTCTTGCCTGTTACGGTGCCATCCAGTCGGGTGTTGAAAACCGGACCCTGACAATTGCCGCAACGAGGCTCTTTTCGGTCGAGGAGGCAGCGCAGAGACTGCGCGCGCTGGTCGGGCAGGTTCCCGAATGGACGGTCCTTGAATCCTTTCTGCCACCCAATCTGAAAACTGACCTGGACCGTCGCTCGGCGACAGCATCTCATTTCGTGGCATCGCTGGAACTGGCGCGCGAAGGAATGGTACGCTTGCGTCAGGACAGTCGATTTGCACCTCTTTTTCTCAGGTCGAGGGATCAAGCATGACGGGCGGGATTTCGCTTAGCCAATGGGCCGCTGCCATCGAGGCGATCATCTTTGCGGCATCAAAACCGGTTCGGGGCCCTGAACTTCAGGCGCAGCTTCCAGATGGTGTTGAGCTTGAATCCGTGCTGCCACTGATCGAAGCGCGCTTTGATGCGACAAGCGGCATTGAGCTGTGCCGCGTTGGCGATGCCTTTGCCTTTCGCACCCGCCCCGAGATTGCCGAGAGGTTGAACACTCACCGTCAGGTCGAGCGCCCGCTGTCACGGGCAGCGCTGGAGGTGCTTGCCATCGTTGCCTATCATCAACCGATCACCCGTGCGGAGATTGAGGAAGTCCGTGGCATCAGCCTGTCGCGCGGCACGATCGATATCCTGCTCGAACTTGGCTGGATAAAGCCGCGGGGCCGCCGTCGCACGCCGGGGCGCCCCCTGACCTGGGGAACCAGCCCGGCATTTCTGGATCATTTCGGACTTGAATCGTTGAGTGACCTGCCGGGGCTTGACGATCTGAAGGCAGCGGGATTGCTGCGCAAGGGACAGGTGATCGGTGGGCTGATCGACGGCGTGTCAGCCGACGATGACGAGGCTGAGGATATGATTGGCGAAGATGAGCCTGATCTTCTTGAAGAAGCCATGATCGATGCCGGCATGGGTATCGACGATGACGGGGAAGACAACATCAATGCTTGAATTTCGCCATATCTCGCATGCCTATAACGGGAATGATTCGGTAAAGGATGTCAGCTTTTCCGTCGATGCCGGCGAGGTCGTGACGCTTCTTGGTCCTTCAGGCTGTGGGAAGACGACATTGCTGCGTCTTGCCGCCGGGCTGGAACGCCCGAAATCAGGTGAAATATGGCTTGATGACAAGCTTGTTTCCGATCCTGTTCAGGCGGTGCCCCCCGAAACACGGGGTGTTGGCTACATGTTTCAGGATTACGCGCTGTTCCCGCATCTGACGGTGCTTGAAAATGTTCTGTTCGGGCTTCGCAATCGCGGCAGTGAGGCGACGAGGCGCGGTCTCGATGTGCTGGCCGAGGCGAATATCGAAACGCTTGCCGATTCCTATCCGCATGAATTGTCAGGCGGGCAGCAACAACGTGTTGCACTGGCACGCGCGCTGGCGCCACGGCCATCGGTGATCCTGCTGGACGAACCCTATGCTGGTCTTGACAGCCGGTTGCGCGAACGGATCCGTGACCAGATGCTGCATGTCCTGAAGGCGGCAGGTACAGCGGCCTTGATGGTAACCCATGACGCCGAAGAAGCCATGTTCATGTCGGACAACATCATTGTCATGTGTGATGGTGAGGTGCAGCAGACCGGGCGCCCGGTCAATCTCTATTGCCAGCCGAACAGTGCCTTTGTGGCGGAGTTTTTTGGCGAAGTTAATCGACTTGAAGGTCGCGTTGTAAATGGCTGTATCAAAACGGTTCTGGGTGATTTCAAGGCCCCGGATTCGATGCGGGAAGGGGATCCGGCGAGCATAGTGATCCGGCATGAGGCGCTGAATATCGAACCGCATGGATCAGAGGCGCAGACAAACGCGTTTGTCATGGAGGCGCGTCTTCTGGGGCGCGCGTCACTGATCCACCTGTCGGTTCCGACAGGAACCAAGGAGCTGCATTTTCATGCGCGGGTTCCGGGGTTGAATTCGCTGCAGACCGGCAGTCCGGTGCGGATAACTGTTGATACCGCCCAGGCGTTTGTTTTTCCGGCCAATGAATGACACCCCAAGGCGGTGACAGGACAGGGCGAGGCTGACTGGCATCGGCCTGGGTGTCTTTGACGCAGGGGCCGTAACGATTGCTTGTTCATCTTAAACTCCCTGTCTATATTCTCGATGAATCCAGCGCGGCACGGACATCAGGCGTGCCGCTTCATAACCCAGGGGAAACAAAATGTTTGGTGGTACGTTCAGCATCATGCACTGGCTTGTCGTACTTGCGGTCGTTCTGCTGCTTTTCGGCGGGCGCGGCAAGGTGTCGTCGATTATGGGCGATTTCGGCAAGGGATTGCGCAACTTCAAAACCGGCCTGAAAGGCGAAGGCGAAGCAGCCGAGGCCGAGGAGGTTGAGGAGGTCGAAGTCATCGAAGAGACTCCGGCACCGCAAAAGAAGGCCCCTGCGAAAAAGGCCGCTGCCAAGAAAAAGGCTGCCGCCAAGAAAAAGGCACCAGCCAAAAAAGCCGCAGCGAAGAAAAAAGCCGCCAAGAAAAGCTAAACAGGGCCACGTGATGCTGGACATTGGTGGCTGGGAATTTCTGGTTGTTGCCTTCGTGCTGATCATGGTGGTCGGCCCGAAGGAGCTTCCAAAAATGTTGCGCAGCTTTACAAATCTGACAAAGCAGATGCGGCGAATGGCCCGGGAATTCACCGATGGCATGAACCAGATTGCGGCCGATGCAGAGGTGGCCGATCTCAAAGAAGCCATGAACAAGGCCAAATCCGGTGATCTCGACGAACTTGCGGAAGTCATCGACCCGTCCGGCAAGGTTGGCGAATCCGTCCGCGAGATGAAGGACAGTGTCAGTGGCACTGGCGCATCCGACGATTTGAAGGAAATCGGCACGCTTGCCTCCGAGGCGGGTGATCGCATTGCGGCGGACGCCAACAGTGACGCTGCGCCTGAAGACAACAATAGTGAAAACGACAAGTCCAAACGGACGGACAAGAGCTGACGAGCTATGGCCGAAGAACAGCAAAACGAGGGTGGTGGCGCACAAATGTCGCTGATCGAACACCTGACTGAGCTTCGCAATCGGCTCGGGGTGGCGTTGCTTGCCTTTGTTGTGTTGTTTCTGATTATCGTCGCACCGATGCCGGGCGGCGGGATGAACAACAGTCTGGCCAGCCACGTTTTCATCTTCCTGCAGGCGCCACTTGCTGAAATTCTTGAGGAAAAGGGCGGCGGTAGAATGATCTTTACCGCGCTTCATGAAGGGTTTTTCACCCAGATCAAGGTCGGGTTCTTTGCGTCAATTTGTGTGACATTCCCGATCCTGAGTATCCAGATCTGGAAATTCATCGCGCCGGCTCTCTACAAAAACGAGAAAAGTGCCTTTCTGCCATTTCTGATCGCCACACCTGTTCTGTTCACCCTTGGCGCAGCCATGGTCTATTACATTGTCACGCCAATGGCCTGGAACTTCTTTGTCGGTTTTGAAATGGCCGGGTCCGACGGTGCGCTGGCGATCGAGATCGAACCGCGCATTTCCGAATATCTGTCATTGATCATGCGGTTGATCTTTGCGTTTGGTCTGGCGTTTGAACTTCCCGTTGTCCTGTTGCTGCTGGTGCGAGCAGGGCTTGTATCTCCCGAAGGGCTGGCGGAAAAACGCAAGGTTGCGATCGTGATCGCGTTCGTCGCCGCCGCGATCCTGACACCGCCCGATGTGGTGTCTCAGCTGATGCTGGCACTTCCCATTATCGCCCTTTACGAGATTTCCATTTTTGGCGCGAAGGTGATTGCGCCCAAGGCAACCGACGAGGCGGCAGACTAAGCCGGGGTATCTCTACCGCCTTGATCATCTGAAACGAGCCATCCGATGCATGACATCCGCTTTATCCGTGACCATCCTGAAGATTTCGATGCGGCACTGGCGCGCCGCGGCATTGACCCGCTGGCCAGCGCGATTCTGGAGATAGATTCGCGCCGCCGCGCTCTGCAGGGTGAAATTCAGGAATTGCAGTCACGACGCAATCAGGCTTCGAAGGAAATAGGCATGCGCAAGGGCAAGGGCGAAGATGCCGATGACCTGATCGCCGAGGTTAACGACATCAAAGCCAGCATGCCGGGTCTGGAAGGTGAAGAGGCAGGCCTTGCCGCCGCCCTTGAAGAACATCTTCTGGGACTTCCCAATATCCTCGACATGGATGTACCGGCTGGAAGCGATGAAACGGACAACAAGATGGTCCGTGAATGGGGTGAAATACCGTCATATGACTTTACCCCGCGTGACCATGTTGCCATTGGCGAGTCGCTTGGGCAGATGGATTTTGCCGCCGCCGCAAAGCTTGCCGGCGCACGGTTTGTCGTTCTTCGTGGCCAGCTTGCGAGGCTGGAGCGGGCGCTGGCAGCCTTCATGCTGGATATCCACACCTCCGAGTTCGGATATCAGGAAACCCTGCCACCTGTGCTGGTCAACAGCACGGCGATGACTGGCACCGGCCAGCTTCCGAAATTTGGCGAGGATCTGTTCCGCGCCGATGACAAATGGCTGATCCCGACAGCCGAGGTGCCGCTGACCAATATGGTTGCCGATGAAATCTGGCCGGAAGACAGCCTGCCGATGCGCTTTACCGCGCACACTCCCTGTTTCCGGTCCGAGGCGGGCGCGGCGGGGCGTGACACGCGCGGCATGATCCGCCAGCATCAGTTTTCAAAGGTAGAACTTGTCAGCGTTACCCATCCCGACCAGTCGGCGGCAGAGCATGAGCGTATGACAGGCTGCGCCGAGACAATCCTGCAGCGGCTTGGTCTTGCCTACAGGGTGATGATGCTGTGTACCGGAGATACGGGATTCGGTGCCCGGAAAACCTATGACCTCGAAGTGTGGTTGCCCGGTCAGGACGAAGGACGCGGCCAGTATCGCGAGATTTCCTCGTGTTCGAACTGCGGACCGTTTCAGGCACGCCGGATGAAAGCCCGCTTCCGCGACAAGGAGGGATCAACGCAGTATGTCCACACCCTGAACGGGTCCGGACTGGCTGTGGGTCGTACGATGATCGCGGTGCTTGAAACAGGCCAGCAGGAAGATGGATCCGTGCGTCTTCCTGAAGCCCTGCATGACTATATGGGATGCGACGTTATCACGCCGATGTGATGCCCGGTTCCGGTGTCGAAAGGCGGAGTTTGTTTGTTTTTTTTAGGGTATTGCCGAGGTAGCCAATGTCTCCATTTTCTTCGATGTCGCCCGGGCGGATTCTTATCAGCAACGATGATGGGGTCGACGCCATTGGCATCAGAATTCTGCATGATATTGCCCTGCGGCTGAGCGATGATGTGTGGGTGATTGCGCCTGACAGCAACAGGTCCGGCATGTCGCGCGCCATTACCTTGCGTCGTGACGTGGTGATCACCCCGCTTGGAGACAAAAGGTTTTCCTGTTCGGGCACGCCAAGCGACTGCGTGATCATGGGGACGTCACGGGTCATGGACGGCAAGCCGGATCTGGTTCTGTCCGGTATCAATGCCGGCATGAACGCGGCTGATGATGTGCTGTATTCCGGGACCATTGCCGCCGCCATGGAAGGGGCGCTGATGGGGGTACCGGGGATTGCGCTGTCGCAGCGCAATGGTGGCATCGAGGAATCCGAATATGACGCTGCCATCATCCATGGAGAAACCGTGATCCGCACAATACTCGAGGCTGGAATACCCGACCGGACCGTGATGAATGTCAATTTTCCACCGGTTCGCGGAGCAGACATTCTTGGCATCAGGCCGGCAACGCTAGATCGCCACAAATTCGGGGATCATGTGATTGATGGTGAGAGTCCGAATTCCTATCGTCTTGGCCCGTTGATGAGCCGAGAGCAGACAATTCCCGGAAGTGACCGTGCGGTGATGGACGAGGGGTGGATATCGCTGACGGCTTTGGGTATGGATATCACCGCAGGCGACATTCAGGCCGGGCTGACAGCTGTTGATTTCTGACCCCGCCGTCAAGGGTGTGGATGGATCCTGCCAGAAGTTCGCGGTCGGGCAGGGGCATGACTGACTTTCAACAGGAAAAAGCACAGCTGACCATGACCCTTCGGGGGATGGGTGTCGTCGAGGCAGATGTCCTGTCTGCGATCGAGCAGGTGCCACGCGAAATGTTCGTTCCGGTGACGTTTCGTGATCACGCCTATGAAAATGCGTCGCTCCCCATTGCGATGGAGCAGACAATCAGCCAGCCCTATATCGTCGCGCGGATGACGGCAGCGCTGCAGCTGACAGGTCGGGAGCGGGTTCTGGAAATCGGCACCGGCAGCGGATATCAGGCGGCCATCCTGTCTTTTCTGTGCCGCCGGGTCTATTCCATCGAACGGTTGCGTCCCCTTCTTGTCGAGGCAGAGACGCAGTTTCGAAAGCTGCGAATCACCAATATCACGACCAAAGTTGGTGACGGTGCGCGCGGCTGGCCCGAAGGCGCGCCCTTTGACAGGATCATTCTGACATGCGCGCCGGTATCAATTCCTGTTGCGCTGTTGAATCAATTGAAAACTGGCGGCATCATGGTGGCACCGGAAGGCCGGGACCGGTCGCAGAAACTGGTCACGGTGCGTCGGACAGAAACCGGATTTGAAAAACAGGAACTTCTTGCTGTGAAATTCGTTCCGTTGGTAGAGGACTAGACAATGGTACCACGACAGCAAAGCTTGCGATCTCTGGCAACAGTGGCGCTGGTGGCAGGGCTGTTGCCGATGGCTGGCTGTAAGGCACCCAACCTCTCGCTCACCAGGGATACACCGGCTCCTGTACTCAACGCACCGCTTCGCCAGCCTCGGGAAGCCATTCCGCCGAACGGCAAGGTTACGGTGCGCGATGGTGACAATATCTATGCTGTCGCCGCACGCTACGGGGTGCCGCCGACCTCGATCATACGGGACAATCAGATTGGCCCTCCCTATGCGGTGGTGGTCGGGCAGGTGCTGACACTGACCCCGCCTCGGGTGCATGTGGTGGGGCCAGAAGATTCCATCTATTCACTGTCGCAGCGTTATGCTGTCAGCCAGTATCAGCTGGCGGAGGCCAATGGTATCGAGGCGCCGTTCACATTGCAGGTTGGCCAACGTCTGATCCTTCCCGACAGGCTGGATTTTTCGGTTCTTGATGTGTCGCCTGACGCCACGACCGTTGCGGCTGCCACCATTTCGCCGACGCCATCTACCCCGGCAGTCAGGAAACGCTTTGTCGCCCCATCGGGAACCGGTCCCTTCCGCTGGCCGATCGAAGGTGAAATCGTCGCGGAATTTGGCCCGGCGGCGCGGGGTGTTCACAATGATGGGGTCAATATCGCGGCAGCGGCGGGAACCGAGGTTCGCGCGGCGGCGCGCGGTACCGTTGCCTTTGTCGGACGGGAAATCAAATCCTTCGGGACATTGATCCTGGTCAAGCATGATGGTGGCATCATCACCGCCTATGCGCATCTTGGCGAGGTGCTGGTCAAGGAAGGCGATGTCATTGATGCCGGACAGAAAATCGCCACCGTCGGCCAGACAGGCAAGGTCGACACGCCGCAGCTGCATTTCGAAATACGCCGTTCGCGCAAACCGATCGATCCGCGGTCATTGATCGCCTGAAGGGGTGTGGCAGGCTGGCGATTGCCTGCAAGGCCGGGGTCGTCAGGTCGGTTTGGTCAGGTCGGTTTCGGTGCGTGCGGCCAGATCGACGATGAACTGCCACGCCACGCGACCCGAACGGGATCCGCGTTCCATCGACCAGGCAAGCGCCTCGCGGCGCACATCGACATTTGCCGTATTGATCCCGAAATGTGCGACATAGCCTTCGACAATGGCAAAAAATGTATCCTGATCAATCGAATGAAAGCCAACCCAGAGACCGAATCTGTCCGAAAGTGAGACGCTCTCCTCAACACTCTCAGACGGGTTGATGGCTGTTGATCTTTCATTTTCAATCATCTGCCGTGGCATTAGGTGCCGGCGGTTTGATGTTGCATAGAAAATGACATTGTCGGGTCGGCCCTCGACCCCGCCATCCAGCGCCGCTTTCAGGGATTTGTAACTGCTGTCGCCATGATCAAAGGTCAGGTCATCTGTAAAGACGATGAAACGACGGTCAAGCTGTGACAGATATGTCATCAGAAAGGGAAGGTCGGAAATATCCTCGCGATGAACCTCGACAAGCGCACAATCCATCCCACGCTCTGTAACCGTGCCGTGAACGGCCTTGACCAGAGATGACTTGCCAGTGCCGCGGGCACCCCACAACAACGCATTGTTGGCGGCAAAGCCCCTGACAAAGGCAATGGTGTTCGACAGCAGGCTGTCGCGTTGATGGTCGACGCCGCGCAGCAATCCCAACTCCACACGGTTGATCTTCGGAACCGCTACAAGACGCCGACTGGCGCGGTTCCACACATAGGCCTCGGCCGGCACCACATCGGCGGCTGTCGGATCGGTGGGACTGTGTTTTTCGAGTGCATCGGCAATGCGCGAAAGCTGGCGCAGGAACTCGGAATCGGTATCTGAATTGTTCATGCCGGAAATCTAACAGGGCTGGAGACGGCTAACAACTACCAAGCAAGCCATTTTTGGTGCGATTTCATGCAAACAGGTGGCGTTGATGATTGCTCAACCGTGTCTTGGTGTTTATGGTGCGGAACCGATGAATTCGAGCGCAGTCTGGAGTTGAAACGACATGCTTATTTCCCCAGCTTTTGCCCAGTCCGGCGGCTTTGCCGAAGGTGGCCTTGGGTTGATGCCTATCATCCTTGTGATGGTGATCTTCTATTTCCTGCTGATCCGCCCGCAACAGAAGCGTGCCAAGCAGCATAAGGAAATGCTGTCGGCCCTGAAACGCGGCGACAAGATCGTGACCAATGGCGGCCTGACAGGCACCATCATCAAGGCGGTTGATGACAGCGAAACAATCGAGGTCGAGATTGCCAAGGACGTAAAGGTCAATGTCGTCCGTACCATGATCGCCGACGTGCGCGGCAAGACCGAAGCCAAGTCGTAACCGACGACGGGGCCGTGGCGTTGCCTTGGCCCACATCCATCTGCGAAGAAAGCCCGCCGCCATGCTAAAGTTTGAAGGCTGGAAAAAGCTAGTTGTGATCTTCATCACCATCCTTGGTGTCGCCTATGCGGCCCCGAACCTGTTGTCGGGAGATGAAGAATTTGGTGGCGGCATCCTGCCGGGGCAGAAGATCAATCTTGGCCTTGACCTGCAGGGGGGATCGCATCTGCTGCTTCGGGTCGATATGGATGTCGTGGCACAGGAACGTCTGGAAAGTGCCGCCGAGACCATACGCCAGGAATTCCGCGGTCAGAAAATCAGGTTCAGTGGGCTTGACGTTGCTGATGACGAGGTGCGGGTCACCCTTCGCAAGGATGATGACAACGCCGCGGCCCGGCAGATTTTCACAGACCTTGGTCGTGATTTCGAGATTGTTGATCAATCTCCGGATTTCCGGATCTTCTTCAACGAAGTTGGCCTGACAACGCTGCAGGCACAGACAATCGAACAGTCGATGGAAATCATTCGGCGCCGGATCGACCCTGATGGCACAAAAGAGCCTGTCATTCAGCGCCAGGGTCAGGACAGAATACTTGTCCAGCTTCCCGGAGTTGATGATCCAGAGGAGATCAAGCGTCTCCTTGGCCGGACCGCAAAACTGACCTTCCAGCTTGTCGACTTGTCGATGAGCGCGCAGGAAGCCATCGACCGTGGCCGCACACCACCCGGCAGCGTATTGTTGCCAAGTGACGGTGATGACGGACAGTTCTATGTCGTTGAAAAACGCGTCATGGTCAGTGGCGAGCTGCTGGACTCCGCACAGGCAAGCTTTGACCAGAACAATCGCCCGGCTGTCAGTTTCACCCTCAACGCGACCGGCGCAAAGCGGTTTGGCCGCGTCACCGGGGCGAATATCGGCCGGCCTTTTGCGATCATTCTTGATGGCAAGGTCGTGTCCGCGCCGACAATCCAGTCACAGATTTTTGGCAGTGGCCAGATTACCGGCACGTTCAGTGTCGCCGAAACGAATGAGCTTGCGCTGATCCTGCGGGCAGGCGCGCTGCCGGCCCCGCTTATTGTCATGGAAGAACGGTCCATCGGTCCGGGGCTTGGCGCAGATTCGGTTGCCGCAGGAGAGATAGCGGCGCTTGTCGGTCTGTTGCTTGTCATCATTTACATGGTTGCCAGCTATGGCCTGTTCGGGGTGCTTGCGAATGTGGCGCTGGCGGTGAATGTCATTCTGATCCTCGGTGCCCTTTCAGCCATCCAGGCCACGCTGACATTGCCGGGTATCGCCGGTATCGTTCTGACAATGGGCATGGCCGTTGACGCAAATGTGCTGGTCTTTGAGCGCATTCGCGAGGAATTGCGGCGTGGTCGGAGCGTTATGGCGGCGATCGAAGGCGGGTACAGCCGCGCCATATCGACAATCATCGATTCGAATCTGACAACTCTGTTTGCCGCGCTGTTCCTCTATATCTTCGGATCAGGCCCGATCAAGGGATTTGCCGTTACATTGTCCATTGGCATTACAACCTCGCTGTTCACAGCGGTGATGGTGACGCGGATGTTGATCATTATCTGGCTCGAGCGCAAACGTCCGCGCCAGCTGGTTCTGTAAGGGAGACGACCGATGCGTCTGAAGCTAGTTCCCAGCGAAACCAGCATTGATTTCCTGCGGCTTCGCAAGCCTGCCATCATGTTTTCGGCTCTTCTCGTGCTTGCGTCGGTGGCGCTGTTTTCGCTTGTCGGGCTCAATCTCGGAATTGATTTCCGAGGCGGTATTCTCATCGAGGCGCGAAATGCCGACGGCCCGGCGGATATCGGCGATATCAGGTCTGATCTCAATCAGCTTGGCCTTGGCGATATCAGCATTCAGGGGTTCGGCAGCGAAACCGATGTTCTTGTCCGGGTGCAGCGTCAGGAAGGCGATGAAGAGGCGCAGATCGCGGCGATCAAGGCGATCACAGATTCGCTTGGGTCCGGATATGATATCCGACGGACGGAATTTGTCGGCCCGACGGTCGGCGCCGAGCTTGCAGAGAAGGGCATTCTGGCTGTTGTCTGCGCCTTGCTTGCCATCATGGTCTATATCTGGTTCCGCTTCGAGTGGCAGTTCTCGATTGCCGCCATTCTGGCACTTGCACATGATGTCCTGACGACAATTGGTCTGTTTTCGCTGACATCCTTTGAATTCAATCTGGCGACGGTAGCGGCGATCCTGACCATTGCCGGGTATTCGATCAATGACACGGTGGTGGTGTTCGACCGGGTCAGGGAAAATCTGCGTCGCTACAAATCCTACGAGCAGCGCGAAATCCTGAACATGTCGCTGAATGAAACGCTGTCGCGGACCGTCATGACATCTGTCACC
Organism: Alphaproteobacteria bacterium LSUCC0719; assembly: GCA_040839025.1. Taxonomy (NCBI): domain Bacteria; kingdom Pseudomonadati; phylum Pseudomonadota; class Alphaproteobacteria; species Alphaproteobacteria bacterium LSUCC0719. The sequence continues at coordinate 572,015 of JBFPJN010000001.1, forward strand.
ACAATGCTGGCCCTTGTGGCGATTGTGTTTTTCGGCGGTGCGGTGCTTCGTGATTTCGCGCTTGCGATGATGTGGGGCGTGTTGATCGGCACCTATTCGTCGATCTTTGTCGCCGTTGGCTTGCTTGCCTCATTCGACCTGAAACGAAACCTTGATGAGGATGACGATCCAGGCGCAGTGGCCGAGGACGTCTGACCGCCGCATGGTTGATATCAAAACCTTTGGCGAGGGAAGTGATCTCCAGCTCATCCACGGGTATGGCGACGGCGGATTTCGTGTGTCTGGCACACGCCACAGTGGCAGCCTGTTTCTGTTGCCGCGCCTCGCCACTGCATGGACTCCACCCAATGAGCTGGACAATCTGACAGCTGCCGACCTGCTTCCGCATCTTGGCGATCCGGCAGCGCCACTGCTGATCCTCGGAGCCGGGGAGGCACCGCAGCACCCGTTCACCAGCCTCGGCGAGTCGTTGCGCGCCCGCGGCGTTGCCTTTGAATTGCTGTCGACACCAGCCGCCTGCCGAACCTGGAACGTTCTGATGAGCGAGGGACGTGCAGCCGCCGCGGCGCTTGTTGCCATCTGATGTCAGCCAGCTGGCAGGCTCTGCACAACCAGGACAGGTCTCTGGCGTTGTGTCTGCTGTTTGCCCCTGCAAAAACCCGCCCTCTGCTTGCCGACAGGCTGAGCCTTGCCCTCGAAGCCGAACTTGCCATACGTGTCACGTCCGAGCCGATGCTTGCCGCCATCCGGCTGCAATGGTGGTCAGACGCCCTGGAGACAGGTCGCCATGAAAATGTCCCGCTGGCGGAACGGCTTCTTGCCCATATCGGCCGCGGACATCTGGACCCCGACGCGGTTCATGCCCAGCTGGCGCTATGGCAGGACAGGCTGGGCGATGATACCTTTGGGGCGGACCGCTGCTGGCATGATTTCTTTGGAATGCTGGCCGAAGACAGGGCCGCAGAACCGGCTGCCAGCCTTGTCGGCGCGGCGCTCCGGACATCACAGCATGCAGACAGGCTTGATGACGGCCTCCTTGCCGATCTTCGCACGCCCCATCATTACTGGATCTGGATGATTGGTCAGCTGGCGCGACACGAAATGTCAGCAGCCGACGGCACAGACGACCCCTTGCTGATATGGAAAATGCTTGGCTGGCGGTGTGGCTTCAGGCTGCCATCCCGGCCGACCACTCCTTGAAGGACTCAAGTGCCCGTGTGGCATAAGCCAGCTTGCGGTCACGCCCCCGAAGCTTGCGCTTGCCGCCTGTCGCGGCAGCGTCGATTGGTGGGAACAGACCGAAATTCACATTCATTGGCTGGAATGTATCGGCATCGGCACCATCGGTGATATGCGAAAGCAGGGCGCCATGCGCCGTTTCGACGGGAGGTGGCGTCCATCTGGTGCCGTTAATCTGCGCGGCTGTCATCAGGCCAGCCATCAATCCAATGGCGGCTGATTCGACATAGCCTTCGACACCGGTGATCTGGCCGGCAAATCGAAGTGTCGGTCTGACTTTCATCCGCAGCTGAACATCAAGCAAGCGCGGGGAATTGATGAAGGTGTTGCGGTGTAACCCACCGAGACGCGCAAACTGGGCGGCTTCAAGACCGGGGATTGTCTGGAACACCCGCACCTGTTCGGCATATTTCAGCTTTGTCTGAAAACCGACCATGTTGTAGAGCGTGCCAAGGGCGTTGTCCTGACGAAGCTGGATCACGGCATGCGGACGGCTTCCATCATGAGCGTTGGTCAGGCCAACCGGTTTCATCGGCCCGAAGCGCAGTGTTTCGGGTCCGCGCGAGGCCATCACCTCGATTGGCATGCACCCTTCGAAATAGGGCGTGTTTTCTTCCCATTCGCGAAAGCTCATCTTTTCGCCGGTAAGAAGCGCATCTATGAACGCCTCATATTGCGGCTTGTCCATCGGACAGTTGATGTAGTCCTTGCCATCGCCGCCATCGGTTGCCTTGTCATAGCGCGACTGGAACCAGGCCACATCCATGTTGACGCTGTCGTAATGCACAATCGGCGCAATGGCATCGAAGAAGGCAAGATCATCCTCGCCGCCAAGCGTGCGCACCATCTGCGCCAGTGAGGGCGAGGTGAGGGGGCCGGTGGCAATGATCACATTGTCCCAGTCCGCAGGAATTTCCGTTACCTCTTCGCGTGCCAGTTCAATCATCGGATGGTCGGTCAGGCGGGTCTGCACCCCGAGGGAGAATCCATCCCGGTCGACGGCAAGTGCGCCACCGGCAGGTACCTTGTGAGTGTCGGCCTCGCTCATGATGATGGAATCCAGCATTCGCATTTCGGCATGCAGGACACCGACCGCATTTGCCTCAGCATCATCGGATCTGAAGCTGTTTGAACAGACAAGTTCGGCCAGCCCGTCCGTATGGTGTGCGTCTGTTTTCCGGACAGGGCGCATTTCATGCAGAACAACGCGAATGCCACGCTGCGCCACCTGATAGGCAGCTTCGCTGCCGGCCAGTCCGCCACCAACGATATGGACAACCGGCTTGCTGGTGTCGGTGTTTGGCATGGTCATCCCCTTGTCGGCAACATGCGCGCCAGATAGGCACCGGTGTGCGATTCCTTGACTTTGGCAACCTGTTCGGGTGTTCCCTCGGCAACAATCATGCCGCCGCCATCACCGCCCTCTGGACCAAGATCGATGATCCAGTCGGCCGTCTTGATCACATCCATATTATGTTCAATGACGATTACCGTATTGCCCTGATCAACAAGCTCCTGCAGGACCTCCAGAAGCTTGGCGATGTCATGGAAATGCAGACCCGTTGTCGGTTCATCGAGAATATAGATGGTGCGCCCGGTTGCCCGACGCGACAATTCCTTGGACAGTTTCACGCGCTGGGCTTCGCCGCCGGACAATGTCGTCGCCTGCTGGCCTATCCGCACATAGCCAAGACCGACCCGGAACATGGTCTCGAGCTTTTCGCGGATGGACGGTACGGCCTTGAAGAACTCGACACCTTCTTCCACAGTCATTTCAAGCACATCAGCGATGGACTTTCCACGGAACGTGATTTCGAGTGTCTCTCGATTATAGCGTCTGCCCTTGCAGGAATCGCAGGTCACATAGACATCGGGAAGAAAGTGCATCTCGATCTTGATCAGACCGTCACCCTGGCAGGCTTCGCATCTGCCGCCCTTGACGTTGAATGAAAAGCGGCCAGGTGCATAGCCGCGTGCCTTTGCTTCGGGCAGACCGGCGAACCATTCCCGGATCGGGGTAAAGGCACCCGTATAGGTGGCTGGGTTCGATCGCGGTGTACGGCCAATCGGCGACTGGTCGATATCGACAACCTTGTCCAGAAGTTCGGCGCCGGTGATGGATTTGTGCGCGGCCGGCATTTCGCGCGCCTTGTGCAGACGCCTGGCCAGACCCTTCCACAATGTTTCCAGCACCAGGGTCGACTTGCCACCACCGGAAACACCGGTAACACAGGTCAGCACCCCAAGGGGAAATTCAACAGTCACATCGCGCAGATTGTTGCCGGTGGCGTTCTCGACCCTGACCAGCCGCCCTTTGCGCGCCTTGCGCCGGTTCGCCGGTACACTGATTTCCCTGATCCCCGCCAGATATTGTCCAGTCAGGGAATCCTTGCTGGCGATGATCTGGTCGGGCGTGCCTGCGGCAACGATCCTGCCGCCATGAACGCCGGCACCGGGGCCCATATCGACAACATAATCGGCCAGTCTGATGGAATCCTCGTCATGCTCGACAACAAGAACCGTGTTTCCAAGATCGCGAAGACGCACCAGCGTGGCCAGCAGCCTGTCATTGTCGCGTTGATGAAGGCCGATTGACGGTTCATCAAGCACATAGAGAACGCCGGTCAGGCCGGATCCGATCTGCGATGCCAGCCTGATCCGCTGGGATTCTCCGCCAGACAGGGTGCCGGAATTACGTGCCATCGACAGATAGCCAAGCCCGACATTGACAAGAAAGCCAAGCCGCTCGTTGATTTCCTTGAGGATCCGCGCCGCAATTTCAGAGTCCTGGCCGTGAAGCTTGTCATTCAACCCGGCAAACCAGTCACGGGCATCGCCTATCGACAGCCTGGCAATATCAGAAATGTCGTTCTGGTCGACCTTCACCGCCAGCGCCTCCGGCTTGAGCCGCTTGCCATTGCACGACTCGCAGGGATGATTGGCGCGGAATTTTTCCAGTTCCTCGCGCACCCATGATGAATCCGTCTCGCGATACCGGCGCGCCAGATTTGGCATCAGGCCTTCGAAGGGACGCTTGGTCTTGTAGGACCGCATACCGTCATCGAATTCCATGGTGACGGGAAGTTTTCCGGACCCCTGAAGGATCAGGGTCTGGATTTCCTCATCCAATTCGCCAAATGGCATATCCAGCGAAAACCCGAATTGCCGTGCCAGTGATTCCAGCGTCTGGACGTAATAGCGGGAACTGCTGTTTGCCCATGGCGCGATGGCACCGCCCCGCAATGTCTGCCGGTGATCGGGAACAACCAGCTGTTCATCGAAATGGCTGCTGACCCCAAGTCCGTCACAGGCCGGACAGGCCCCGAACGGGTTGTTGAAGGAAAACAGACGCGGTTCGATTTCATCAATGGTGAAACCGGATTCAGGACAGGCGAAATTGGCCGAGAAAACGGTCCGCGCTCCGGTGTCGGCATGGTCGGCAAAGGCAAGGCCGTCAGTCAGTGAGAGGGCTGTTTCCAGCGAATCGGCAAGCCGTGTGGAAAGCTCGTCCGGATCACCGCGTATGATCAGCCTGTCGACAACAAGTTCGATGTCATGCTTGCGTTTCTTGTCGAGTTCCGGCGTGTCGTCGAGGTCATAGATTTCACCGTCGATTCGCACCCGGCTAAAGCCTTTGCGATGATATTCGGCAAGCTCCTTGCGATATTCACCCTTGCGACCGCGTACGACAGGTGCCAGCAGGTAAAGCCGGGTGCCTTCGTCCATGCCCAGCAGGATATCGACCATCTGACTGACGGTCTGGCTGCGGATCGGCAAGCCGGTTGCCGGTGAGTAGGGGATACCAATCCGCGCCCAGAGAAGCCGCATATAGTCGTAGATTTCGGTAACAGTCCCGACGGTGGAGCGCGGATTGCGTGATGTCGTCTTCTGTTCGATCGAAATCGCCGGCGACAGACCCTCGATCAGATCAACATCCGGTTTCTGCATCATTTCCAGGAACTGCCTGGCATAGGCAGACAGCGATTCGACATACCGTCTCTGGCCTTCGGCATAGATAGTATCAAACGCAAGCGACGATTTGCCGGAGCCGGACAGGCCTGTCAGCACCACCAACCGGTCACGCGGCAGGTCAATGCTGACATCGGCCAGATTGTGTTCGCGCGCGCCGCGCACGGAAATCACCCGCGGCTCGATACGCGCCGCAGTGGCCCCGTCTTCGGGGGGATGGATATCGCCGGAGGTTGGTGGGTTCATGCCGCTGGCAAGCAGCGCACCATCGGCGGGAAGGGGGGATTTGGTTTCATTCGGCATCGCGAGACTATACCCGTGGCCACCAGCCCCGACCACCCCAAAGCGGAACAGCTGGCTGCGGCTAAATTTACATCATTGTTGTTGTCATTTATGCGTCCAACTGGGTAATCTAAAGGCCTTATCGATGCTTTTTATCCATATCCCCAAAAAAACTCATACGAAGGAGTTGGTCAGCCATGGCAGGCAGTGTGAACAAGGTTATCCTGGTGGGTAATCTGGGTCGCGATCCCGAAATCAGGAATACCCAGGACGGGGCCAAAATCGTGAACCTGTCAGTTGCGACGTCCGAACGGTGGAAAGACCGGATGAGCGGTGAGCCGCGCGAACGGACCGAATGGCATAGGGTCGTCATCTTCAACGAGAATCTTGCACGGGTTGCCGAACAGTATCTTCGCAAAGGGTCCAGCGTCTATGTCGAAGGTCAGCTTCAGACACGCAAATGGACCGACCAGCAGGGTGTCGAAAAATATACGACCGAGGTTGTTCTTGGCCGCTTCAGGGGCGAATTGACGCTTCTTGGCGGCAGGTCGGAGGGAGCCGGGTCAGGTGGTGGATACGGCGATTCAATGGGCGGCGGCTATGGCGGTGGCGGCGGTTCAGCGCCGTCGTCCGGTCAGGCACCGGCAGCATCTTCGCCAGCTACACCGCCACCAATGCATGGCGGTGACGCTCCGGATGATGATATTCCGTTCTAAAACAGAACGATATGAATGAAAATTGACCCGTTACCTTGATACAGGTGGCGGGTCTTTTTTTACGTCTTAAATCAACAATATTTTGAGGTTTGACCACAAGATATGGTATAGATGTTGTGGATGACGGCTTGTTTGACCGTCTGGTGACTATGATGGCCGTATCGGCCCGAAGAGACCGCAGTGACAGACACATCTACGCCACCTGCCGACCCGCTAAACCCGACTATTTCGATTACCGAGGAAATGCGGAAATCCTATCTCGATTACGCGATGAGCGTGATCGTGTCGCGCGCATTGCCGGATGTTCGTGACGGGCTGAAGCCGGTGCATCGCCGCATTCTGTATGCGATGATGGAAGGCAATTACGACTGGTCGAAACCGCCACGCAAATCTGCGCGTATCGTTGGTGACGTGATGGGTAACTATCACCCGCATGGCGACAGTTCGATCTACGAGGCGATGGTCCGGATGGCGCAGGATTTTTCCATGCGTCTGCCACTTGTCGATGGTCAGGGAAATTTCGGCTCTGTCGATGGTGATCCGCCGGCGGCGATGCGCTACACCGAATCACGCCTTGCCAGGGCCGCCGAAAGTCTGCTTCGCGATATCGACAAGGAAACGGTCGATTTCACTGAAAACTATGATGAAACCCAGCTTGAACCTACGGTGCTGCCGGCTGAATACCCCAATCTTCTGGTCAATGGGGCCAACGGCATCGCGGTCGGCATGGCCACGAATGTGCCACCGCACAGTCCGGCTGAAGTCATCGCCGCCTGTGAAGCCTTTATCCGCAACCCGGACATCACTGTCGAGGAGCTGATTGAAATCGTTCCCGGGCCGGACTTCCCCACCGGCGCTCTGATCATGGGCCGGGCCGGCATTCGTGATGCCTATCACACCGGTCGCGGGTCGGTGATCATGCGGGCCCGCGCCGAGGTCATTACCGACGCCAGGGATCGCGAAACCATTATCGTGACCGAAATCCCCTATCAGGTGAACAAGGCCCAGCTGCTGGAGCGGATAGGTGAACTGGTCCGCGAAAAGACCATCGAAGGCATCTCCGACATCCGGGACGAGTCGGACCGGACCGGCATGCGGATCGTGGTCGAGGTCAAGCGGGATGCCGCCGGCGATGTGGTGTTGAACCAGCTGTGGCGGCACACAAGGCTGCAGACGAGTTTCCCGGTCAATATGCTGGCGATGAATGGCGGCCGTCCCGAACAGATGGGGCTGAAAGACGTTATTGCCGCTTTTTGCGAATTCCGCCGCGAGGTGGTGACAAGACGGTCCGTCTATCAGCTTGGCAAGGCACGGGAACGGGCACATCTTCTGGCCGGCCTGATGGTGGCGCTTGCCTCTATCGACGAGGTGATCGAACTGATCAAGCGGGCGCCTGACACCGAAACCGCCCGCAACCAGCTCTGTGAACGAGCCTGGCCAGCCGCCGAGGTCGAGGCCTTCATCGCCTTGATCGATGATCCGGGGCATGAAGTGGTTGACGGCACCTATCGGCTGTCTGAGGCACAGGCGCGGGCCATCCTTGAGCTTCGCCTGCAGCGTTTGACAGGGATGGAACGCGAAAAGCTGGCCGAGGAAACCGGCGAACTTGCCCAACGCATTGCGGATTACCTTGAAATCCTTGGGTCTGCTGACCGGGTCAACGAGGTCATTCTTGACGAGCTTGCCGCCGCCAGAGAGCGGTTGGGTGGGCCACGGCGGACCGAAATTTCGGACCAACTTGTCGATCAGGATGATGAGGATCTCATCCAGCAGGAAGATATGGTCGTGACTGTCAGTCACCGTGGCTATATCAAGCGCGTGCCTCTGTCCGTCTACCGGGCACAGCGCCGCGGCGGCAAGGGACGCGCCGGCATGAAGACCCGTGACGAGGATTTTGTCACCAGGCTGTTTGTTGCCAACACACATACCCCGATCCTGTTTTTCACCTCGAGTGGCATGGTCTATCAACTGAAATGCTATCGTCTTCCTGAAGCCGCGCCACAGGCGCTTGGCAAGGCGATGGTCAATCTACTGCCGATCGAAACAGGTGAAACCATCAATACAGTCATGCCGATGCCGGACGATCCCGACAGCTGGGATGATCTGCACATCATGTTTGCCACCGCGACCGGCAATATCAGGCGCAACAGGTTGAGCGACTTCACCAACATCAAACGCAATGGCAAGATCGCGATGAAGCTTGCCGATGGTGACGAGCTTGTCGGCGTTGCGCCATGCAACGAAAGTGACGATCTGTTGCTGGCGACACGTGATGGCAAGGCGATCCGGTTTGCCGTCGATGCGGTTCGGGTGTTTCGTGGCCGTGACAGCACCGGTGTCAGGGGGATCAAACTTCTTGGCAAGGATTCCGTGGTGTCGATGTCCATCATTACCGACGAGGACAATGAATTCGTGCTGTCGGTGACCGAGAACGGCTATGGCAAGCGCACACAGGTATCCGATTATCGGCGCGCCGGGCGCGGCGGCCAGGGTGTGGCCAATATCGAAACCAGCGACCGCAATGGCCGGGTCATGGCCAGCTTTACCGTCGTCGAAGACGATCAGCTGATGCTTGTGACCAATCATGGGCAGATCATCCGGATCCGTGTTCATGGCGGCGAGGGCGATTCCATCAGGGTTGCCGGTCGAAAGACACAGGGTGTGCGCCTGTTTGATGTGTCGGGTGATGATGACGAGCGTGTTGTCTCGGCTGGTCTGATCCGTGATGCGGATGACGGCGATAATGACGCCGATACTGAAAATGACGGCGAAGTGGCTGACGGCCAAGAGGGAGGCACGGCTGGTGATTCCGACCAGCCGGCAACCGACGAATGAGCCACCGGATCATCGCCTATCCAGGGACTTTCGACCCGCTGACATACGGCCATCTGGACATTATCCAGCGCGCAGCGCGGCTTGGTGACGAGTTGATCGTTGCGGTTGCGGCGAATGCCGGCAAGGGCCCGTTGCTCACTGTCGAAGAGCGGACCGAGCTGGTGACCTCGGAGTGCAAGCGCCTGAATGAAGACGGCACCGTCAACGTGCCGATCCGGGTTCTGAATTTTTCAAACCTGTTGACGGACTTTGCGCAGGAGCAGGGTGTCTCGGTCATTGTCAGGGGGCTTCGCGCCGTTTCCGATTTTGAAATCGAGTTTCAGATGGCAAGTATAAACAAACGGTTACATGGCGATCTTGAGACCGTGTTTTTGATGGCCGCCGAGCATCAGCATTTTGTGGCATCCCGTTTCGTCAAAGAGGTCAGCCGCTATGGCGGCGATATTTCAAGCTTTGTCCCGGCCAGTGTTGTCCGCAAGATGAAGCTTCTTCGATCCTAGGGCACGTCACGTCTGAAATCGCCCGCTGTCTGGTCCGGTCGGTCCGGACATGGATTTCCTGTCAAGGCACACTGACGATGTCAGGTTTTCAGGAACATGATCCTCTTGCCGGAAAAGGTCAGTGTTTTCGGCGATAACGTCTTGGTAAACCTGACGATATTCTCCTCGATCATCTGTTCCACCCTGGCCTGGGTTGCCTCATCCGGAAATTCCCAGATCACCGTTGAAATATGGGGCGCCTGTGCGTTGCGAAAAGCCTGAAAGCTTACACCCTTCAGATCCTTAAGCAGATCGGGCCATTTCGTTTGTAAGATCGATTCAAATAGTTCACATTCTTCTGCAGATGGAAATGTCCTGATGAATATCTTTGTAAACATTGTGTCTCCGGGTCCACTTCATGTTCGATCTCAAATACGTGGCGTCGGTCTTTTTCAGTCGTAATGTGGCAAAGCGGTCTTTCATCGTAGCTGTCATTGTCGGCACAATTCTAGCCTTTATCAACCACGGTGAAGTGATTGTTTCCGGCAATTTGACGGCCACCTGTTGGATCAAGATGATTGCGACCTGCCTCGTTCCCTACACGGTGTCTTCCGTCACCTCGGTTCTCGGCGCATTGGAAAAGCGCAACGCGACGCTTCAGGAAACAGGGGCTGCCTGATACCGAGAGAGGGTTGCGGGAGGAGCCTAGGTCTTATCCTTGCGGCGCAGCTATATATCGCCAGAATTCGCCAATAATCGCGCTATTCATAAGTGTGAATCCCCTTATATTTCCAAAACAAACCCTGTCGGCGGCATCCCTCTATGCTGTCGGCTCGCAATATCAGGTTCCGACGGGCAAATTTCCGACGGGCAAGGCGCCAACTCAAATAATCTCAACATGGACAGGGTGGAAAATATTGATTCAAGTATGTGCACGGGTCCGGTTGCGCCCCTTCCGCTATTTGGATGCAATGGATCTTGTTTGTGGTCTGAATGACTGGCAGGTGGCGCGCTGGCTTGCGAGTGTTCCCCATCCCTATCGGTTCGACCACGCAATGGACTATCTTGCACGGCCTGAACATCTGGCTGTAGAGGCTGCCCTCGGTGATGCAACCGCCATACTTGCTGTCGCGGTAACCCATGATGGATCCGGAATTGGCGGGCTGGGCCTCGTGCCGTCAAAACGTAATGAAGGAGCAAGGGAACTGGGATTTTGGCTGTCGCGTCCATATTGGGGGCAGGGGATCATGCCCGGGGCGGTGATCGCCCTGATTGACGAGGTGACGCGGCAGGCACCGAACACCTTGATTGTTGCAAGTGCAAACCATGACAATATCAGGTCGCAACGGCTGATTCGTTCCCTCGGTTTCAGTGAAGACGGCCATGATGAAATCTTTTCAAACCCCCTACAGCGACTTGTCACGACTGTCTGCTTCCGGCGGGCATGATGATGTGCATTCGTCTGGATGACAGATTGCCGTGAATCGTTGAAAGCGCCATCAGTCGCGTGAATCTGCGGGTACTGTATCGGCCCTGTCACCAACTGTCACAGCATCAGGCCACGCATGGGAAAAAGGGGGTGGACAGGGTTTCATCTAATCTCTATATCGTCCTCGTGTGATCGGGGGTTTTCCCGCTTCATCTTCCCGTGTTCTCACGGCATGACGGGCGCGTAGCTCAGTTGGTAGAGCAAGTGACTTTTAATCACTGGGTCACAGGTTCGAATCCTGTCGCGCTCACCATTCAAAGCCGGTGTAATCCTCTGGATTATGCCGGCTTTTTTTGTCTCTGCCAGTCAGACCTTTCTGCAAGAATATCGCGCGGCAAACCTGCCGCTACGCAGACATGAAAAAACCCCCTGACCAGCATTGGCCAGGGGGTAACATCCAACTGACGGGAGAAGATCAGTCAGATGGTGATCGCGACTCCCTGGCGGTCGAGTGCAACAACACCGCCTTGTGGAGCCACATAGCAGGCGAAAAATTCGTCACCCTGCATGGCCGCTCGAATGTCGTAATGAAGCTTGCTTTGCGCCGTGCGAGGGAAGGAAACACGACGGGTGCGGCTATCTGCATTCGGTTTGCTGAAGAATGAAACAGCTATTTCAGCCATTGGGAAACTCCTTGTTACATCTGCCTTTGTCGACCGCGACGCCGGTTGGAGGAATGCCCGGTGCCGCTGTCTGGTAACAAGTTAGCTTCACCTGTATTAATTAATCGTAAATTACTTATCACACGAATGTGACTTCAACGTCTGTCGCCGCGATTGCATGGTTACGGCATGGTTTAGGTGACTTGTTGATGATTTGTCAGTGGTTTGTCAGATTGGTCCATTCCACGCTACGATACCCGGAATAGAGGTGCCGACATCCCTGTATCATTGCCGATTTGGCTGTCACGAAATGAAACAGATGTGGCGTCACCGTTAGCGAGGAAATACCGGTCTCATGTCGGATAAACCCCATAATCCTTTTGTTGCACCTCCATCCGGGACAGGCCAGGACGCGTCTCAGCACGGGTCGGCAGACGGTGGAGAAGGAGAGGGTGTCGAAAAAGACACGGCGTCAAATGGAGGTTCGACGCCCCACATGGACGGTCCTGTCGCAAGATTCACGCCGCTTGTGTTCAGCGGCACTGCGCGTGCGCTTTTTGGTCTGCAATTCGTTAATATTCTGCTGATTCTGGTGACGGTCGGCATCTGGACGCCATGGGCGCGTGTACGAAAACGACGGTTCTTCTATAACAACACGCGCATATTGGGTGAGGGACTCGATTACCTTGCGACCGGCCTTGACCTGTTCAAGGGCTGGATCGTGGTTGTGGGCCTCTTGATGCTGTTCTACGCCCTGCCGTTCCTCGGAATCCCTTTCCTTCAGGAGGGTGCAAGTCTTGTCCTTCTTGCCATATATCCCTGGGCAATCAATCGATCACTTCGCTTCAACGCACGCAATCTAGCGTGGCGAGACGTTCGTTTCGATTTTACAGGCACCTATTTCGGGTCAGCCTGGTATCTGTTTCTGCTACCGTTCATTGGCGTACTCAGTCTCGGCATCCTGTTGCCCATCGCATCAAAGGGGATGCGGGAATATGTGGCCCGCAACTACAGTTTCGGAGCCGCGCGATTCGGCGGCAAGGGACAGCTTGCCAGCTATTACGGTGTCGGCCTTAAATGTCTGTTGTTAAGCCTTGTTCTGATTGGTGTTGGTGCGGTGGTGGTTGGTCTTGCCATCTATGGCAATCTGGGCACAGCCACGCCCATGCAGGACGATCTGGCATCGGTTCTGGCTGGTGGTTTCGGCGTTGGCATGGGCTATCTGGTCCCGATAATGCTTGTGCTGATATTTACGCTGGTTGGCGGTTATTACCGCGCCTTGACCCGCAATATCATGGTAAACGCGCTGCGGCTTCAGGGGGGGATCAGGTTCCGTTCACATATTTCAGGGTTCGGTCTTGGTTGGATTATCGTCAGCAATCTGATCCTGTCGGTGGTGACACTGGGTCTGCTTTTGCCCTGGGCGCAGGTCAGGCAATATCGCTATCTTTCCCAGAATACGGAAATCCGGCCAGCAGCCGATGTGCAGGGATATCTGGACCGCCAGACGCGGGCGGGAAATTCGATCGGTGATGCCGTTGGCGAGGCTGGTGGTCTGGAAATCAATTTCTAGATCGACGACCACGGACACCATACCGCCACGGACACCATACCGCCACGGACACCATACCGCCACGGATACCATAACGCCACGGATACCATAACGAAGGACAAAACTCGCAATGCAGGTTCAGGGAAGTCTGACAAGGGCGGGAACGACCCGGACCGTTCCGGCGGCGCTGCTTGTTGGGCCGGGTCGGGATTCCGGCATCGACGCGCTGTTTCTTGCCAGAGCGGATCAGCAGCATGTTGAGCAGATAACGATCGATCATGTGCTGCCAAAGATTGGCGGCGGTGACCTTCGTCTGCGTTTATCAACAGGCGATGTCATCAGATTTTCCGCTGACACGGATGTCGCGCCGCTGGAACAATTTTTTCCGCACCAGGCAAAGGTTGGATCCAGACTTTCACGGCTCGAAAAGGTGGGGTGGCGCGGCATGCTGGTGCTGTCTGTCCTGTTTCTGGTTGCACTTGCCGGGTTGCGTCTGGCGATTGCGCCGGCTGGCGATGTGTTGGTGCGGCTGGTGCCGGATGCCCTTGTTGAACGTGGCTCCGGCCTGGTGCTGGCCCAGCTTGATATGACCCTTCTTGAGGACAGCCAGCTGCCGGTCGCAACACAGGACCGGCTGCGCGAGGAATTTGCACGGATGCGTCAGTTGGCACCTGCGGAATTTGCCGATACCCGACTGCATTTCAGACGCGCGTCGGCCATCGGGCCAAACGCCTTCGCGTTACCGGGAAATGATATCGTCCTGTTGGATGAGCTGGTGACATTTGCCAATGATGACGATGTTGTGCTTGCCGTGGTGGCCCATGAATTCGGACATGTCACCGGGCGTCATGCGCTGCGGCAGGTGATGCGCAGTGCCGTTGTGGCCATCGGCGTCGGACTGATTGTTGGTGCCGAGGAAACCATCCTCGAGGAAATTGTCGGTTTTGGCGGAAATATTGTGCTGTCAGGCCAGTCTCGAGACTTTGAACTTGAGGCTGACCAGATGTCGGCAGACTGGATGAGCAGGCTTGGGCATGATGAAGAAGCGCTCCCCCGCTTTTTCCGGAAGTTGCAGACCAAATGCGGAAATATGTGCGATGGCGGGGGATTGCTGGCCTCACACCCGTCCTTTCGCGACCGTATTCAGGCGATGGCCGAATAGGTGGTTGGAAGATCTGGGGCTAGGTGGCGAGTTTCAGCACATCACAGCCAAGATAGGCCGCGTCACGGTCATCATGGCTGACAACGACAACCGCCATCCGGCGCGCTGTGGCGATTTCCCGGAGCGCGTCAAAACATCCCTGCCGGGTTGGCCAGTCAAGAGCGCTGAAACTTTCATCAAGAAGCAGGATTGGACGGTCGCGAAGCAATGCCCGGACAAGCGCCACACGCTGTTGCTGTCCTCCTGAAATGTCTTCCGGCAGACGATCCTGCAGACCATCTATGTCGAGCCTCATAAAGGCTTCGTCCACCTGCGTCGGCGTTACCCCACTGCCTTCAAGCGCCACGGTTACATTTTCGTGGCAGGACAGATGAACAAACAGGTTGTCCGATTGAAAAACTGTGGTAACCGGGCGTTCCCATGGTGGCAGCGACGAAAAGTCCATACCGTTCCAGGTACATCTGCCGCTGGCGACAGTTTCAAATCCGGCAATCAGATCGAGAAGGGTGGTTTTGCCCACTCCGGATGGTCCCTGAACAGCCAGGATGTCGCAAGCCTTCAGTGAAAAGTCGTAGAAAAATTTCAGACCTCCTGCACGTTCAAAGGCCACTTTGTCCACTTCAAGCATGACGACGTCTCCTCAATATTCTGGCCGCCAGTGTGAATGCCAGGAACAGCAGGAATGTAAGGCCAAGAAGCCACAAAGACAGAGCTGCAGCCTCGCCGGCACGATAGCGTGCCATCGTCTGATACAAAAGCCATGGCAGGGTCTGGAACTGCTGGCTGCCAAACAGCGCAACAATCGTCATGTCACCAAGTGACAGCGCTGCTGACAGGCCAGCCGCGAAACCAAGTTCCTGCGTGATCGCAGGAAGGGTCACCAGACGCAACCGTCGCCAGCCACGAAGCCCAAGCCCGGCGCACAACCTGTCATGCGTCGCGGCAAGAGCGGCAAGACGACCTGTCAGAATCCGATAGGCGAAGGGAAGGGCGATCAACATGTTGCCAAGCATCACCAGCAAGGGAGCAAGCACGAAGACATCCGCAACCGACCGCAGCAGGATGAACAGACCTGTTCCAAGCACGATCGCCGACACGGACAGATAAAGTGATATCGACAGATCAAGTGGCCAGACTGATAGAGCGGCAGCGGTGCGACGGGTTCGCGCACTGGCCAGAACCAGCGCAAGTCCCGTGGCCACGCTCCCCGATGCAATGGCAATGAGAACAGAGGTGATGGCAGATTGGTGGAAGGCAGGCCAGCTTGTTACCGTGAAAAGATGCGGCCCGGCTCCGCGCGCCAGAATGGCGATGACAGGCAGCATCGTGATGATCACAAACAGCGCAAGCGCACCCCCATCCGTTATCCGGCAACGCCACGTTGCCTCGCCACTCTGTTCGAGTGCCGCGCTGACAGACCGCGGTGTTGCGGCCCATGATCGGCCGGTCAGACGTGTCAGCATGATGACAACCAGACCACAGATCACAAGCTGGACAAGTGCCAGTTTGCCAGCCAGCGCCATATCAAAATCAAACCGCAGGGCCGTGTATATATTGACCTCCAGCGTCGTTACGGCGGGTCCGCCGCCAAGCATCAGAATCAGCGAGAACGAGGTAAAGCACAGCAGAAATACCAAAGCCAGCAATCCCGGGATCACCGGCCGCAAGACTGGCCATTCAACAAGGCGAAACCGATCCCATTCGGACAGTCCCCATTGCGCCGACAGCCGCCATTGCGCCGCCGGTATGCTGGCCAGCGCTCCGTATAGTACCCGCAGCATCAAGGGTGCGTTGAAAAACACATGTGCCAGAAGCACCGCCCCAAGACCATAGATTGGCGGCAGACCGTCAAGGCCAAGAAAAGTCAGCCCTTCAGAGACAAAGCCGCGCTGCCCCCAAACAGCAATGAGCCCGGCTGCAGCAACCGTCGTCGGCATGACAACAGGAAGAAATGAAAACGGCACCAGCCATGCCGCGCGCCAGCTTGATGCGCGTCGCCAGCAGGCGCGGGCCACCGGCAGGCCGAGCGCCAGCGAGAGCAGGGCGGACAGGCATGCCTGCATGGCCGTGAACATGGCGACGTGGACGATATCAGCGCCTGTCCCGGTCGATCCACGCCCGGCAACGGATATCAACGCGCCGATGGCCGCCGCAGCAAGCGCAAGCAGCCCCGTGGCAATCCCCAGACCAAGGGGCGATATCGGTCCGGGGCGTCGCCAGTCGGCTATTGGCTGAGCGCGCGTTGCCACTCGTCAACCCAGACAGATTTGTTCTGTGCAACCTCTTGAGGTGAATAGAGCCGCGATTCACCGGGCTGGATCAGCCCGGCAAAGGCGTCCGGCAGGTCGGCCTTGCCGGCAGGATACATCCAGTTGGTTGTCGGAATCACCGACTGAAAGTCTGGAGCCAGGATGAAATCCATGAACCGGCGGGCCAGATCAGGCTGCGGCGCGTTCTTCAGCATGGCTGCCACCTCAACCTGCATGTAATGGCCTTCGTCAAAGGCGGCTGCCTTGTATTTATCGATTTCCTCGGCGACGATGTGATAGGCGGGAGACGTCGAATAGGACAGAACCATATCGGCCTCGCCCTCAAGAAACATTGAATAGGCATCCCACCAACCCTTGGTGACAGTGATGATTTTCGGTGCCAGCCCAGCCCACGCATCGCCAGCTTCATCGCCATAGACCGAGCGAACCCACAGCAACAGGCCAAGCCCGGGGGTGGATGTGCGGGGGTCCTGAATGACAATCCTCATAGTGTCCGGAGCATCGACAAGCGCCTGCAGTGATGTCGGCGGGTTCGCCATTTCCTCGCTGTTATAGATGAACGCAAAATAGCCCCAGTCAAGCGGCACAAAATGATCATCGTCAAACGCAACGGGAAGGGTGGTGCGCCCGGCAAGCTGAACGCCATGCGGGGCAAACAGACCTGTGTTGCGGGCGGTTTCCATAAGGCTGGTATCAAGGCCCAGGACCAGATCGGCCTTGGATGAAGGCCCTTCAAGCTGTACCCGCCCCAGAATGCCAATGGAGCTGTCCAGCGCGACAAACTGGACTTCACAGCTGCAGTCGACCTCAAAAGCTTCTTTAATGGCCGGTCCCGGGCCCCATTCCGAGGCAAAGGAATCATAGGTATAGATCGTCAGCACCGGCGTATCGGTCGCCTGTGCGGGAACGGTTGTCATCGCCATAGCGATCGCCGCCATGACAGTTCCAAGAATAGTGCGCATGTTACCTCCAATGCGGCCGCGTCAGCCATATCGAACGGTAAGGAAGGGAATTTCAGGATCGACAGGGAAGACACCCGTCCTGTATTCGCTTTCCTCCGCCAGCATGACCTGGTTCAGGTTCTATGGGTTTTTCTCAGCCTGACCGTATCGGCGCAGGCACCCCAAGCGTGTTCACACTTTATACTGTGTGTGACTGAAAGATCAAAGCAGGAAACCAGCGCCTGTGATCGGCCTACACGGATCAGGATCATTCCGGTGGAGGCAGTACCATCCGGCGAAATGATAACCTGCGGTGATAAAGGGGGATGAGCTTTGCTCAGTTTGGTCAGGTTGGTCAGATTGCCATAGGAGGCCGGATTACAGAGGATCTGGATGCAACCAATCTAAATGTCGCATAATGTATATTATGGAAAATAATGATGGTAGCCTGAATTAACCGTTTTGTGCAGGAATTTCCGATAATCCCTTGTAATTACGATGTTACAGATCAAACACCATACCATCTATGCCTGGCTCTGTCCGCGGCGGGCACAATGCCGCCAGCGTCGCGTAATCGGCATCAAGGCCAAGATGCGTCAGCACCGCCCTGTCCGGTTTGACCCGCTTGATCCAGTCGAAAGTCTGCTCGTAATGGCTGTGTGACTGATGCGGTGTTTCACGCAGCGCTTCGACAATCCATAACGGGACACCGGCGATCTGATCCAGAACCTCGTCATCCAGCCTGACAACATCCGTCGAATAGGCAAACAGATCATTGAACATGAAGCCCAGAGATTCGGTCGTACCGTGATCCTGTCGGAAAACATCGACGGCAATGTCGTTGAATGTCAGGCGTTGACCTGGCTCGATTTCAACAATTTTCATCGGTGGAACAAAATAGCTTGGCGACTCCGGCTGTTTTTCGAACAGATACGGATACCGCGCGCGAATGAAGTCACCGTGGAATTTCGTGGCATGAACCTCAAGGTCAATGCGGTCTGGCCAGTAATAGGCACGCAAATCATCCAGACCGGCAATATGATCCGAATGGGTATGGGTGATCAGTACCGCGTCGATTTTCTTCAGACCGGCGGGTAACAGCTGCTGTCTGATATCCGGACCGGCATCAACAAGGATGGTGGTTTCCTCGGTCTGGACAAGAACAGCACAGCGCTGCCGGCGGTTTCGCGGGTCGTTGGGATCGCAACGACCCCAGCCGGCATGACCAAGTGCCGGCACGCCGACGGATGTGCCGCACCCCAGAAGAGTAACCTTCATGATGCCTCCATGCGCGAGAACAGCCGCAGCGTGTTGGCGCGTGTCCGGCTTGTCATATCATCAACCGATGTTCCGCGAAGATCCGCCAGTTTGGCAAGGGTGTGGCTTGTATAAGCAGGCTCGTTAGGTTTTCCCCGCATTGGCACTGGCGCCAGAAACGGCGCGTCGGTTTCAACGAGTATCCTGTCTTCCGGTGCGGTGCGGGCCACCTGCTGGATGATTTCGGCGGATTTGAACGTCAGAATTCCGGAAAAACTGACATAGAACCCGACGTCAAGGGCCCGGCGCGCCAGCTCGGCACCTGAACTGAAACAATGCAGAACGCCGGTAAAGGCCCCTTTTGCCATCTCGTCCTCGATGATATCGGCAATATCGTCGTCAGCTTCACGCGCATGGACGATGATTGGCAGCCCAAGCGCGCGCGCCGCCGTGATCTGGGCCCGGAAGCTTGCCGCCTGCCTGTCGCGTGGCGCGTAGTCATAATGATAATCAAGCCCCGCCTCGCCGATGGCGACACAGCGCGGATGATCGGCAGCGGCCAGAATAGCGTCGACATCACAGGCCTGCGCTTCATTTCCAGCTTCGTGCGGATGGATCCCGGCACTGAACCAGACATTGTCATAGGTCTCGGCAATACGGCGCGGCCGGTCAGCTGTACTCAGCTTCACCCCGATTGTAATGACACGGTCGACGCCCGCCTCATTGGCGCGGGCCAGCACCGCCGGCAGGTCATCGGCAAGCTGCGGATAGTCCAGATGTGCATGACTGTCGATGATCATCAGTCGCCCTGCCCGGATTCGTCTTCCACATAGCGTGGAAATACAGGTTCCGGTTTGGTGATACTGGTGCCACCATGCAGACGCCCAGCGCCGCCAATGACCGTGAAATCACGGGCGTCGGGCGCAATGCCAAGTTGATCAAGAATGCGACCGGCAGAATCGGGCATCACCGGTTGCACAAGGATCGCCACCTGTCGGATTGTTTCCGCCAGCACCGCCAATACCTCGCCCATCCTGTCTGGGTCTGTCTTTTTAAGGCCCCAGGGTGCCATCGCGTCTACATAGCGGTTGGCATCGGAAACCACCTGCCAGATTGCCCGCAAGGCCTCATGGAAGGCCTGCCTGTCCATCTGCGAACGCACCTCGTCGATCAGAGAGTCCGTTGCCGCAAGCAGGGTTTTATCCGGATCCTGCGGCGCGGCGGGAAGCCCGGGCATCACCCCATCGCAGTTCTTGAAGATCATCGACAGAACGCGCTGGGACAGATTGCCAAGATCATTGGCAAGATCGCCATTCATCCGGTGGATCATGGCACGACGGGAAAAGTCGCCGTCATTGCCGAACGGCACCTCGCGCATCAGGAAATAGCGCGTCTGATCCAACCCGAATTCTGCTGCAAGCTCGTTCGGATCAATCACATTGCCAAGCGATTTTGAAATCTTCTCGCCTTCATTCGTCCACCAGCCATGCGCAAACACACGCCTCGGCAACGGCAGACCGGCCGCCATCAGAAAGGCCGGCCAGTACACAGCGTGAAACCGCAGAATGTCCTTGCCAACCATGTGCAGGTCGGCGGGCCAGAATTTGGCATGGCGGTCGGAATCACCATACGCCCCATCGGTAGGCCAGCCAGTTGCGGTAATATAGTTTGTCAGCGCATCGAGCCAGACATACATCACATGCGCATCATCATTCGGCACCGGCACGCCCCATGAAAAACTGGCGCGGCTTACAGACAGATCACGCAGCCCCCCTTTGACAAAGCTTTTGACTTCATTGAATCGCGAGGCAGGGCCGACAAAGTCCGGGTTGGCCTCGTAAAATTCCAGAAGCGGCTGTTGCCATTCGGACAGGTTGAAGAAATATGACGGCTCCTCAACCCATTCGACAGGTGCCCCTGTCGGCGCCTTGCCGTCAACAATTTCGGTCTCGGTGTAGAAAGCCTCGTCCCGCACCGCATACCAGCCAGCATAGCTTCCCAGCTTGATATGGCCGCGGTCCAGAAGCATTGTCCATAATTTCTGACAGGCCGCCTTGTGGCGGGCTTCGGTGGTCCGGATAAAATCGTCATTGGAGTAATTCATCCGCGCGGTCAGATCGCGGAAATTCTGGCTGACGCTGTCTGTGAATGCCTGCGGTGTGACAGAATTGTCATGCGCCGCCTTTTCAACCTTCTGGCCATGTTCGTCAGTACCGGTGAGGAACATGACATCAAAGCCGTCCAGCCTCTTGAACCTTGCCAGTACATCGCAGGCAAGCGTGGTGTAGGCATGGCCGATATGCGGCTTGTCATTCACATAATAGATAGGCGTCGTTACGTAAAAGCGCCTGCTGTCTGAACCGGTCATTCCGATTGTCCTGAATACCTGTAAAATGGCCGTGCCGTCCTGTCGGCCCGCCTTGCAGGATGTAGCGCTATAGCCGTTTCAGGGCAAGGATTTCCGGTGAATTGCGATCAGTTCACGGCTCAGGAAATGACCAAAATCCAGATACAGGCCGTCCATCATCGAGGCGCTATGCAGAAATTTGGAATGGGCTTCGGCAAGGTCGGCGGCGGTGTGCCCCGCTGCCAGACGCGTGATGGCGGGTGTTTCAAAATCACATTGTGGCCCCGTTACACCATTGCCGGCCTTTAATGCGGCAAGGCGAAGCAATCTGCCAACAAGCCAGATCGCCCCGTCGCGCGCTGCCTGTCCGGCTGCGCCACCCCGCCCCCATTTGTCGCACAGGGTTGCCAGCGCAGCTTCGTCAAGGTGAGGCTGTGCCATCAGCGAGCAAGTCGCACGATACAGATCGTCGGACTGGCTTTCCGCCAACGCCACCCCCCTGCCCGGCGCGCCTTCCGCAAGGTGTGACAGCGCTGCCAGCCGGTCACTCTCCTCTTCATCCAGCGTGGCGGCAAGAATGCTCTGACAGGAACCGATATCCAGCGGTGCCAGTCTGACAAGCCGGCAACGCGACCTGATTGTCGGTGGCAGACGGCCAGGCTTTGAGGCCACGAGAATGACCATTGCACGCTCAGGCGGTTCCTCAAGAAGTTTCAGCAACGCATTGGCACCATTGCGATTTACGGCATCCATAGAATCAATGACTGCAACACGCCACCCACCCCGGCCAGGCTTGGTTGCCATGAAGCTGGAAAGTTTGCGTATCTGATCGATCTTGATCTGACCTGATTTGTTGTCCTCGGTCTGTGGACGAACAAACATCAGATCTGGATGCGACCCCCGGATCACCAGATTGGCCCCCGGATCACCACGGTCAAAAGCGAAAGAACCCGAACCCTGCGGTCTGTTCTCGCTCAGCAGCCAGGCTGCGGCCATCGCCGCCATAATCGATTTTCCAATACCCTGTGGCCCCGTCAGCAGCCAGCCATGCGCGACGCGCCCACTGGCCATGGATTGTGACAGCGCATCGGTAAAGGCCGCATGCCCCAGAATATCCCCATCCGGTATCAGCAGCGACGCATCATTCATGCCGGTGACCCTTGCGGCATGTCAGGAAATTCCTGCAACGGCAAGGCGCGGCGTGACAGCCTCGATGATATCTGCGGCGACCACTTCAACATCACGCGCCGCATCAACCACAACAAATCTGTTGGGTTCCTGAGCGGCCAGTTCCAGAAATCCCTGGCGCACCTGATGGTGAAAATCGGACCCCTTGCTTTCAAAGCGTGACTCGTCTGTCTCACGCGCACCGGCGCGGCGAAGCCCCTCTTCAACATCCATATCCAGCAAAATTGTCAGATCGGGAACCAGATCGCCGCAGGCAAGCCGATTGAGTGCCTCGATATCCCGGCGCGGCACACCACCGACGACCCCTTGATACACCCGTGTCGAATCATTGTACCGGTCGCAGATGACAATCCTGCCATCGGCGAGCGCAGGCCGCAGAACGTGAACGACATGTTCATGACGCGACGCCGACATCAGCATCGCCTCGGTCGCGGCCCGCCACCGATCGGCACTTCCCGTGACCAGCAGCTGCCTTATGGATTCTGCTGACTCAGTACCGCCCGGCTCCCTCGTAAGGAGGGGGGTGTCGGCATCGAGACGTTCCGCAAGATGCTGCGCAAGCAACTGTATCTGCGTGGTCTTTCCACTCCCCTCGCCGCCTTCAAAGGTGATAAAGAAACCGCCCATCAGACCTGACTACTGAAGCTGGACTGAATCGGCGCCAGCTCCGAAAATCAGATATTTCAGCGCCTCGCCAACCCTGTCAAACATTCCAAGCTGACCCACGTCGCTGGCCGCAACCAGGGGATAGACAAGCTTTTCTTCGGGCAGTTCCAGGAACAGCGTCCCAATCGACTGGCCGGCCTTGATTGGCGCTGGCACCGGATCGTTCCACTGGACCGACATCTTCATCCGGCGCCGGTCGGTTCGAGACAGGACAAGATGAAGCGGCTCTTTCAGCACAAGATCGAGCTTCGGTGCCTTGCCAAGCCAGATATTGGCCTGGTCCACAGGCTCGCCAGCATCAAAAAATCGATAGAGTTTGAATTCGCGAAACATCAGATCCATTAGACGGCGGGACTCCGAAGACCGCTGCTTCATGCTCTCCAGACCGTTCAGAACCATGACCACCCGCTGCCCGTCACGGATCGCCGATCCGACAAGACCATAGCCCGATTCCTCGGTATGACCGGTTTTCAGCCCGTCTGCGCCTTGCGTACCATAGACAAGAGGATTCCTGTTGCCCTGCTTGATGCCGTTATAGGTAAAGTCCTTTTGCGCAAACATCGAATAGAGTTCGGGGTAGGTATCGAGCGGAAAATCCCGGATCATCGCCGTAGCAAGAATATTCAGGTCCCGCGCGGTGGTGAATTGCTCGGGATCAGGCCAGCCGGTGGAATTGCGAAAGGTTGTATTCTCCATCCCAAGGCGCTTTGCGACATAGTTCATTTCCTCGGCAAAGCCGTCCTCTGTTCCGGAAATTCCCTCGGCCACGGCGATCGCGGCATCATTGCCCGATTGCACGACAATACCGTAAAGAAGATCGCGAACAGCCACCTGCTTTCCAACCTCGATAAATGTTTTCGAGCCGCCCTTGCGCCAGGCTTTGGTTGAAATCAGAAATGTATCGTCCAGCGACAATGAGCCGTCAGCAATGCGCTGAAAGGCGATATAGACCGTCATGATCTTTGCCATCGAGGCAGGCTTCATCAGTGCGTCGGGGTTTCTTTCCATCAACACCTTGCCTGACCCGAAATCGGTCACGAACGCATATTCAGCAGAGGTGTCGATTTCCGCTGCACCAACCGACTGTACCAGCCAGCATGACATGACTGCGGCAAGGACCACACGCAAACATTTCACTGGACTTTCCTTTCTGCCAGAACCCTAACTATGGCTGTGCTAACGACAAAAAACGGCACAAAAATGTCGGCTCAGTCGACAATGATCCTGGCACCCTTGAACCCCAGATCAAACACCGCCGACAACAGTCTGTCAGCCTCGTCAACCTCGTTCACCGGGCCCAGCCTGACTCGGTGCAGCACCTGGCCATCAAGATTGATCCGCGACACCTGACCGGCACTGACTGTTTCGATGCGGTTCAGCACGTTGACGGCGTTCGTTTCGGAATGGAAGGCGCCAACCTGAACCCAGATACTGGTTTCGATTGGCGGCACATTTATCACTTCGCCAACATGGGCGTTTGACAGCAGGTCAATGGCCGACTGGCCGTCCTCGGCATTATAGTTGGACCGGCCACTGTTCGATGTCGCGGAAAAGGTCACATCCGAGGCGCCGACAGCATTGAATTCCGGCATCGGGGTGTCCGGCTTTCCGTCGACCTGGGGAAACTTGCCCTGTTTGGCGAGGTCTTCAAGACGGAGGCTCTGTTCAGCCAGAAGCTTGACCCGTACCTTTGCCAGCCCCTGATCCTTGAAACCAAGCAATCTGGCTGACTCACGCGACAGATCGATGATCCTGCCGGGAACAAACGGTCCCCGGTCATTCACTCTGACGACAAGCGATCTGCCATTATCCAGATTTGTCACACGGACAACGCTTGGCATCGGCAGGGTCTTGTGGGCCGCGGTGATTTTCTGCGGATCGAATATTTCCCCGTTGGCGGTCAGCTTGCCGGCGAATTCATCACCATACCAGGACCCGATCCCCGTCTCGTCATAGGCAAGGTCGCGGGCGGGATAATACCAGACTCCGCCGACATTATACGGCTCACCGACCTTGTATCTCGGCTGCGCGACAACGGTGCCGGCAGCCAGTTCCTCGGTCTGCTTGACCACCCTTTTCTCTTTCTGGGATTTCTTGACCATGTCGATGGCAAGCTCGGCCGTTGTGCATCCGGCAAGCCCGATACCGGCGATGCCCAGTACGGTGACAATCCGCATCCAGTCAGCAACTGCCCGCCACATCCGATATCTCCCTAGCGCAGGGTATCGGAAAGAGTTCCGATCGCCAGCGCATAGTAGTTGGAGCGGTTCCAGCGAAGAATCGATTCATAGTTGCTGTAGACGAGATAGGCCGGCCCGCCGACACCCTCGGGCATAACAAGCCGCGCCGAAAGCGGCCGCGCAGGCAGATCGGACCCGTCGGCGCTGCGAACGCCGGCCTTCTGCCAGACAGGAAGCTTGTAACGGGTCTTGTCCTCGAACAGCTTTGTCGCGCCCTTGCCGCCAATAACAAGATTGGACGGGATACGGACCTCGCGCCCCCAGGTCATGTCGTCACGCCATCCTGCCTTGGCGAGATAATTGGCGGTCGAGGCGAACACATCCTCGGTTGTGGCCCAGATGTCACGCCGCCCGTCGCCATTCCAGTCCTCGGCAAAATTCAGGAAGCTGGACGGCATGAACTGGCTCTGCCCCATTGCGCCGGCCCACGACCCCTTCATGTCTTCTGCCTTGATATGACCCTGTTCGATGATCCGCAGTGCGTTCAGCAATTCCTTGCGGAAATAGGCGCTGCGACGCCCGTCATGCGCCAATGTGGCAAGCGAATGCGGAATGTTGAAACTGCCGAGATATTTGCCAAAGCTTGTCTCCATGCCCCAGAAGGTGACGATATAGCGTTTCTGCACACCGTATTTCTTTTCCAGCCGGTCGAGAATGTCAGCATGTTCGACAAGCATTCTGGCAGCCGTCTTGCGACGCCACGGGCTGACAAACCTGTCCATATATTCGGCCAAGGTCAGCGAGAATTCGGGTTGGTTGCGATCCAGTTCAATCACCCGCGGCAGCGGCTGGGCCCCTGCCAATGCAGCATCAAGCGTTTGTTCGGATATGCCAATACTGCGCGCTTCGGCACGAAGCTCAACCAGCCAATCGTCAAACGACTGTGTGGCAGCAAGGGACTGGCTCGAGGTCCAGAACACCAAACCTGCAAGCAACAATAGCGGCCATCGCAAAAAGCGGCGCACTGCGGATCCAGTCAACAGACCAGCATTTGAAAATGAGTGAAACAAAATACCCCCGCCTGGCAACGCGGCCGTCTATGTGCTCCGGAAATGGAACACATCATCTTGTGGTAACAGTAGCGCGCAACCGCTATCTCTGGCAAGAATCGAAATGCCGCTACCCACAGCAATTTCCCGCACTCAGGCATGTTTGACCGGGTTCAGTCCTTCAGACTGTCACCCCGCATGCCGGCCCGCTCAAGGTGAATTGGCAGAACCCGGCCATATAGCTGCTTTGTTCGTTCAACGCTGCCGACCATTCCCTCGGTTTCCACGAAGGAAAAAATCCCGACATAGCGCCGTCTTGTGCCAGTGACCGGCGTAACGCGGTGAAGTGAATAGCGACCTTTGAAGATCTGAAGATCACCCGGAACAAGATTGATCGACTTCACCCGATCAGACTGATCATCAAGCACTTCGGCAACAGCATCGAAACATTCATCCTCGGCGCTGCGAAGGCCGGGCGCATATTCGAACATGCCTCCGGCCTCACCATTCTGGATGGCCAGGGTGACGGTGAAATTGTTGGTATCGAAATGCCAGGGAAACCCCTGTCCCTCTTCGACAACATTGATAATCACATCGGCGAGCGGGTCGGCATAACGATAGAAACGGGGGGCGGCCAGCGCCTCGCGTATGAATGCCTGAAATGGTGCATATTCATAGATCGCGCGAAGACCGCTGTCAGTGCCGAAACTGTCAGCAGGCACAAACGCATTTGACCGGTCGTAGAAACGGCGGCGCGGATCGGCCAGCGGCAAGTCGGGGTCATCTTCGGAAAAATAGGCGTTGGTTCGATTGAAAGACCGGTGCGCGAGACCGGCAACCGAGTCCGCTTCCGCGACAAGTGACGGCAATGATTCTGTCCGGATAAAGCCCGGCAACACGCAGCACCCGTCGGCGGCAAGCTGTTCGCGGGCCGACCGGATTACCGCCGCATATCCATGCGGATCACGGCCATCAAGCGGATAGGCGTCAAAATCGATGTAATCGCCGGGTCGGGCTGTGTGATGTTTTGGCATGTCTGCAACCCTCGCAGAACCCTGTCTGTTCTGAGATGGTGACTGCAAAATGCAAATTGACGCAACATCAAAATTGGTTGCCGGGCGGTGGTCAGCCGCCCTGCACCAGATCAGTGTTCAACGTCGATTTGGCACCAGCCCCGCGCGCCAGCGGACTGCGCAGCGCCAGCGCCAGCAGAGGCGGGACAATGATCAGCGTTGCAAGGGTCGACAGACCAAGCCCGCCAAACACCACCACGCCAAGGCCTCGATAGAGTTCCGCCCCCGCGCCAGGGAAGATCACCAGCGGTACCAGACCGAACAGCGAGGTCAGCGTGGACATGAAAATCGGGCGGACCCGGTTGCGTGTCGCCTCGACGACGGCATCGGCAATCTCCATCCCCTCTTCGCGTATGTGAAGCATCGCCTGTTCAATCATCAGGATGGCATTGTTCACCACAACGCCGGTCAGGATGACAAAACCGAGCATTGTCAGCATGTCCAGAGGTTGACGGATATAGATATTGAGAAGCGCCAGCCCGGCGATGCCACCGGCACCGGCAACCGGTACCGCAAGCAGAATGATCAACGGCAGCACGAAATTGCGGAGCAGCACGACCAGCAACAGGAAGATCACCGCCAGCGCGATGGCCACATTCACCTGCATCGCCTGCCAGGTGGCGTTGAGCGCACTGGCCGCCCCGCTCAGCGAAATGGTGACGCCCGATTCACCTGCCACTGGCCGGATTTCATCGATGACCTGGCTTTCAATGATAGCCACCGCTTCCTCAAGAGACAGTTTGTCTGTTGGACGAAGCTGCAGCGAAATGGCCTGGCTGCCACCGATACGGCGGATCTGCTCGGGCGCGCTGATGATTTCGATCAGCGCCAGCTGACCAAGCCGCAAGACCGCCCCACCCCGTGTGATGATAGGAATGTCACCAAGCTGGGCGGCGGTCAGTTTGCTGGCATCACGTCCCGACACAACCATGTCGATCAATTCGCCGGCGATCGGAATCTGGATGACATTCGCACCGTCATTGAAAACATCGACAGCGGATGTCACGTCGCGAACCGACACGCCGGCCCGCGCCAGCGCGGCAAGGTCCGGGGTGATCCTGATCTGTGGCGCGCCATTGTCCAGATTTGGCAGTGCCCGTACCTGGCTTCCCTCGGTGCGCGGGAACAATTCGGCAAGCTTTTCATTGACCCGAAAGGCAATTGGCAGCACCGCATCGCGGCTCGGGCCGGCCACATCTATGCGGATCGAACGTGATCCCCCGACCGACCGGCCAAACAGCGATGACTGGCGGACAAAGGCACCTGTTCCAGGTTCCGAGAAAATCGGCCGCATAAGTACCATCTGCAGTTCGCTGACCCGCGTCGCGTCGCGTGCCGAGGCACCGGCAAAGGCACCGCCCGAAAAAGCCACAAAGAAGAACCGTTCGATCGCCGGAGGGCCGTCGGCGGCAGGCTCGTTCTCCCACAGGGGGCGTGCCGCGCCTTCCATCTTTTCGGCGATCCGCAAGGTTTCATCCATGGAATAGCCGGGCGGGGTGAAAATCCGCCCAAAGACGAAATTCGCGTTTCCATCCGGAAGGTAATCAAGCTGGGGCATGAATTTGGCGGCAAAACCCGCCGCGCCGGCAACAAGCACGGCCACGGCAAGCAGTCCGATGAGTGAACGTCGCACTGTCAGTCGTGCATAGCTGACCACCAGCCGTGCAAAGCCGCCCGCAAGATGGTCCAGTCCGGGAATGCGGATCAGATTGGCGTATTTTTCGGAAGAACCGCGAAGCAACCGCGCGGCAAGCGACGGGATCACTGTAACAGAAACGATCACGGAAATCAGAACAGCCACCGAGATGGCAATCCCGATGTCCCGGAACAGCTGTCCGACAGGCAATGTCAGCAACAACACCGGTATGAAAACAATCACTGTCGTCAGGGCGGATCCCAGAATAGGTGCCCAGACCTGGCGCGCGCCATGATAGGCCGCGGTATCGGCCGGCAGACCACGCTGGCGAAGGCGGAAGATATTTTCCAGCGAGACGATAGAAGCGTCGACAACCATGCCAACGGCAAAGGCCAGTCCGGCAAGCGAAATGACGTTGATCGACAGGCCAAGGCCGGCGATGGCGACGAAGGTGCCAATCACTGATACCGGAATGGCCGCAAACACGATGATGGTTGGCAGCGCGCTGCGAAGAAACAGCAGCAGAACACCAAGCGCCAGCATGCCGCCAACCCAGATATTCTGTTGCACCAGATCAATGGCCGAGGCGATATATTTCGTCTCGTCATAGACGACGCGCAATGACAGTCCCTTGGCATCAAGGACAGAGCTGTTCAACTCGTCAATGGCGGTGCGGAGCCGCGCCATGGTTTCAACAACATTCACTCCCGGCGCACGCAGGGCATTGATAATCACCGCCTCTTCGCCATTCAGACGCCGATAGCTTGAACGTGACGCCGATTGCAATTTGATTGTCGCGATGTCCGACAACAGCAGCGGCACCAGGGTTCCCGAAGATGATGTGTCGGTCCGCAACACGATACGTCCCGCCGCATCCGGGGTGTAGTTGACAGCCTCGGTCCGCACCGCATAGGTCCGTTTGCCCTCGGTGACGGTGCCGACACTCATCATTGATGACGATGTTCTCAGCGCGTCGATCACCTCGGTCAGGGTAATCCTGTACTGCGTCAGTTTTTCCGGATCGATAAAGACCCGCATTTCCCGTGTTCCACCACCATTGAAGGTGACTTCGGAAATGCCGTTGACCCGGCCAAGCGGTCCAACAATCTGGGTTTCCAGAAAATTCCCCAACCCTTCAAGGTCGACAGGCTCGCCTGTCTTGCCAACGAGGGCCAGACGGGCAATCGGACTGTCATCGGAATTCGATGTCCGGACCTCGGGCGTGCGCGCGTCGGAAGGAAGGCCCGTGACCGCCGACAATTTGCTGAGCAGCAGCACAAGCGCCTTGTCCATATCCTGCGTTACACTGTAGGTCAGGGTGACAGCTGCCCGCCCTCGCCGCGATGAAGAGACAAGTTCCTCGACACCATTCAACCCGGATAATTCAGCTTCCAGCCTTGCAACGATTTCACGGTCAACATCCTCTGGCGAGGCGCCGGGCCACCCGACCCGCACTTCGAGGATTGGCTTTTCAATGTCGGGGCTCATCTGGATCGGGATATTGCGAAGCGCCACGACACCAAACAGGACGGTCAGCAGGATCAGCGCAAGAACCGCGACCGGGCGTTCAATCGCCAGTTTTATGACCCCGCCCATCAGCCGGCGTCCCTGGTGCCTGTGAAGTCCAGCGTTGGTTCACGTCCGCCGGGCAGGCCCCTGAGTGTTACGGTGCCCGACATCTCGGCCCCTTTGATCGTGCCAATGAATTCAAGATCAACAACACCGAAGGGAAGCACGAGCTTGCCAATGAAGTTGATATCGTCTCCAACCCGGGTGACTTCGACAGGTTCATCATTGAAGAATGATTTCTGTTTCCCAAGCACCAGATCACCGGATGCCGGCCCACGCCGCGTTGTCCAGTTCAGGGTCCATTTCTCCCCCTTCGGCCCCTGCGCCCGCTTTTCGGGATCACCAATCTTGATCTTGCGGCCATCGACAAGGCCCTCATTGCCACGCGTTACCACCAGTTCGCCGGGCTTCAGCCCCTCAAGAACGATGAAGGCGTCACCGGCTGCATTGCCCAGTTTCACCCGTCGCTGCAACGCGACACCGTCTGCCGCAACGAACACGACATGACCACCCGTAATCGGGATCACAGCGTCCTTGGCCACCGTGACAACAGGCGAAGGTGACGTTGTCGGCACTTTCAGCGTAACAGGTGCGTTTTCGGCCTGCAGCGATGCCGGCAACTTGCCGGTAACATCGAACCTGACAGTCTGCGTTCCTGTGCGGATATTCTGTATGGGAAGAACCACGCGGGCTGACAATGAAATGTCGCGGCCTGTGAAATCTGCTGCCTTTATGGATTTGCTTCGCTCTATAAAGCTCAGATATTCCAATGGAATTTCTGCCTCAACTTCATAATCATCCGGCGCGCGCGTCCGGATCAGCACATCACCCTCGCGAAGATATCCGCGCCGTGCCGGGTGAAGATAGACGATCTGTCCGTCGGTTGGTGCGGTGATTTTAGACGCGCCTATGTCAGACCTGACCTGGGCCATCTCCACGTCAAGTCGCGCCAGCGCGGCCTCGGCCAGCTGGCGTTGATATTCGCGGCCAGTCAGGCCAGCTTCGCGTTGCGCGATCTGCTGCTTTGCGGTGATCACCGCATTCTGCGCCGTTTCCGCCGCATCCAGAGCCAGCGCGTTACGCGACACGAGTGTTTGCGCCCGCGCCGCCTTCCCCTCAAGCAGCACCAGCTGCGAGCGTTGCAGCTCCAGAACCTTTCGGTCGGCCGCAATAGTCTGCTCAACCTCTGTCAATCGAAGCTCCCCCTCGATACGCTGTGCCGTCAGAAGGTCCAGTCTGTTGCGAAGATCGGTGTCATCCTGAGTGGCGACAAGTTGGCCGGCCTTGACCATGTCGCCAATCCTGAGGGATTGAAGTGTTGTAACGGCGTTTGCCGATGCGGTGATGGCAGTCACCTGCCCTGCCGCGACACGCCCCTGGACGTCCGTAAAGATGGACAGAGTGTCCTCACCCGCCTCCGCGACGGCGACGGTGGCGGTGCGATTGCCATAATTCTGGGCCTGCGCCACGCTTGTCAGCACCAGCGAAGACAATGCGATCAGACAGAGGCCGGAAAAACGTGTCACATGAAAAAGCGCCACGGAAACAGATGCAGATTTCACCCTTCACTCCTGAAAAAATGGCGAATCCAGATCCATGGACGTCAGCGCCATAGAGATTTGGAAATCGATGAATAACAGGTCTCTAGATAAAGCGGCAACACAACAAAGCAGCAATAAAGAGAAAACAGTTTTGCCAAAAGTCATGCAGTTGCCATTGTCACGAAGAGACGGCACAAAGCTGCTTGTTGACAGACCGGCCATTAGTCCGATATGTGCTTGCTTACGGAGAGGTGGCAGAGCGGTTGAATGCACCGGTCTTGAAAACCGGCAAGGGTTTGCGCCCTTCGTGGGTTCGAATCCCACCCTCTCCGCCATACTCCTTCACATCAGGTCATCTTTAAGCCTAGTTAATCCCATTTTTACATCTGTTTTCATGGGATAATATGCAAATAAAAGATGTTTCCAGCCCATTGGCATCCAGCCCTGTCCACAGTATTATGTGGGGTCAAATGTGGGGTTGGATTGGTTGTCAGGTAAAGCGCACAAGCTAAATGCCATGCAGGTGAAGAAGCTGTCTTCGCCTGGGCGCTATGCTGACGGCAACTGCCTCTACCTCACCATCTCAGAATCGGGATCCAGAAGCTGGCTTCTTCGCATCGTTGTGCGAGGCCGCAGGCGTGATATGGGCCTTGGCAGTGTCGAACTCGTTAGCCTTGAAGAAGCGCGTGATCTGGCACGGCAGTATCGACGTATCGCCAGATCAGGCGGTGATCCGTTGCTAGACCGCCAGGCGCTGCGAGGCCAACTTATATCCTTCCGTGAGGCTGCTGTTCAGGTGCATGAGCTTAATGTGCCGTCATGGGGCAATGATAAGCATGCCAGCCAGTGGCTCTCCTCGCTGGAGATACATGTATTCCCCATTATCGGATCAATGCCTGTCTCACAGATCACATCTGCCGATGTGTTGAAGGTGCTGGCACCGATCTGGATCGAGAAGGCTGATACAGCCAAGAAGATCCGGCAGCGCCTTCGCATGATTATCAAATGGGCGCGGGCGCAGGGCTACTTTACCGGCGATGATCCAGTTGAGTTGGCAGAACAAGCTCTCCCGAAGGTCAAAGCCTCAGGAGCGCACTTCAAGTCCGTAAGCTATGACGACCTGCCAGAGATCATTACACGGCTTCAGGCAAGCTCTGTGAGCCTTGCCACAAGGCTTGCGCTGGAGTTTCTGATCCTGACGGCTTCCAGGACCACAGAGGTGCTGGAAGCGCATTGGAGCGAGATCGATCTTGATAAGAAGCTCTGGGTGATCCCTGCAGAGCGGATGAAGGCAAGTCGGGACCATGAAGTGCCGCTGACAGAGCGGATGATAGAGATCCTGCAAGCTGCAGCAGAGCTTAAGCTCGATAACGGCCTGATCTTCCCGTCCTCACTCAATGGCAAAGCGATGTCGAACAATACGCTGAGGCTTGCTTTGCAGAAGCGCCTTGGTGTGGACGCCACCGTCCATGGCATGCGCTCTGCCTTCAAGGACTGGGCAGCCGAGACCACAGCCTATCCGAATGAGGTGTCAGAGATGGCGCTGGCGCATTCAATCGGCAGCAAGGTCGAGGCCGCCTACCGTCGCGGCAACCTGCTCACCAAGCGCCGCCAGATGATGGCTGACTGGGATGCCTTTCTCACCGGTAAAGATCGCAAGGTCATCCAGCTACATGAGACAGGAGATGCAAGATGATGGAGCCACAGATCCCGCGCCTTCTTCGTCTGAAGCAGATCCTTGGCGATCCAAAAGCAGACCCTCCTGTGGAGCCGATCATCCCCATCAGCAAGTCATCCTGGTGGGATGGCGTCAGCAAAGGCAAATACCCAAAGCCCATCAAGCTCGGCGAGAACACGACCGTCTGGCGCGAGGATGATATCCGCAAGCTGATCGACAGCTTATAGGGGTAAGCCCCCTATAGGTTTTCTGTGGGATTTTTGTTTTTCGCAAAGCAAAGGGTCGCGCGAGCGGTTTTGCTCGCCACAAAGTGTAGCAAGTGTAGCCAAGTGTAGCGGGAATTTCTTAATGAAAACAACACTCGCTACACTCGCTACACTTGCTACACCATTTCCCAAAAATTTTTTCAAAAAACTTTTTCGTACAGAAAAAGCTATAGGAGCCGACACACATACGTTTTCTGTATTGCATAACATGGGATCAGATGGCCGGGACATAACGCCATCCACTTCGATCTGACCTGATCCAGCACCACCCGATGCCATCATATCTAATCCGTGATTACATCGAATAAAGACGGCTCAAAAAACATGACCGAACAAAGTTCCAAGGTCCACGAGCCGCGAAACTCGAAGCTCTGTCACCAGTAAAGGTCAGCTTTTGTCAGGTTATTGTTAAATAGCTAGCGAAGGTTTGACTGGCTTGCGATAGAACGCAGAAACCAGCCTTTTCAATATCACCTGTCGTTTTTGCTGCGTTCCCGAAAATGTTTTGACAGCGTAGTGACATCAATTCCGGTCAACTGTTCATTTTCGGAAACCCACCTGCTAGATGGCCAAGCGCAAGTGCTGTCAAGAGACCATTGCCCGACAGATATCCGGAAACATCCGGCCCTGACACGCCGCAGGCGGCCCCGCCACAGGCGAACAGGTTGCTGAACACCGAACCGTCTACCCGCTTCACACGAGCATTATCATCCACCAACAAGCCTCCCTGCGTATGGAACAGCGCTCCGGTGACCCGCACCGCACAATAGGGCGCCTGCAACAAGGTATCCGCAGAGAACTGCCGTCCAAATCGGTCTGGTTCGCCACTCTCGGCAAGCAGGCCTGCTTCAACCAGCGTTGCCTCAAGCGCGTCGCTGTCTATCCCGATGCGCGTTGCCAACTCGGCTGGGCTGTCTGCCAAAATGACGGCGCCGCTCTTTTCAGCGTTGCAGAAATCCTCAAATTTCCGGCCAAGCTGCTGCAGGCGGCCATCAAAAATGTTGAAGGCCGTCTGTTCCGGCTGCGCCAGTACCGCCACCGCCTGTTCGGAATATCCCTGATGCTCGTTCGAGAAACGGCGGCCCTCAAGATTGACCTGAATTCCGCCCTCCATCATCAGAGCCCAGGTGACGAGAATACCGTGCGGGTGCGCGACAGAACCATGCCCCTGATATCCAGACAGATGCGTCGGGACAGCACCGATCTGCTCGCCCCACAGAATGGCCTCGCCCTGGTTTCCCGGATGCCCGAAATA
Source organism: Alphaproteobacteria bacterium LSUCC0719 (assembly GCA_040839025.1). NCBI lineage: Bacteria > Pseudomonadati > Pseudomonadota > Alphaproteobacteria > Alphaproteobacteria bacterium LSUCC0719. The sequence continues at coordinate 607,256 of JBFPJN010000001.1, forward strand.
GAGCGCATCCTTCATTTCCGGAATATGCCGCGCGACGAGATCCGGATTGCCACCATAGCCGTTGCAGGCAAGAATCGTCCGCTTTGCGGCGATCACCTCAATCGCGCCATCCGGCCGCTCGCAACGCGCGCCGATCACCTGCCCGCCTTCCGACAGGAACAGGTCCGTTACGCACGCGCCCGTCACAATCATGGTATCAGTTGCCGCCACTGCCTGTTCAAGCCTTGTGATCAACCCCTGCCCGGTGACCTCTGGCACGGCATGCATGCGGTGGTGGCTGTGGCTTGGGTAAAGAAAATCATCAAGCACATGGAACGGGATTTGGTGGCTGTCGGCCAGCCAGTCGATGGTCTTGGGAATCTGCGCCACGATGGTGCGCACATAGTTCGGATCGGCGCTGTTCTTGTTCTTTGCCATGATATCGCCGACGAAGACGTCCTGGCTGTCAGATATGGACTGCGCTGCCTGTGCCTTAGTGCCCGCTGCAGGCACCAATCCGGATGACAACGCTGTCGAGCCGGAAAGTTGGGTATCACGCTCGGCAACCAGTACTGATTCCCCTGCCTCGCTGGCGGCAAGCGCCGCTGTCAGACCGGCAGCGCCGCCACCGATGATCAGGCAGTCGACCTCAATTTCGGCTGCGATGCTGTCACTAACAATTATGCCTGCCATAAGCCTTTCAGCTCCCGCTGAACAACGCCTGTGCCTCGGCGATGCTCATTGTCTTCCCGACCGTGGCCAGCGCGTTGATCGCCGTATCATGTGTCTCTGGAGAAAAGGCGGCACACCCGTCATGAAGCGTGATGGTATTGAAATCCCGCACATGCGCGTCGCGAACGGTCGAGGCCACACCGCCATTGGTGACGATACCGCACACCATCAATGTCTTGATGCCGGCGCGGCTGAGCACGAACTCCATCCTCGTCTGGTAAAATGCTGAATAAGCGACTTTTTCAACAATCAGGTCTGCCGGCTGAAGTTCATCAACAAGAGAATGGCCCCAGCCGCCGGGAACGAAATCACCAGTTGTCAGGAATGGCCTGAGTGTCTTCAGATGTGGCGAGATGAAAGGGGCGGCATCACGTCCGGGGATCAGGCTGAACTGGGTCGAAACAACCCATCCACCGGTTTGCCGCACGGTATCCAGGAGCGGCTTGATCCGGGACGGCAGTGCAGCAATTTCGGGACTGCTGGTGCCGGACCGGCCATAAGCACCTTTCGGATGCAGGAAGTCATTCTGCAGATCAACGATCAGAACCGCCGTTGAAGCGGCGTCGAAGGCGTTGTCGGACATATCTACCCCTGTTCTTCAATGATGATATTGCCAAGATCGTCCACACGGGCCGCAAGACCCGGATCGACATAAATGGTGGCATCGGGCTGGACCAGAAGACAGGGCCCATTCACCACGGCACCAGCAGGAAGACGCAACCGGTCAACGATGGTCCCGTCATGCCACTGACCGCCAGCGAAAATTTGTTGGTCGGCCAGATGGCAGTCATCCGCCGACGCAGCACGCTCGCCACGCGCCAGGCTGGCGATGTCAACTCCAGGACGTTTGCCGATCACAGAAAGCCGAAGGTTCAACACACGCACCGGGATGTTTTCGAGCAGACGTCCATAAGCGCGCTTGTAGCTCGCATCGAAAGCGGCGCGGATAACATCGATCGTCAGCCCTCTTTCCGACACAGACAATGGAACAGCCACGGCATGCGTCTGACCAAGATAGAGCATGTCGAGCTCAATCACCGCTTCAAGGCCGTCGATTGACGCGTTTGAACGCCTTATGACCTCTTCAGAGGAGGCAGTAATCTCGCCAACCATCTCTGTTAGCGCCTTGCAATCAAGAGTATCCAGCATCCTGTTGAGTGTTCGGACCTCGTCATGACGCAGGTCCGACATCACACAGCCAAGCGCCGAATTGACGCCCGGGAAGCGCGGCACAATCGCCGCTGCCAGACCAATCTCTCGAACCAGAGCCCCGGCATGAAGCGCACCACCCCCGCCGAACGGCATCGCCGCAAAGCGTTTCGGGTCATGCCCCCGCTCGATCGAGATCAGGCGAATGGCGCCAGCCATTTTCGCGTTGGCAACGCGAATGATCGCCTCGGCGGCCTCTTCAACCGAAATCCCGAGCGGGCCGGCAATATGCGTGTCGATGGCGGCGGCGGCGGCCTCACTGTCCAACCTTGTCAGCTTGTCGCCTATCGGGTTGCGGGCATCGATGCGACCTAAAACCAGATTGGCGTCCGTGACGGTCGGTCGGTCATTGCCAAGGCCATAACAGACAGGTCCCGGATCCGACCCCGCGCTCTGCGGCCCGATATCCAGAAGGCCTGTCTCGTCAATATGGGCAATCGACCCGCCGCCTGCTCCGATGGTCGTCATCTCGATCATCGGTGTACGGACAACCATGCCGAAATCGATGCTGGCCTGAGATGTCAGGGTGTTCTGCCCGTCGGCGACCAGCGATACATCGAAGGATGTGCCGCCCATGTCGCCGGTGATGACATTTTCAAAACCTGCCGCACTGGCGATCTGGCGAGCGGCCACGACGCCGGCTGCCGGCCCGGACAGCGCCGTGCGCACCGGAAGCGCCTTGGCAGTATCGACCGACATGACACCACCATTGGATTGTACGATCAGGATTTCCGCTGGAGCCCCCTCGCCGTCAAGCCGCTCTTCAAGGCGCGCCAGATAGTTTGCGACAACCGGCTGCAGATAGGCATTCAGGCTCGCCGTCGAGCAGCGCTCAAACTCACGGATTTCAGGCAGGATCTCAGTCGCCACGCTGACATGCTCGTTCGGCCATACATCACGCAAAATCTCGGCAGCGCGTGCCTCGTTTTCTCCATTCGCATAGCCATTGATGAAGAACAGGCATACCGCTTCACAGCCCTGTTCAAGCAGGCTTGCCGCTGCAGCTCGGATTTCGTCCGGAGCCACCGGTGTTGTGACCTCGCCGCTGGCAAGTGTGCGCTCGTTGACCTCGAGACGGCTCTGCCGTTCGATCACCGGAGTAAACTGGCCCCACAATCCCCATGTAGTCGGCCGGTCGCGACGCCGCATTTCAAGCACATCACGGAATCCTGCCGTGGTAATGATGCCCGCCTTAGCACCCTTACGCTCCAGCAGGGCATTCGTCGCCACAGTCGTGCCATGGATGATCGTCGAGACAGCACCTAGATCGTCGGTGGCAGCTTTGATGCCACTCAGGAAGCCTGCTGACTGGTCGCCACGGGTCGAGGGCACCTTTGCGACACGCACCTCGCCGGTGTTTTCGTCAAGTGCGAGGATATCGGTAAAGGTTCCGCCAACATCGACACCTATCACGATGGATTTGCTCATGATCCCGCTCCCTTGCCGCCAGCTGTGACATAACCCTGAGCTAAATCATGCGCTTGCTTCTCACTGGTGCGCGTTGCCGCATCGCCGTAGCCACCGCCCCCCGGGGTCTCTAGCCTTACACGCTGGCCACGTTGCAACTTGATGCCCGTCATCTTCGAAACGAGTGGCGGAGACTCCTGCCCGTCGATGGCATCCGGGCCATCGCTGTCGAAATAGAACCTGTTGGGCGCGCCGGCGCGACCTCCAACAACACCGGGAGGCGGGTTTTTGCCACGTTCGCCAAACAGAAATGCCGTTGCAGATTCTTCCAGCAATTCAATTTCATAAACCGCGCCCAGCCCGCCACGATGCTGTCCCTCACCACCAGAATCCGGACGAAGCGCCCATTGCGTGAAAGCAACCGGATAGGCAGCCTCGAGAATCTCGAGCGGTGGAATGGTCGCCGTGCTGATCGGCGCGTTGCCGTGGTTCAAACCGTCCCCTTCGGGATGGCCGCCATGGCCGCCACCAAAGAACGAGAACATCACCCAGCGGCTGCCATCTCCACGATGTCCGGCAAGTGACAACGCGTTAATTGTCCCATAGGCACAGCCATTGACACGTTCCGGCGATATATGCTGGAAGGCCTGAAACATCACATCAATTAGCCGAAGGATGGTTTCCGTATAGCCGCCCACCGGCTTTGGTGCGGTGACGCTAAGAAAACTGTCCTCCGGGATAATGAATTCCACGGGCTGCAACACGCCTGCATTTGCTGGCACATCAGTAAAGATATGTTTTAGCGCCACATAGGTGGCGGCGATAGTCGTTGAGCGTGAAATATTTACCGGGCCGGCGCAGGCGGGACTCGACCGGGTGAAATCGATGGTCAATCGGTCACCCGATATCGTCATGTCGACGGCAAGGGTCAGCACTTCATCGGTTACACCGTCATTGTCCAGATAGTCCTCGACAGAAATGGTGCCGTCCGGCAGCGCGGCAAGGTGGTCGCGCATCATGCGGTCGGCGCGCTGCCTTAGAAGTGCCAGTGCCGCGGACACATCAGTCTCGCCATATTCGTCCAGCAGGTCGTCAAGGCGCTGGTGGCCAATGTCGAGGGCGTTGATCTGGGCGTTCATATCGCCATAGAGCGAATTTGGAAGACGTGAATTGGCGGACAGGATCGCCACGATATCTCTTCTCAGCACCCCTGCCTCAAACAACTTCACCGGCGGGATCAACACGCCTTCCTGAAAGGATTCAGTGGCTTGCGGGTTATAGTTTCCAGGTACATTTCCCCCGACATCATGCCAGTGACCAACAGAGGCAAGATAGCAGAAGATCTCTCCGTTCCTGAAGATCGGCTTCACAAGCCGGAAATCCGAAAGGTGGGTGCCACCGTCATAGGGATCATTGAAAATGAACACATCGCCATCGGCAACGCCGCCGTCACGACGCACTCGGTCAATTACCGCCTTCACGGCAAAGGCCATCACCCCGACAAAAATAGGAAGTCCTGATTTGCCTTGAACAAGAGTTTCACCTGTCTGCGCGTCATAGATGCCGTGACTGGCATCATGCGCCTCGGCAATGATCGGATTGAAAGCAGATCGGAAGAGAGTAGCGTCCATCTCGTCAGCAATCTGTTCAAGACGGCCTTTGAGAATGGCAAGCGTCACTGGGTCCATTTTGATAGAAGTCATAAAAAATCAGTCCGTTGAGTCAATATCTTCATATTTTTTGCCAAGTGCCATAAGAGCGCTGGTTTCAATGATCTCGTTCAGACCCTGAAAATCATGCATCCGGTCGGCAAAGCCGGCATTGCTCCCGTCGGAGAGCAAACCATCGTAATAGGCCTGCAGATGCCGTGAAATCGCCCGCACCGCACCACCTGGAAAAATCGCAACGCTGTAGCCAAGTGTGGCAAGATCGTCTGCAGTTTTGATCGGTGTCTTGCCGCCCTCGACCATATTAGCAAGAAGCGGCACACTCCCGGCGAACCGGTCGCAAAGAACCTGCATCTCATCGATAGACTGCGGCGCCTCGATGAACAGAATATCGGCACCAGCCTCTCGATAGGCTTCGGACCTGTCTATAGCCGCCTCCAGACCTTCTACAGCGCGGGCATCGGTGCGCGCAATAATCAGTGTATCGTCATTCTGGCGCGCATCGAGCGCTGCTTTGACCTTGCCCACCATCTCATTGCAGGATACGAGCTTCTTGCCGTCGAGATGACCACATCGTTTCGGAAAGGACTGGTCCTCAATTTGGATGGCACCAGCGCCGGCACGTTCAAAACTCCGAACGGTCCGCTGAACATTGAGTGCATTGCCAAACCCGTTATCGGCATCGACGATCACCGGCGTCTCGATACGGTCGGTAATGGCCGCAAGTGTGTCTTGCACCTCGGACACGCTGACAAGGCCGATGTCGGAGCGTCCGAAACGGGTATAGGCAAGGCTGGCGCCCGAGAGATACACGGTCTTTGCCCCCGTCTGTGTCGCGATCAGGCCTGACAGCGCGTCATAAATCCCAGGGGCAAGTATGATGCCGTCCTTCCCCATCAGTTCCCGTATAGTCATCAGGCCCCCTCCATCGCTGCTGTCTTCTGGAAGCGCTTTTCCAGATGAGGAATCAGACCGCCATCCAGAATCATGTCACGCAGGAAATCAGGCAACGGATCAAGCGAAAGAACCTCGCCAAACGCCAGGAGTATTATAGAGGAGCCATCGAAATCGAAGCTGATCTCAGCTCCGTCAGTCAGTCCGGGATGTGCATACGCTTCGCCATTTATGGTGAAAACCGGCAGGCCCAGATTGATTGCGTTGCGATAAAAAATACCGGCAAAGCTGGGGGCAATCACAGATGCAATTCCAAGGTGTTTCAACACCTCGGCAGCCTGTTCGCGTGACGAGCCGACCCCCATGTTCGGCGCACCAAGAATCACATCGCCAGGGCGCACATTGCCGGAAAATTCGGGCCTGACTGCCTCAAGACAATGTAGCGCCAGCTCGGCAAGTGGAGATTTCATGTATTTGCCAGGGGCAAGTACGTCGGTATCGATGATTTCGTCGAACCGCCAGAGACGCGCCATCTGTCAGCCCTCCATGATCTCACGCGGATCGCGCATAGTTCCGGTAACCGCCGAAGCGGCAACCGTGTAGGGCGACGCCAGATAGACCTGCGAGCCGGGCGCGCCCATCCTGCCCTTGAAATTGCGCGCAGTCGATGACAGGCAGACCTCGTCTTTGGCAAGCCTGTCATCGCCATAGCCGGCGCAGATACCGCAACTGTTCGCAAGGAACTGTGCACCTGCATCCTCGAGGATCGACATGATGCCCTCGTCAGCGGCACGGTCCTGATCCTGCTTGCTGGCCGGCGCAACCTTCAGGGTAATACCGCTGGCGACGCGCCGCCCCTTCAACACGCTAGCGGCAGCTGCCAGATCGACATATTTCGCGCCGGTACAGGCCCCGATATAGGCAACATCGAATGATGTATTCTCGAACTCTGCGGCATCAGCGGCATTTGCCGGTGAATGCGGGGCAGCGATCTGCGGCGCAAGTTCTGCCGCATCGAATGTAAGATGGTCTTCTGCCTTGTCTGCGGCTTCGATGGTGTAGTCCACCCAGTCATCAGCTAGCGAGCCTCCGGCAGCTAGCACATAATCCGCAGTTATCTGGTCAGGCGCAACAAGCCCTGCCTGTGCGCCAAGCTCCGCCGCCATATTGGACATGGTCATGCGTTCCTGCATCGACAAATCACTGATCGCCGTGCCGGCATACTGGATAGCCTGATACCGACCACCGCCCATACCGATCTTGCCGCACACGGCAAGCATCATGTCCTTGGCTGTGACACAGGACCCAAGACTATTGTCCCACTGGATCAATATGGTTTCGGGAACACGAAGCCAGATTTCACCAGTTGCCAGAACCCCTGCCATCTCGGTCGCCCCGATGCCGAACATGTAGGCACCGAAGGCACCGCCGGTCGGCGAATGGCTGTCACCTCCAACACAGAACATACCGGGGGACAGATGTCCACGTTCCGGCAGCACGACATGGCAGATGCCCTGCTGATCATAGAAATTGGCAATATCCTCATCATGGACCCATTTGCGGGTCAGTGCCTGAATGGCGCGGGTCTCTTCAGTATCGGCTGGAACATAGTGATCAGTGACCACCACAACACGGTCCTTGTCCCAGACGTGACGGCCAAGTCGTTCAAGCATGGGCTTAACACGGCGCGGCCCACCGCTGTCGTGGATCATTGCAAGATCGACCTTGCAAATCACGACATCACCAGCCGAGACGACGGGCTGCCCGGCGGCGCGGGCAATCAGTTTTCGGGCGAGAGTTTCCATTATAAAAACCTTAGCATAAAATGATGGCAGGCCATCACTTTTGACGGACTTGCGATCTCTACATTAGACTATCCTAAGCCTTGTATTTCAAAAAACACCCAGCAATGAGGGACAAGATGCCGCTGATCGAATGCACCCTGATCAAGGGATATGACAGACAGGTCAGAAAAAGGCTTGCCGAACGCGTGACCGACGCGGCCTGTTCCTCGCTCGGTGCAGCGTCGGATTTCGTCACCGTAACCATCAAGGAAGTGGATCCCGACAACTATATGCGCGGCCGCACAAGCCGGGTGCCGGCATCTGCCCCGACGCCGGCCGAAGATATTGTCCGCGGCTTTCTTGCGGCGATGGAGGCGCGCGATCTTGATGCCGCGAAGTCCCACCTGTCAGATGATTTCACCATGACTTTTCCCGGTAATGCACGCTTTGCAGAGCTTGAAGAACTGGTGGCGTGGGCCCACCAGCGCTATCAGTCCGTCAGCAAGAGCTATGAAGGATTCGATACCGCCTTTCACGGCACCCGTTCGACGGTCTTCTGCTTCGGCACCCTTTCCGGCAGCTGGCTGGACGGCACCGGATTCAGCGGCATCCGTTTCCTCGACCGGTTCGAGTTGGAGGGTGAGACCATTTTCTCGCAGATGGTCTGGAACGACATGGCAGAGATGAAACCGGTATGAATAGCCTTCAACAGCTGGTCCTGACCTATTTTCGCGGTGTCGACGAACAGGATCCCAGCCTCATCTTCGCGACGCTCGCCACTGATTGCGTGTTCTATGTCGAGACGCATGGCGTCGAACTGCATGGACATAAAGAGATCCGCGGCATGTTCGACAGGCTGTGGTCGCATCACTCTGCTGTCAGACATGACCAGTTCTATTTTGTTGATGCCGGTAACGGTGCGGACATAGCCGTGCGCTTCCGGGTGACCAACACCCTCCCCGACGGCAGCCTTGTCTATAAATCCAACTGCAATTTCTTCACGGCTAAAGACGGTATGTTCACCGAAGTCCGTGTCTATATGGCTGGCGAGAACACACTCGACCGAAAGGGGTAATCAGAAGTGACTGGGGCCGGGCGCACGTCCGATCTACTGGTCGAACCTGCCGGCTGCAGCCATCATTGCGGCAATCATCTCGGTTCGCGGTACCGGAGAGACAGGATAGGCGGCACGGCTGTGTGACAGGTCAAGCCCAAGGATCGCCTCAACAAGCTTATAGGTCAGCGGTCCGGGGTTGATCACCGGCACATCAAGGCTCTCGCTCAGGAACTGATGCGCCTGATGCATCGTCGTTGATCCGAGAAGAATAACATCAGCGCCGTCCTCATTGATGGCTGCCTCGGCCTCGGCCAACAGTAGGGGGAAAATATCCTCCTCCTTGCCGGCAAGAAGGGTCTGATTGTCCGGCGCGACATTGATCGAGCGGATCGAGGCGACATGGTCCCTGATGCCAAGGTCGCCAATTGTCTTCTCATAGAGGTGGAACCAGTGCTTCCACATGGTGACGACCGAGAAACGGCTTCCCAGCAGCATCGCCGTCAACATCGAGGCACGGCCGGGACCAATCACCGGAATATCCAGCACCGAGCGAAGGGCGGCGACGCCGGAATCACTCATCGTGTCGATGCAGACGGCATCGAAGCCCTCCTCCTGTGCCGACTGGCCGACCTCTAGAATGCCAAGATCGGCAAGCACCATATCAGCCTCGCTGACATAATTACGCGGCGCCGCCTTCGTCGATTTGAAGGTGAACCGCAACTGGTCGCTGAGTTCGACTGCATCCAGCTGCGAACGGCGTTGTGCCAGGTTCTCTTCCGACATCGGAAAGGGAACAATCACCAGAACATCTTTCATCTCCGACCGATCCTGTGTCACGCTGCAGTATCACTTTGGTTTTCAGGAGGTCACCAATGCCATCCCTTGTCAATAGACGCCTATTTATCACCGGCTTGGGGTCCGGCATCGGACTGGCGACTGCGCGACTTGCTGTTGCCGAAGGTGCGCGCGTCAGCGGCACCATCCATACCGAAGACCAGCTTGCCAATCTTAAAGATATTACGCCGCAAGACCTCTGTTTCCGGGCAGATGTGACCGATGAAACGGCGCTAAACGACGCGGTTGCAAACGCAGCCGACCGGATTGGTGGCCTTGATGGCGTCGTGGCCTGCGCCGGCATCATCAAGCTGCTGACCTCAGCTGATACCAACAGCGCCGACTGGGCACGCATTATCGATGTAAACCTGACGGCAGGCTTCAACCTTGCACGCGCTGCCACGCCGTTCCTGACGGCTGAAGAGCATGGCGCGATGGTGTTCATTTCCAGCCAGATCGGCCTCGTCGGCCATCAGCGCGCCGCCGCCTATGCGGCGTCAAAGGCCGGGGTCAACGGGCTTGCCAAATCACTAGCGCTGGAACTTGCAGACCAGAATGTCAGGGTCAACGCAGTCGCGCCAGGCCCCATCGCGACCGACATGACGGCAGCTACCAGAGCCGATCCGGACCGGTTCGAAGCGTTGCGCTCAGCCATACCAATGGGCCGGTTCGGCACGGCGGACGAGATCGCGACTCTTGTTGTCTTCCTGTTATCGGAACAGGCGGGCTTCATCACCGGCCAGGTGGTTGTCGCCGATGGCGGCTTCACCGCCAGATAACTTGTGGATTACAGCCCGAGATAGGATTTTTTCAGGTCGCTGTTCTCCCGCAATTCGATCGCCGACCCGGAAAGGGTAACGCGGCCCTCCTCGATCACATAGGCACGGTCGGCGATGGCAAGCGACTGGATCACATTCTGTTCCACAAGGATCAGAGACAGTCCGGTGTTGTTAATCTGCTTGATCAGTGCGAACATCTGCTCCACTAGGAGCGGCGACAGGCCAAGTGACGGCTCGTCGAGGAGAAGCACTTTCGGCTCGCTCATCAAGCCGCGGCCAATGGCAACCATCTGCTGCTCGCCGCCAGACAATGTGCCGGCAAGCTGTTCGATCCGCTCGCGCAGCTTCGGAAACACTTCCAGAACCTTGTCCAGATTTTGCGACCGGTTGGAACGGCCGCGCTTGTAGCTGCCAAGTTCCAGATTGTCCCGAACGGATAGGTTCGGGAACAGCTTGCGGCCCTCTGGCACATGGATAAGGCCACGCTCCACGATTTCTGCCGGCGGCAGACCGGAAATCACCGATCCCTCAAAAGTCACCTCACCTGCGCTCGGCCGGATCAGCCCAGAAAGCGTGTTGTTCAGCGTCGTCTTGCCGACACCGTTGCTTCCAAGAACGGCGACGATCTCGCCCTCGCCGATTTCCATCGAAACGTCGCGTAAGACACTGACACTGCCATACCCTGTATGGAGGTTGCGAATGCTGATCATCAGGCTGCTCCCCCCGCCATCGCTTCCGCGGCGCCATGGCCAAGATAAGCCTCGATAACCTGCGGATCCGCGGCCACGGACGCCGGCGTTCCGGCAGCGATCAGCTTGCCGTCGTTCAGCACATAGGTCCGGTCGGACAGGTTCATCACCGCCTTCATCACATGCTCGATCAGGAAAATGGTTACGCCCGTATCGCGAATGCCCTTAATAACAGCAACGATTTCGTCGATTTCGGTCGGGTTCAAGCCTGCCATTACCTCGTCCAAAAGCAGGAGGCTCGGCCCGGTGGCAAGCGCCCTCGCTAGTTCCAGCCGCTTGCGGCCAGCCACTGTCAGGTTATCGGCATTCCGGTCGAGAAGTGCCGTCATCCCCACGATCTCGGCAACCTCTTCTGCCTTTCGTTCGGCATCGGGTTGGCTAGACGTCCTCGAATAGGCGCCAACCATGATGTTCTGACGTGTTGTCAGGCCTGCAAATGGCTGGGTGATCTGAAATGTACGGACCATGCCCATCTGGCAGATCATGTGCGGCTTCATCCTGAGGATTGATGTGCCGTTCAGCTTCACCTCGCCGCCGTCCGATTTCAAGAACCCGGCAATCATTGCGAAAAGCGTTGTCTTGCCGGCACCATTCGGGCCGATCAATGAAACAATTTCTCCCTGATCAACATGAAGATCGACCTCGGACACCGCGACGAGACCGCCGAACCGCTTTATCGCCCCGCGTACATCAAGCATCGCCGTCTCCCTGCGCGGCACCCGCCTTCTTCGAGCCACGTCCTTTGAACAGCCCTATCAGACCGTTAGGAAGATAGCTGATGATCATGATTAGGATGATACCGTAGACGATCAGGCTCAGCCCCGGCGTGTCGATGAAATTACGGGTAACTTCGTTGACGGTATGCAGAACCAGCGACCCTATCAGCGGGCCAAATACTGTTCCCATGCCGCCAACAATGGTTACCAGCAGCATTTCAACAGACAGGTGTACGCTGTAGGCGATCGGCGGGTCGAGATACAGGTATTTCTGCGAATAGAATGTTCCAGCTGCACCACCCATGGCGCCCATGATCATGATCGCCTGGCATTTTCGGCGAAGCGTGTTGATGCCAAGCGCTTCTGCCGCATCCTCATTCTCGCGAATGGCAACCAGCTGCGCGCCAAAGCGGGAGTTTTCCAGCCAGATCACGATGGCGATGGAGATCGCCAAGAGGATCAGCGCGAAATAGTAGAAACCAACAGGCGTCTTGAACTGCAGGTTTTGCAGCCCTGGCGCATAGGTCAGAAACAGCCCGACACCACCGCCGGTAATCTCGAGCGAGTTGGCGACCACCCGCAGTAATTCGGCAAAGGCGAGTGTGATCAGCGCGAAATAGGACCCCCGAAGGCCCGAACGGAAACTGAGATAGCCGACACCGAGCGCAAGCACCGCGCCGGCAAGGATCGCAACCACAACACCGATGATCGCCGGCACACCAAAGGAATTCACAAGGATTGATGACGCATAGGCGCCAGTGCCGAAGAACATCACGCCACCAAAGGAGAATTGCCCGGCATAGCCGCCAAGTATGTTCCATGACTGGCCGATATAGGCGGTGAAGAAGATCAGCGTCAGGATATCGAGATAGAACTTGCTGGAAATGCCAAGCGGCGCAAAGGCAAGCAATGCGAAACCTATGGCACATAGGACCAGAGTGGAGTTGCGCGTTGCCATCAAACCTTACTCCCGAAAAGGCCTGTCGGCTTGAGGATCAGGATCAGGATGAAGATCAGCGAGATGCCGATCTGGCCAAGGCTCTCACCAAGAAGCAGACCGCCAACCGATTCCGTGATGCCAATGATAAAGCCGCCAAGAAGCGCACCAACGATACTGCCCATCCCACCAAGAACAACGATGGTGAAGGCGATCACGACGAAAATGTTCCCGGTATAGGGATCAACATAGAAGATCGGCAGCAACATGCATCCCGCCGCGCCTAGGCAGGCGATGCCGATGCCAAATGTGATGGCAAAGATATTCTCGACATCAATGCCGACAAGGCGCGCGCCTTCCCGCTGCTTGGCGACGGCGCGGATGGCACGTCCAAGATCGGTCTTTGTCATCAACGCCCACAACAACAGGCAGATCAGCAGCGACGCGAAGAAAGAGATTATCTTCGGATAGGACAGGAAGACGAAGCCGAGATCCACAGCCTCGTAACTGTAGGACAGGCTGACGGTCTGCTGGTCGCCAGTGAAGAAGAACAGCGCCCCATTCTCGATGATAATGGACAACCCGAGTGTAATCAGCAGGATATTCTGATCCCGTCCACCGGAAAGCTTGCCAACACCCCAGCGGTAAATCACATAGCCGAAGACAAACGCCGCCGGCGTGACAATGAGGATCGCCAGATAGGGATCAATGCCGAACAGATGAAACAGGAAAAAGGCCGCATAGAGCGCCAGCATAAGCATGGCGCCATGGGCAAAATTAATGATGTGCAGAACGCCATAGATCAGTGTCAGACCAAGCGCGACAAGCGCATAGATCGCACCATACATCAGGCCGTTGGTGATCGCGGCCGGCAACATCGACAATGAAGCAGAAAACATGGTCAGCTCAGTTCAGAAGAGAAAACCCGGGCAACCAAACAGATGGCTGGCTGGTTGCCCGGCTACTTGCACCCGGCGATTAGGCGCGCGGGAAGACGGCCTTTGCAGAGGCATAGGCGGACGGCGCAACGACCTGGCAGTCGCCGTTCTGGGCCTGAATGGCCACAGCGCGCGAACCCATATTCTGGCCATTGACCATTTCGGTCTTGTCGTAAGGCATGAAATCAACCTCGAGGGTCGAGGATGCCAGCGCCGCGTTGACAGCGTCCTTGTCGGTCGAGCCTGCACGTTCAAAACCGTCGGCGAGGAGCATGATCGACATATAGGCGCAGTAGACTTCAAAGGTGAAGTACTTACCATCGGCCTCGGTGCGCTTGCGCATTGCCTGACCAGATGCCGACCGCGGGTCATACCAGTGGTTCACATCGATCATATTTTCAGCGATTTCAGGCATATCATCGATGAACTTGAAGTTAAATCCACCACCAAGAACCGAGTAGCTGGTCATGAAATCAACACGCTGCTGGCGAAGTGTCTTCGCGAGAAGCACATATTCGCCGGGGTAGTTAATCGGCATTATAATGTCCGGCTTGGCAGACTTGATACGCAGCGCGATGTTGTCAAAGTTGCGTGTCGGGTTCGCGTGCTTGATGGTATCCACAACCGTCAGGCCACGCTCGGCCAGCGCAGGGGTCAGCAGCTTTGCCGTGCCAGTGCCGAATTCGGACTCCTCATGGACAATGACCACGGTTTTCGCCGGGGAGCCGGCGGCGGCGTTGATCTCACCAAGGTAGGCCGAGGCATCGCGGGCGATGCGGCCATAGCCGTCTGCCATTCGGAACACATTGGAGAGCCCCCTGTCGACAAGCTTGTCCGACACACCAACATCGACCGAGAACGGAATGTTGTATTTGGCTGCGGCCGCTGACGCAGCAAGGCCAACAGCCGACTGGTAGCAACCCTGAAGGGCGTGGACGCCAGCTTCGTTCATCTTCTCAACTTCAGCAGCGCCGATTTCCGGCTTTGTCTGCGAGTCACCAAGAAGTGCCTCGATCTGTGCACCACCCATAGACTTGATGCCCCCTGCAGCGTTGATATCGGCAATCGCCATTTGCGCGCCATAGCGCAACTGAGCTGCCGGATAAGCGGCCCAGCCAGTCGCCGGGTGGATCAGACCGATCTTCACCGTACCTGCGGCCTGCGCGATATGTGGCATCGACAGTCCGGTGGAGGCTAGCGCGACGGTTGCACCGGCATTACGGATGAAGCGACGGCGAGAGCCGCCAAGATGCGGAATAAATTTTGACATGCATTTCCTCCTAGTCAGGCCGTCCTTGATTGGCGACCCTTTGTTCCATTTTTCATCAAACAGAATAAATGCCTTCACCAGCAAGCAATTTTTGATGAAAATTGTCGCACCAGCAACATTGACGCCATGAGATATCCAATGAGCTCCCTCTTTCTGCCCAACGTAGCGCGTTTCATTTGCAAAACGGAGATGGAAAATATCCCCGAAGAGGCCGTGGCTCGGGCTAAGCTTACCGTAGTGGACTGCGTCGGTGCGATTGTCGGCGGCATGGCCGAGCCGGAAATGCAAGCGCTAGTGAACGTAAGACAACCTGATGGGCGGGCCGCCATTCTGGGAACAGGCAGGACGACCGATCCGCAGACCGCCGCGTTTCTGAACGGAATGGCGGGCACCGTTCTGGAAATGGATGAGGGAAGCCAGTTCGCAAGAGGTCATCCCGGCATGCATGTCTTCCCCGCGCTGCTGGCGGCTGCGCAGACCACAGAGGTTTCCGGAACTGAGTTCCTCCGGGCCTTGATCATCGGTTATGACGTGGCAGCACGGGCCGGTATCGGCACCAAACTGCGGATGAGTATGCATCCGCACGGTACATGGGGAACGCTCGGCGCCGCCGCTGCAATCGCCGCCCTGTACCGGCTGACGGAAGAACAGATTACCGAATTGCTGAACATCTCAAGCAGCCTGACACTGGCGACCAGCCGCAAGACCATGCTTGAAGGTGGCACCGTGAGAAACGCCTATACCGGGGTCAGCAACCAGATGGCACATCTGGCTCACCTGCTGTGGCAAGCTGGCATGTCAGGCGAAAGTGACGGAATCAGTTCTGTCTTCGGGGCTGTCGTCGGCACGGAATTCGATCATGATGCGGCATGCGAAAAACTAAGTGAGCGGTTCGAGATCACGCGGAACTATTTTAAATTGCACGCCTGCTGCCGCTACAACCATGCCGCTCTGGACGCCCTGGTTGGACTCATGGCGCAACATAGACAGCTTACCGACCATGCGGCCATTGATCGCATCGAGGTCGACAGCTACAGCCTCGCAGCCGAACTTGACGATCAGTCACCGCGCAATATGCTTGCGGCAAAATTTTCAGTTCCTTTTGCCGTGGCCACGACAGTAGTGACAGGCAGCACCGGGGTCGAAAGTTTTTCTGGGAACGCGCTCACAGACCCGCATACCCTTGCGTTGGCAAAACGTGTCACCGTTCGGGAGGATCACTCCATGACGGCAAAACTGCCTGACCTGCGTCCGGCTTTAGTCACTATCTTCTTGAAGGACGGCAACCGGTTTCAGGCATCGGTCGAGACCAACCGTGGCGACTGGCAGGACCCATACGACCAAGATCAGCTCTTCGAAAAATATCAGAGCCTTGCCCGCAGGCTCTGGCCCGAAACCCTTTGCACCCAGATCGCAAACCACATTCAAAACCTTGAACATATAACTGATATTAATGGTCTTTTCTGGAATACCTGAAAGCAAAAATTATCAGGCATGAGGCCAGGCATAACACAGGCAGGAAACGGACAATGACAATGACAATGACAATGACCACCCACTCCGAGACTGAGCTTCTGAGCCTTGTAAGCTCCGCTCTCGTCGGCCTCGTTTTGGATATGGAGGATGCCGTTGATGCGCCGGGTATTTCCTGAACAATTCAGAGATGACCCGCCGGATCGATGCATCGCTCAGCTTGATGGCATCACTGCGATGACCGCATGCCGCGGCCATCATGATTAGGCTGTTACGAAGAGTGTTGGTGGGCTCGGCAGGACATCCAGAACGTGGTGCAATCCTTTGCCCGTGACGGCATGGTACCCTGCCCGCAATTCAACGGCTCGCCGGCTCGCGAGGAAAGCTGCGTGATGATCAAGCGGAGCTGGAAGGGAACGGGCGGGAAAGTAAGCCTTGTTGCCCGGCGGTTGGGTGTGTCCCGCAATACCGTCTACAAGCCTGTGCGCGAAGCCTGAACTTCACTAAAGGCGCCTCAGTACCTACAATCAATTAAGTGAATCAGATTGGTAACTTGTGTAGCGCTTGGGCCTCGTTGCACGCCCTGACCAAACCGCTAGTCAGTGGCGCTACCAATCTATCACCACCACAGGTTTGAGGCGTAAGCACCACCAATATACACGCCCACCCCATCTACCCGATTCAATCCAGATCTCGCAAGCAGTCCCAGTAACACCCGTTCGAATGTGGGGAAAGATGTGGGGCTGGTGCCGTCAGGCTTTCAAAACCTGTTTCCATACAGAGACTTGCGAAGTAATTTGGAATCCACCCTCTCCGCCACCTGCCCTTTTTCAAGAAATTCCTGACATGCCATTCTGATGCGGCTTAGGCGTTAATCTCTCTTCGCGCAAGCTCGGACAGAAAGGCAGAGCGTGTCAGGCCCCGCTCTTTGGCAGTTTGATCAACAGCGTCAAGCAGCCCAGCCGACATTGTGATGTTGGCCTTTACCGAGCGGCCAGAAAGATTCACCAACGGTATAGCCACAAGATAGGCACCATTTGCCAAGTCGTCCGCACATTCAATGCGCAGTTCGTCAAGGGAACGAGCCATTGGGATGTCCTGGCCCTCCAGATGCAGGGAAAGCGCCTCGCTTGCCATTGCGATAATATCATCAGCATCATCAGCAGCAGAAAAACACCTCGGCACATCCGGGAATTCGATGCCAAAAGCGCTGTCGCCCTCTTGATGAACCAAGGCAATAAATCGTTTCATTGTCGCCTCCTATAACCAGCCGGCTTGCTTGTAAATGCTGCGCAGCGGCGCTGGTATTTGTCATACTTCGAGCGATTCCAGCAGAAGTGCCACCTGTGCTCCATGCATGTCACGATCACGAAGACTGCCCTGCGGATGCGGACGTGGGAAGCTGAATTTCAGGACATTCAGCGTCGGCATTTCGAAGCGTTTGAGATGTGAGGCGTCAAGCCGCAGATGACCTGCCACCCGTTCCACCGGCAAAGCTGCTGCCACGCGCGCCAGCACGTCCGGGCTGTCACAGAAGATATCGATGGTGATCCAGAACGGACCGGCATTCTTTGACCTGATGCGATGCACGATCTCGCGCAGTTCAGCCATGACCAACCTCGTCAACGCGCAACCGGAACCCATCCATCGGATCACTCAGGCTAAGAACATGATTGAGTGCGAATTCATATACCGCGCCACGGTCGGAATGCACAGGCGAAACGGGAAAGGCAAATGTTGGCATCGGTTCGTCATCGGTCAGCGGATAATGCAGAAGATGCGGGTTGATCAACGCGGCAATCTCACTTGCCACCGCCTGGCTAGCGGCGGTGATCAGAAGCATCACACCGACCTCGACAGGCGAACCGTGATCTCGTTCCAGACCGCCAAGTGCCGAATCAACTCCGATCAGGCGCAGCTCGATATTATAGGTATCATCCAGCAGGCCAAGGGAGGCAGCAATCAATTCCCGGCAATGCGCAAGCAGCCGTTCCGCCCAGTCCGCCACCGCCTCGACATAGCGGGGATCACGAATCACCGCCAGCATCATTGTCTGGTACCCGGCAAGGCGCGCACCCTCCAGCTTTACACCGTAATCGCGGGCCTCTACCCAGACGGCACCCTCGACCCTGACGCCATCCTGTGTAGCCTCGGTATAGCTGGCAGCTGTGACATCAAGATGTCCGCCGGGTTCATGCAGGATCCAGGGATCGCTGTTCTCATACAGCATATGCGCCGCCACTGATTGTGGCGTACATCGCGCACCGTCGCCCATTGGCGTGACGGTAAATCCCGTTTCATCGAAACTCACCATGATCACACCGCTTGCGGGACGGGTGGTGCAGAAAGCCCCGCATTCAGCGATTTTCGCGCCATGCCAGGCGGCACCAGCATGCATTCCGCGCGCCAACGGCAGTGCGGCAATCGTCGCGGTGTCGGTGGTCCGTCCGGCCAGCACCACATCGGCACCGGTACCGATGGCTGCCTGTATCTGCTCGGCCCCTGCCAGCGCAACAATGTTCGTCATGCCCGCCAGAGCGGCATCATCAATCACCGGCGCTGGATCAAGTGGCGAGAGGCGGCCCGCATCACGCGCGCGCCGAAACTCATCGATCGGCACATCGCTGTAGAGACGTGCCACACGCAGGCTCTGGCCAAGCTCCGCGACAAGCTCACAGGTGATCTCATACATCCAGTCAACGGCGCTGGCGCTCCCGCATGTGCCGCAACTGCCTATCACCAGAGGCACGCCGGCGGCGGCACGCGCCTCGAGTAGATATCGCCATTCATCGCGGCAAACGGAACGGCTGTATTTTGACGTGCCGGTGCCAAGATAGAAGGGTCCACTGTCGGTTGACCCCCCGTCAATGGCAATAATATCGGGGCCGGCCGCAACGCCGCGCGCCAAAGCGGCCGGGTCAA
The DNA here is from genome assembly GCA_040839025.1 of Alphaproteobacteria bacterium LSUCC0719. Taxonomy (NCBI): domain Bacteria; kingdom Pseudomonadati; phylum Pseudomonadota; class Alphaproteobacteria; species Alphaproteobacteria bacterium LSUCC0719. The sequence continues at coordinate 626,603 of JBFPJN010000001.1, forward strand.
AGCCAAGGCCAAGGACACCGGAAGGAACCAGCACCCGTGTTGGCATCATCCCCGGTCCCGGCCGGAATCATCATCCGGCGTCACCTGAACCGGCGTACGCAGATAGGGCCGAAGGAACAGCGGCAGAATGAAACCGGCGACCGCGGCGATCCACAGCCCGATCGATATCGGCGAGGCGAACAGATAGGTCCAGTCCCCGTCGGACAGTACCATGGCGCGGCGTAGGCTGACTTCCATATGACCGCCAAGAAGAATGCCAAGAATGACCGGTACGGCCGGGATTGACATCTTGCGAAGCGCATAGCCAAGAACACCAAAGCCGATCATCAGAAGCAGATCGAAATAGCTTCCCGAGAGTGAATAGATGCCAACAAAGGAAATCATCGTGACACCGGGCAGCAGCACCGCCGCGGGCACTTGCAGGATCCGGCTGAATACGCGCACAAGCGGCACATTCAGGATCAGCAGCACGACATTGGCGATCAGCAGCGAGGCAATCAGGCCCCACACAACCTCGGGGCGTTCTGTGAACAGCAGCGGCCCGGGCGTGATATTCAGCGTCATCAACAGCGCCAGCAATACCGCGGTCGTTCCCGACCCTGGCACGCCAAGCGTGAGCATCGGCACCAGCGCGCCACCAGCCGCAGCGTTATTGCCGGCCTCCGGCGCGGCGACACCCTTTGGCTCACCGGTGCCGAAGGTGCTTTTGTCGCGGGCGGTCGATTTTTCCAGCATATAGGCAAGGAAACTGCCAAGCGAGGCACCGGCACCAGGCAACAAACCAGCGACAAAGCCAATGGCGGTGCCGCGCAGCATGGTCCAGCCACTGTTCATTATGTCCTTTACCGGGATGCGGATCTTCTCGAGCTTCACACCAATGGCCGAATCACGGCCATGGCTCTCGATGAAGACGAACACCTCGGCCACCGCAAACAGGCCGACGATGGCGACAAGGAAGTCGACCCCGTCGAACAGATGCAGGCTGCCGCCGGTGAAGCGTGTCAGTCCGGTTGACTTGTCGACCCCGATCATTGCGATACCAAGTCCAAGGCAGACCGAGATCGCGGCCTTTGCCTGATTGTTCGAACCAAGACCCCCAAGCGTGCAGAAGGCCAGAAGATAGAGTGCAAAATATTCAGCTGGCCCGAACATGAAGGCCACCCGCGCCAGCACCGGTGCCAGCAGCATCAACCCGATGGTGGCCAGAAACGCGCCGACAAATGACGCCACACCCGACAGCACCAGCGCATCGCCAGCCCGCCCGGCCTTGGCCATCGGATAACCGTCGAGTGTCGTCATCATCGCCGGTTCATCCCCCGGGATGTTGAGCAGAATTGACGAGATCCGCCCACCATACATGGCGCCGTAATAGACAGCCGTCATCAGCACCAGAGAATGTGTGGCGTCGAGCCCGAAGCTGAAGGCAAGCGGGATCAGGATGGCAACACCGTTCGAGGGACCAAGCCCCGGCAATGCGCCAATCATCGTGCCGAGAATGCACCCAACCACCGCCAGCGCCAGCGTTTCTGGCGTCAGCGCAACGGAAAAACCTAGGGCAAGATTGGCGAACAGTTCCATGCGCCTACCCCATCAGCCAGCGTGGCAGGGCGAACAAACCAAGCCCCAGCACATATTTGAAAATCACGAACAATCCGCCAGCCAGTGCCAGACCGATGATAACGCTCTGCACAGCACGCGGCCTGATCTGGTAGGACAGCGCCGCCGAGGCGATGGCGGTCGGCACCAGAAAGCCGAGCGGCTTCAGCGCGTAGGCATAGGCCACCAGAATGACCATCGCGACGGCCAGACGCATGAGCGTCGCCAAACCCGGCCAGGCTGGCTCGGCGTCAGGACGCATCACCATCGAGGCCCCAGCCAGAAACGCGACGGCGGAAATCAACAAAGGAAATGCCTTCGGACCCAAAGGGTCGGCGAAGAAAGGCTCTTCAAGCTGACTGGCGCCCGCTGCGAAGGCGAGCGCCAGAACAGCCACAATCAGCCCGGTGATCCGGTCTGACATTACTTCATAACGCCAAGTTCGACCGACATGGAGCGGACCTCACCGATCACGCCGTCGACATAGGACTGGAAGTCACCGCCAACCATGTTGAACGGGGCCAGACCATTGGCGACCATGGCCTCCTTCCACTCGGAAGAGGCACCAACCTTGCGAAGGGCTTCGGTCCACTGCTTGTAGGACGCTTCGGACGCACCTTTCGGGGTGTAAAGACCGCGCCAGTTCACCGCGATCACATCAACGCCCTGTTCTCGTGCTGTCGGGATGTTCTCAAAACCGGGGATCCGCTCTTCGGTGAAAGAGGCCAGAACCCGCACGTCACCGGACTTGATGAAACCAACAACACCCGAGATGTCACCGGTCATCGCGCTGGTGAAACCACCAACAGTCTGGGTAATGGCGTCGGCATCTCCATCAACACCGATATATTTTACCTTCTTGATGTCGGTGAAGCCCTTGCGCTTCAGCGCCATCAGAACCTTCAGATGGTCAAAGCCACCGGCAGCGGATCCACCAGCGAAGGCATGCTTCGACGGATCTGCGATCACCGCGTCAAGAAGATCGTTCAGGTTCTGGTAGGGCGAATCTTTTGCCACCACGATGACGCCGGGATCGGCACCGATGGCACCAAGGAAGCGCACCTGATCGGCAGTCATGCCGGAATAGGCGTTTTGCGCGAGCCGTGTCGCCGTTGCGGTCGAGGCGGCGACAATCAGGTCGGCGTCACTGTTACGCTCGTTAACGACATGGGTGAAGGCGAGTCCACCGCCGCCACCAGCCATGTTGGTAACCTGAATCGAGCCGTCATAGGCACCGATGTCAGACATGATCTTGGTGATTGTCCGGCAGGTAAAGTCCCATCCACCCCCGGGGTTTGCCGGTGCAATACACTCGGCAGCAAATGACTGCGCACTCAGGCCGACGCTGAAGACGGCGGCAAGTGACAGTTTCAGGATATGTTTCATGTCAATTCCTCCCATGAACAGTAAATGATCAAGACCCGTTAAGGATTTTGCTTGTTCTTTACGCTGTCAGCATTCCTCATTAACCTGACACCATCCTGACACGAGACAGCTCCGTTATGAAGGTACTTATAATTGAAGATGCACGCGACTTTGCCCAGCCACTGAAGAATTTCTTCAGCCTGGATGGGCACACCAATGATCATGCCTGCACTCTTGGTGAAGCCAGGGAGTTCATGGATGTCTCACATTATGACATGATCCTTCTCGATATCATGCTTCCGGACGGTGATGGCCGGAGGTTTCTCAATGAAATGCGTTCCCGCAATGATGATTCACCGGTCATTGTGATGACCGCCCGCTCGGAAGTATCAGACCGCATTGACCTTCTTGATATTGGTGCTGACGACTATATCGTGAAACCGTTTGAATTCGCGGAACTTGAAGCACGCTGCCGTGCCGTCCTGCGGAGGCACAAGGGACAAAGCCAGCTGCAACTGGCGTTTGGACAGGTTGTTCTGCACCCGCTTCTGGCAACGCTTGAACATGGCGGCACGACGCATTCGCTTCGCAACCGTGAGCTTCGCCTGCTTGAGGTCTTCTTCAATTCTCCGGAAATCTATTTCACAAAGGAGCAGCTTACCGACCGGCTTTTCTCGATCTCGGAATCGGTGACCGAGAACGCCATAGAGGTCTATATCGGCCGCTTGAGGAAGAAACTCGCCGGCAGTGACGCACGGATCGAGACCGTTCGCGGCATCGGATACAGGCTCGTTTCGACATGATCCGACCCTCGACAGTACAGCTGTCGCTTCGCAACCGGTTGCTGGTGATCTTCGCCATTCTGGTGGCCATGTTCTCGCTGGTTCTGTTCGTCTCCATGCGAACTCTTACCGGCCAGGCGGTGAGCGCGGCACAGGACGGCCTGCTGAAGGCCGCGGCGGTCAGCATTCTGGAAAAGGTCAGGATCAGCGATGGCGCTCTGTTTTTTGACCTTCCCTATGACACCTTCACAATCCTCGGCTCGATCGGTGAAGATCGCATCTTTTACCGGATTGATGCCAATTCGGGATTTCTGACCGGCTATGAGGATCTTCCGGTATCGAATTCCTATGGTGATGAAAGAACACCTAGCTTTGCGTCGATTGACTATAAGGGAGAGATATTGCGGGTGGCGGCAATCGAAAAACCCGTGCTTGTGGAAGGGCAAAGTATTCGTATCCGCGTCCTTATCGGCCAGACATCGAATTTCCAGGCTCAACTGCTTTCAAGGCTGACAGAAAACCTGCTGATCATCGTGGTGAGTTTCTGTCTTTTTGCCTGGCTTCTGGCGGCGCTGACGGTGAATTCGATGCTCAATCCCATTCGACGGCTTGCTGATGCTGTTGGCAGACGCGGGCCAAATGACCTTCGCCAGGTAGAGCATCCCACGCCGCAGGAACTGGCACCCCTGATGACAGCGCTCAATGACTTCATTTCGCGGCTTAGTGGCGCTCTCAAGCAGACCGAAATCTTCATCGCGGAGGCAGCGCACCATATCCGCACCCCACTTGCAACGGTGAAGTCGGAAGGTGAACTCGCCCTGCGCAAAGCTCGGACGCCGGAAAACCGGGCGCATCTTCGCAATATTGTCAGATCGGTCGAACAGGCCAATCGTTCGGCAACCCAACTGCTTGATCACGCCATGGTGCTGTACCGGATGGAACAGCCCGCGCGGCGCAAGGTAGGCCTGCTTCAATGTGTCAACGACATGGTTTCCAGCTTTGCACCTTCGGCCGAGCTGCGTGACATCGAGATCATTGTCGACAGCGACATTTCACAGGGACTGGAACTGTATCTTGACCAGACACTTCTGGAAACGGCATTGCGCAATCTGCTCGACAACGCGCTGAAATATTCCACTGCCGAGACAACGGTCTCGATCAGCCTGAATGCCTTTTCAGACAGCTGCAGGATTTCTGTTCGAAACCGGCCAGCAACGATGATTGGAATCGATCCAGAGTTGATGATGAAAAGGTTCAGCCGCGGCGCAAACGCCACCGATGTTGTCGGGTCGGGTCTAGGGCTGGCCATTGTGCGCGAGGTAATGATGGCGCTTGGAGGCACATTGGAGATCGAGTTCGAAAAAGGGGGACAACTATGCGCTTCACTGTCATTATTGCGGCCCTGATCTGCTGGTGGGGACCGGCGACAGGCATGACAATCGAGCTGGAACGGCGCTTCGGCGCTGAACAGGCGAAGGAAGACTTCACCATCCTGTCCTCGACGGATATCGAGCTGTTCGCGCCCGTCATCGAGGCATTCGTAGCTGCAAGACCGAATGTCGCGATCCAGTATGTCCTGGCATCAAGCCGCGACATCTATTCCGAGATCGGTACCGGCGGTGCGCAGTATGATTTGGTCATTTCCTCTGCCATGGACCTGCAGATGAAACTGGTCAATGATGGCCATGCTGGCAGTTTTGAAAGCCCTGTAACGGCGGATCTTCCAGACTGGGCCATATGGCGCAACCAGCTTTTCGGGTTCGCCGTCGAACCAATTGTTCTGGTTGTGTCACGCCGGGATTTCGCCGCGCTACCGACGCCCTCCAGCCGTCGCCATTTCCTCGAAATAATCAGGTCAAATCCAGCGATCTTCCGTGATCGGCTGATGACCTATGATGTCAACCTTTCCGGCACTGGATTTCTGTTTGCCACCCAGGATGCCCGGCAGTCCGACACGTTCTGGCGGTTGTCCGAGGTCATGGGGTCGATGGGAACCAGAGTGTCCTGCTGCTCGGGAGAGATGCTGGCCCGCGTCGAGAGTGGCGAGATGGCCGCAGCCTACAATGTTGTTGGATCCTATGCACAGGCCCGCGCCGCCAAACACGGCAATATCAAGGTGGTGCATCTCGAGGACTACACCAACATCCTGCTTCGCACCGCCTTCATTCCCCGCCGCAGCCCGAAATCCCGTCAAGCTGGCGAGTTCCTGGACTTCCTGCTCAGTCGCAGAGGTCAGGTCATCCTTGAACAACAGGGAGGCCTGCCGTCGATTTTCAACAGTTCGATAGTTGAAATCACAAATGCAAAGCCGATTGGCCTCAACACCGGATTACTGGTCTATCTGGATAGGTTAAAGCGGGAAAACTTTCTTCGTGAATGGAACGCTGCGCTTGTTCAGTAACAAGTGAGAAGGCTCTAATAATTCGTTGATACCAAACGGTATTCTTCTGTTTCCGTAATTGATGGAGCCTCAATTTCTGGTTGATATCAACCATGCTTCAGGTCAGCATCGTTCCTGTTTTCACATCATCCTGACAAGCGTGACATGAAAGATCGGTCGCGGGTGCATTGCAATTCCAATACACCGGCCTGAAGCAAATGAAGGTGACAGCCAGCCAAACGATCCACCGAGATCAGCGGCCGGGATCACCTGCAGTTTTTTTCCGCCAGATCCGCGCCCTGTCGCAGGTTCGCAAGCTTCTTCCAGGTCACACCCGGATCGATCTTGCCATAGCCGGCAAAGGTGCCAAAACCGCAATCGGTACTGGCAATAACCCTGTCCACGCCAACAATGTCGATGAACCGGGCAAGCCGCTGGGCAATCAATTCAGGATGTTCGACATAGTTTGAACAGGTGTCGATCACACCGGGAGCAAGAATTTTGTCATCGGGGATCCGGGCGTCTCGCCACACGGTCCATTCATGCTCATGACAAGGGTTGGCGCTTTCGAACAGAATGGTACTTGGCCGCGCTGCCAGAACAATATCGATAACCTTCTCCAACGGAATATCGTGGTCGTGCGGCCCTTCATAATTGCCCCAGCACAGATGCATGCGCATCCGATCCCGGGGAAGTCCCTCTGTGGCCGCATTCAGCGCCTCGACATTTGCGGCAGCAATCTTCAGGAATTCAGTTTCGGATGCATCCTGATACCCGGTATGCGACGACATTGCGAGGTCGGGACAATCAAACTGGATGTCAAAACCGGCATCAAGGATCGCTTCATATTCCGGCCGCATGGCCGCGACAAGTGCGCTCAGATACGCCTCATGATCTGGATAATAGCGATTGACTTGAAAGGCCGTGATCAATCCGGGCGATGCGGCATTCATGAAAGCCCTGGTGCCAGCGCCCTCTTCCTCGAGTGCTGCCTTGTACCGGCGAATATCATCAAGCGCCGGCTGAAGATTAACAAGTGTGACCTCGTCAATACATGATGCGCGTGTGAATTCCTGACTTCCCATAACAGCGCTGAGTTTTCTGGCAAGATCGGGATGCGCTGCCAGATCCTTTGCCGGCCTGCGTTCAATGTGACCACCAAAGCCGCTTAGCCGTTCCTGCATATAGGTTGAATATCCGACCTTGCCCAACTCGCCGTCAGAGACGATGGTGACACCTGCCTGACGCTGCAGACGCACCGCTTCATTGATGGCGACCTGAACCGTGGTCTCGAACTGGGCGCTGTCATAGGCTTCACCCTTGTCCTTCGCCAACAGGAGGGCCGAAAGATCATCCCCGCGGGGAAGGCTGCCAACATGGGTGGTTTCAATTGTCATGATGTCTTCTCACAAAAAGGGACTTAACAGGTCATTTGATTGTCAGATATCCACGCCGTTCTGAAAACAGCCACTGGCCGCTTTCAAGGCGGAACCGGTCAGAAGACCCGCCAATCAAAGGCGTCTCGCGGCTATGGGACGCGATCTCATCCTCCGCGTTGGGTGTTGCCGGAAACAATTGAATCGTACAACGCGACGTCGCCTCAATCAACGACAGGGCTGTGACCATGATGTTGGTCACAATATGGACCGTCTTGCCTGACTTTCGGGCAAGAAAGCTCTGCAGAATGTCACTGCGGCCGTGGATGATATCATCAGGCGCCGACGGACGGGTGAAGGTGGCGTCTTCGGTGAATGTCGCGGCAAGGCCATGCCAGTCGCCAAGATCATTGAGGTACGAATAACGAAGGATCAGCTGCATGCATTCATGCTGGATCAATGCCGTTTCAACGCGTTCCATTGCTTTCCACCATATTGTCAGAGCGTCATTCACGTTCTGATTAGCAAGTACAACGCGATGTCCGGAAACACAACAGGAAGACCGGGGCGAACGGCTCCCACGAACCAGAGAGCAGCCTTTGGCAGATCCATCTTCCGGTGCCACCGCGGCCTGACCGGCTGCGACGCCGGCAAGCATGGCACGTCGTGACATGCGGGCCCTTGGCTGTGGGTGGGGTCAGCTTTGATCAGCTGTCGGGATGGTCTCGTTCGAATACCATCGTCGCGCTGTCAGACGCCTCTGCGACATATTGATAGCCCCCGACCGAAAACGACTTCAGGTCGGCCGGATCTGTCAGCCGGTTCTGAACAATGTGCCTAGCCATGGCACCGCGCGCCTTCTTCGCAAAGAAGCTGACAATCCTGGATTTACCATCCTTGATTTCCTTGAAGACAGGCGTAATGACCGGGATTTCCAGAACATCACGGTCAACCGCCGCGAAATATTCCTGGCTTGCGCAATTTACCAGCGCCTGTGATCCGACAGCTGCTGCCTGGGCGTTCAGCGCCTCGGCAAGCCGCCCTCCCCAATATTCATAGAGCGATGCCCCCTTCTCGGTCTTCAGCCTGCTGCCCATTTCGAGCCGGTAGGGCTCGATGGCATCCATCGGCCGCAACACGCCGTAAAGACCGGAAAGAATCCGCAAATGATTCTGTGCCCACGCCATTTCATCGTCATCCAGCGTAGGTGCCTCCAGGCCCTGATAGGTGTCACCTGCGAAGGCCAGCGCCGCAGCCTTCACCGGCTGTGTTCCAAAAGCAGCAAACCTCTCCGCATTGAGCGCCGCAAGCGCCGGGCTGATCGACATCAATGACCGCAAATCATCATGGGTAAGGTCACGGGCCACACCTGCCAGCGTTTCGGCATCAGCGGCAAAGGCAGGTGCCGTGACCGGAGATCGGTCATCCGGGTTCATATCCAGCTTTTTGGCGGGTGAAATAACAACCAGCATAAACATCTCCCCACGTCCGCAGTCTACCCCATAGGTAATACAGTCACGCCACAACATCCAGAGGGGAGCTGGCAAAGGGACGGTGGTTTGGCCGGATTTTCAATGTAACGGGGGCAGGAATACCACACGGTGGACAGGAATCAGAACGGCAGGGAACGCGCACCCCATTCGGCCAGGCCTTAACCCTGACTTAAATTTACTCTCGCAGCTGTGAAATGGCGGGCGGTTCGTGCGTGTTACGCTGTCATCCGAAAATCTGAACAAAATGAACAGAAATCCCACCGGATGTGGGGTTCGGGGGACGGACGAGATGGCGGACAAACAGATGAACAAACAGACAGACAGCACGGGAAACAGCAAGCCGGAGCCGAGGCAGGATCCGGACCCGCGGGCATGGGGCAAAACCAAGCATACGCTTGGCGACAGCAATATTCGGCCCCTCGGCCTCGATATTCACAATCCGGTCTTTCTGATCTCCAGCGTGGTCATTGCCGCTTTTGTGCTGATTGCGCTTGCCAATCAGGATGCGACAGCGGCCTTTTTCGGCTGGCTGCGCCCGTGGCTGACCAGTACCTTTGACTGGTTCCTTGTCCTGTCTGTCGACGCCATAACCCTGTTCTGCCTTGTCCTGATCTTTCACCCTGTTGGCAAGGTCAGGATCGGCGGCAAGGATGCCAAGCCCGATTATTCCTACACCGGTTGGATCGCGATTATGTTTGCCGCCGGCATTGGCATCGGTCTGCTGTTCTTCGGTGTTCTGGAACCTGTTTATTACAATTTCTCGGAAGGCGGCGCGGCACGCCCCCTTGACATCGACATTACCGAGAATGAATATATCGGCGTGGTGGGCACAATACATCACTGGGGACTGGAAGGATGGGCTGTCTATGCCGCCGTTGGCCTGTCACTGGGAATCTTCAGCTATAACCTTGGCTATCCGTTGACGCTGCGGTCCGCCTTTGTGCCACTGCTTGGCGAACGCGTCTGGGGCGCCTGGGGACACGCCATTGATACAGCCGCTGTCTTTGCCACCCTGTTTGGCCTGACCACATCACTCGGCCTTGGTGCCGGCCAGGTTGCTGCCGGCCTCAACGAGATCTTCGGCATCGCGCCAAGCCCGACTGTGACTGTACTGCTGATCATCGGTATTACGGCGATTGCGCTTGGATCGGTGATGCTTGGCATGGATGCCGGGGTCAAACGCCTGTCCGAGATCAATATGATCATGGCTGTATGCCTGTTCATCTTTGTCATTCTGGCCACCGGCTTTGTTGCCGCGATTGGCAGATATGTCACCGTAATGGTGGATTACGTCGCGTTGCTGCCAGCCCTCTCCAACCCGTTCGGACGCGAGGACACCAGCTATTTCCATGGCTGGACAACATTCTACTGGGCCTGGTGGATTGCATGGTCGCCCTTTGTCGGCATGTTCATTGCGCGTATTTCCAAGGGCAGGACTGTGCGCGAGTTTGTGCTGTGTGCGCTGATTGCACCGACACTTGTCTGCGCGCTGTGGATGTCAACATTCGGTGGTGCCGCCATCGACATGCTGAATGCCGGTGGCGCGGAAGGGGTCAAGGCGACGGTCATTGATGCCTACAAGCCCGAAGGCGCACTGTTTGGATTGTTGAAAGAACTACCGTTATACGGTGTTGTCGCGCCGATCGCGCTGGTGCTGATTGTGATCTTCTTCGTGACGTCGTCTGATTCCGGGTCGCTTGTCATCGACACCATTACTGCCGGCGGTAAGATGGACGCGCCGGTCGTTCAGCGTGTTTTCTGGTGCACCCTTGAAGGGCTGGTCGCCATTGCCCTGCTTCTTGGCGGCGGCCTGAACGCGCTGCAGGGGGCAGCGGTGTCAACCGGCATTCCCTTTACCATAGTGATTCTTGTGATGTGCTATTGCCTCTGGCTGGCCCTGAAACGAGAACGCTCGAAACTGTAGCGTCCCTTCCCCCGCGCCACTTTTGTTTTCCAAACACCTGTCCAGTGCCCGGTCGTTGCGGCGCTGGACGGACTCCATCTCAACTTTACTGTTTTCCCGGAACGGTCTGTGCGTCATTATCCACGTCCGGGTCGTGAGTGCCCGCCCACCGGATGATGCAAAGCCGGTAATGACACCCTGCGGAGCTGTATTATGCGCCTGATATTCCTGATCCTGGCTCTCTCCATGCTTGCCGCACCTGCGTCGGCGCATAAATGCATCCTTGGTGGCAGCACCGCCACAGACATACAGATCTACAACAGCTGTAAGGCTGACCTTGCGACCGGGGTGGCCGGTCACCGGAATGACGGCAGCGACGATAATGACCAGGCAGCCGCGCTGTTGCGACTGGAAGCAGAAAACGAGTCATTGAGGGCAAGACTGGCAGCTGTCAAACGACATCTGCTCGATATTCTGGCAGGCCTGTAACCCCCGCCCCACCAACAGGTCCAAGCCACATGCTCACCTTCGCCGCCGCGGTCTTTCTGCTGATCATCACACCTGGTCCGGGCGTTCTGTCGACAGCCGGTGTTGGCGCGGCACATGGATGGCGCCAGGGATTGTTCTATGTTGGCGGCCTGTGTGCCGGCACCAACCTTGTCAGTTTTGCGGTGATTTCCGGGCTTGCCGCGATAATATTGGCAGAACCTGTCGTACGCACGGTGCTGATGTTTGCCTCTGCAGGCTATCTTGGCTATCTGGCACTGCGGATTGCACTGGCAGGTGCCAGAATAACCTTTATCCAGACAACGGCCCCTGGCTTTCTTGCCGGATTGACACTGCAATTCATCAATCCGAAAGCCTATGCGGTGAACACAACCCTGTTCAGTGGCTTTGCCTTCTATCCGCAGAGTTTTGCCATTGAAACCGGGCTGAAACTGCTGATCGTGAATGTCATCTGGCTGCCGCTGCACCTGCTATGGCTTTATGCGGGAGTCAGGCTCAACAGTCTCAATCTGCAACCGGGAACACAAAGGCTGATCAATCTTGGTATGGCGCTATGCCTGATCGGCGTGGTGATATTGTCGGTATGGTCGGTCCTGCAACTGCCGGTTGCAACGACGCCCTGACCATCTTGCCAGTGTCGAAGGCAGAAAATGATCAGCCCTTTGCCGCCAGCGTCTTTTTCGGATCATAGAACGGCTTGGGAACAATCCGGCATCCGCGGGATTGACCGCCCATGTCGATGACAGCCTCTGTCCCGACCTGTGCGTGCCCGGCCGCCACAAGGCCGAGCGCAATGTTCTTTTCAAGACGCGGCGAATAGACCGCCGATGTGACATAGCCGATATTGGTGCCATCGAGATTTACAGGCCAGAACTCGTCATTCGAACCGGCGATTGGCGGCCCGTCGAATTCAAGCCCGACCTGATACTGGCTGACACCCTCCGCCCTGAGCCTGGTCAACGCGGCCTTGCTGACAAAATCGGCCTCCATGTCAAGATCGACAAGCCTGTCCATGCCAAGTTCGAAGGGATTGTTCCGCAGGGTCATATCAGCATGATAGGACAGCATCGCTGCTTCAATCCGGCGGATACTGGACGTATGGCCGGGATGCAGCCCCATCGGGCCGCCTGTTTCCATCAGATAGTCCCACAGCCTGTCGCCATGCGCGCCGTCGCGAAGGAAGATTTCATATCCAAGCTCACTCGACCATCCTGTGCGTGAAATGATCAACGGCACGCCATCCCAGTCATATTCCATGAACCGGTAATATTTCAGTTCGGCCGGCGCGTCGCCAAATGCCGCCTGCAGGATATCGCGTGATTTGGGCCCCTGAAGTTGCAGTGGTGACACGTCGGGCTCGCACACCTGAACATCCATGCCGGCTGTCGCGGCAACGCCTTTTGCCCAGAGCAGCACATCACTGTCACCAATTGACAGCCAAAAATGGTTCTCGCCAAGTTTCAGCAGGATCGGGTCATTGATGATGCCGCCATCCTGATCCGTGATCAGCACATATTTACATTGCCCGACCTCGCAGGTTGAAAGATCGCGGCAGCACAGGAACTGGGTGAATCTTGCCGCATCCGGTCCGGTGATTTCGACCTGACGTTCCACCGCCACATCACAAAGAATGGCGTCATTGACCAGGTTCCAGAAATTCTGCACCGGATCCCCGAAGTCGCGCGGGATATACATGTGATTATAGACCGAAAACCCCTGCGCGCCCCACCGCAATGCTGCATCGGAATAGGGTGATTTGCGCACCTGCGTGCCAAAGCTGAATTTCTGGAATGTGCGATCGCTGCCTGGCTGGGAAGATGTCATGATATTTGTCCGGTAGGGGGAAAGCCCGCCTTGTAGACCAGAATTGACGCCGTCCACAACCATTTAACGGGCAAATCTGGATCGGTCATGCCAGGGCGGCGATGCCCTCCAGTACCGGCACTGCCAGCCCCATCATCCCGCCATATCGCCAGACAGCCGCGCGCCAGCAGCGATTGTTGGCGGTGCGGCGTTCAGACTGTCACGCGCAAAGCCGGCCGCAGCCTTGTATTTGGCCATGAAATCCTGTCTCTCGGCAGCCGGGATGACATCATCAATATGGTCGAACGCGCCGCCACACCGGTCATTCACCATGTTCAGCAAGCCAAAGGGCCCTGCCCCCCTGTTCCTGAGGACAATTTCAGAAACAGGCTGACACAGCTCTGCATCAAACGCGGCAAGTGCCGCGGCACCAACACCATGTTCCAGGAACCTGGCACCAAGCACCCGCGCATCGATGATCGCCTGACTGGCCCCGTTGGATCCTGTCGGATACATCGGATGCGCAGCATCACCCATCAGGGCGACGGGACCGTCAACCCATGTTGCCACCGGATCACGATCGATCATCGGATTCTCATATGCCGCATCAGCCCCACGAATCAATGCCGGCACATCTATCCAGTCATAGGTCCAACCCTCAAAATGATGAATGAAATCATCAAGTTCGACACGGCTGAACCAGCCTGTTGTTTCCCGTGCCGATGGATCATCATATGTGACCTCGGCAATCCAGTTGATCAGCGCGAGCCCTGTTTCCGGATCAGGGTGCGAAATTGGATAGATCACCATGCGCTGGCGATGCGTTCCAAGACCGATAAATGACGACCCGGTGCGGATCGGCTTGGCAAGCGATGTGCCCCGCCACATCACAGCCCCGCCCCAGTGGATGGGGGGCTGGTCCGGATGCATCTGCGCGCGAATGGCCGAATGAATACCGTCAGCGCCAATCAAGACTTTACAGCCAATCTGTGCGGCACCGTTCGGCGTCTCCAGATGGGCCGTTACAATCCCGTCATCTGCGGTGTTGTAGCCTGTGACCCGACACCCAAGTCTGATGGCATCATCACCAGCAAGCCGGCGGAACCGTTCATACAACGCCATGTGAAAAGCACCGCGATGCGCCGCATATTGGGGCCAGTTATACCCGGCAAGACGGCCCCGGCTTTCAGCATAGATTTCCTGACCATTCATGCCGACAAGCGCCCATTCACGGGCCGGCACACCAAATTCGTCAAGATCGGCCTCGGTAAAGCCAAGCTCCATCAACTCGCGAACGGCATTGGGCTGCAGGTTGATGCCAACGCCAAGAGGCTTCATCTCGCGGACCTGTTCAATGACAAGGCAGCGAACGCCAATCTGATGCAGCGTCAGCGCCAGCGCCAGCCCGCCAATACCGCCTCCGGCAATGACTACCGGCACATCCTGGGACTTGCGGATTTCCATATCACCCACCCCGATCTAGAGGTTTGAGCCACGGATGGCCTCAATGACAGCGTCGGTCACCTCGCGTGTCGTGGCACTGCCTCCAACATCCGGTGTCATAATGCCGGCCGCACAGACAGTCTCGACAGCCTTCATCAGCCGCTGCGCCGGCGCGGCGCGGCCCAGATGTTCCAGCATCTGACAGGCTGTCCAGAAGGTGGCAACAGGATTCGCAATACCCTTGCCGGTAATGTCGAAGGCGGATCCATGAATGGGTTCAAACATTGAAGGAAAGCGCCGCTCAGGGTCGATATTGGCAGTTGGCGCCACTCCCAGACTACCGGCAAGAGCGCCGGCAAGGTCCGACAGGATATCGGCATGAAGGTTGGTGGCGACAATGGTGTCAAGGCTGGCCGGGTCGAGGGTCATTCGCACTGTCATCGCATCAACCAGCATCTTGTCCCAGATCACATCCGGAAATTCAGCGGCCACCTCAGCAGCGATTTCATCCCACATTACCATGCCGTGACGCTGGGCATTGGACTTTGTGACAACGGTCAGCAGCTTGCGTTGACGCGATTGTGCAAGGGAAAACGCATAGCGCATGATCCGGCTGACGCCGACCCGGGTGAAAATGGCGGTTTCGGTTGCCACCTCTTCGGGAAGACCGCGATGGGCCCGACCACCATGCCCAGCATATTCACCTTCCGAATTCTCCCGTACGATGACCCAGTCGAGATCACCCGGCCCGCGATCGCGAAGAGGTGCCGAAATGCCTGGCAGGATCCGCGTAGGCCGCACATTCGCATACTGGTCGAATCCCTGACAGATTGGCAGTCGCAGTCCCCACAGGGTGATGTGATCGGGTACATCCGGCGCACCAACGGCACCAAAGAAGATGGCATCATGACCTTTCAGCTGGTCCAGCCCGTCTTCCGGCATCATCCGGCCATGCGCCTTGTAATAGTCCGAGCCCCAATCATAGGTGACAAAATTGAAGGCGAACTCCCCATCCTTGGCTGCCAGCGCATCAAGGACGGCTACCCCGGCCTCGATGACCTCAGGACCAATGCCATCTGCCGGAATGGTTGCAATGTTGAACGTTTCCACAATCAGATCCTGTCTCTATGAAATTGCTAATATGTGTTGACTGGCGGTTGCCGGAATACAACTCTTGACGAGGCGTGACGGTGCGCACGGTGCCGCAGGACAAGTCCGATGTCCAGATAGCCCTTTGCCACACGGCCTCGCTATACCACCTTTGCCGGTATATTCAACCGGTACCGATTGACCACACAGGATATCCCATGCTGCCAACACCGAATCTTCGCCATGTAGCCGATTTCGAAGTCAATCTCAGCCCGATCACCGAGTTGGGTCAGGGCCGAGGCGGCAAACGTCGTATCATTCCCATTATCGGTGGACGGGTCAGCGGCCCCGGTTTCAATGGTGAGATTCTGAATGTCGGGGCTGACTGGCAGACAGTTTTCGACAGTGGGCTTGCCGAACTGGACACGCGCTATGCCTTCAGAACCGATGATGGTGCGGTTATCGAAATATGCAATTTCGGGTTTCGGCACGGCCCCGCCGAGGTCATGCAAAAGGTTGCCGCCGGCGAAACCGTCGATCCGTCATCCTATTACATGCGCACGCATGCACGACTCGAAACCGGACATCCCGACTATCAATGGGTCAACAGCACATTGTTTGTTGGCGTAGGCGCAAGACTAAAGTCAAATGTCATGATATCCCTTTATGCAATTGATTAATATAATAAAAAAATCATAATTCACTGCTATACCATCGAGTTGGCCAGCGCGACCCTTCGGGACAGCGCGCTGACAGACCTTCATGATAGACCGTAACGCCGACCCAACCCAGATTGACCGGACAGACCGGCAATCCTATCATTTGCCCTGTTCATTCCCGTGCGGCGGATCTTTACCATGCAATTTCACATAAACGGGTTTCGGGCCGGCAATCCCGAAATCCATCCGGATCAATCAACAAGACGCCCCGGATCACCTCTGCCTGACAGAACAGACGTACTGATCGTTGGCAGCGGACCGGCCGGACTTACCCTCGCCGCACAGCTTGCCAGATTTGCCGATATCAGCACGGTGCTGATCGAACAGAAATCCGGCCCGATGGAAAAGGGCCAGGCTGACGGCGTTTCCTGCCGGTCAATGGAGATGTTCCAGGCTTTCGGATTCGCCCACCGGGTATGCAACGAGGCCTATTGGGTCAATGAGACGACCTTCTGGAAGCCTGATCCGGAGAACCCCCAGAACATCATTCGTACCGGACGTATCCAGGACGTCGAGGATGGTCTGTCGGAAATGCCCCATGTTATTCTCAATCAGGCGCGCGTGCATGACATGTATCTCGACAGCATGCGCCGCGCCCCGACACGGCTCGAACCGGATTACGGATGTCGTGTGGCCGGCCTTGTGATTGACGATGATCCCACACATCCGGTCAAGATCGACATTGAACAGACACGCGATGGCGGCGAACCGGTGCAGACATCGATGCGGGCCCGCTACGTCGTCGGCTGTGACGGGGCACGGAGCGGTGTCAGAAATGCCATCGGCCTGCAACTGAAGGGCGATTCGGCGAACAAGGCATGGGGTGTCATGGATGTGCTGGCCGTCACAAGTTTCCCCGATATCAGGCAAAAAACCCTGATCCAGTCGGGAAGTGGCGGCACTCTGCTGATTATCCCGCGTGAAGGCGGTTATCTAGCGCGGATCTATGTCGAGATGGAAACCCTTGCCGAGGGCGAACGTGTGCGCAACCGGAACATTTCCAAGGATGACCTGATCAACGCCGCCCGCGATATCTTCCACCCCTACACGTTCGAAGTGAAGGACACCGTGTGGTGGTCGGTCTATGAAATCGGCCAGCGGCTGACAGACAGGTTCGACAATCTTGACGCCGCCGCGCAGGATGATGGCCATCCGCGTGTCTTCATTGCCGGCGATGCCTGCCATACCCACAGCCCGAAAGCTGGCCAGGGCATGAATGTCTCGATGGGGGACAGCTTCAATCTTGGCTGGAAGCTGGTATCGGTTCTTCAGGGACGCTGCGAGCCCGGCCTGCTGCGTAGCTATTCCGCCGAGCGTCAGGATGTGGCACAGGCGCTGATCGATTTCGATCAGGAATGGGCACGTGTCATCAGCCAGCGCGATCAGGATGGTGATGACAGCGACGCACCAACCTTCCAGAAATATTTCATTGAACATGGGCGCTACACCGCCGGTGTGTCGGTCCGTTACAAACCTTCGTTCCTGACAGGTGAAGCAACATGGCAGGCGCGCGCGCCCGGCTTTGAAATTGGCATGCGCTTTCATTCCGCACCGGTCATCCGCCTTGCCGACGGGAAGCCGATGTCGCTTGGTCATGTCATCAAAGCCGATGCGCGATGGCGTCTTTTTGCCTTTGCCGACGCCGCGGCACCGGGGCCGGGTGACAATTTGCTGGCCGGACTCTGCAACTTCCTGTCCGACGATCCTGCCTCACCACTTCGCAAACACACCCCGGCGGGCGCCGATATGGACGCGGTGATCGATGTCCGGGCGGTACTGCAACAGGGCTTTCGTGATGTGAGCATCACCGACCTTCCGGACCTGCTTCGTCCTGCGAAGGGCGATCTGGGTCTGATTGACTATGAAAAGGCCTTCTGCCCGGACATGAAGACCGGACCGGATATTTTCGACATGCGCGGCGTCGATCGGTCAGCTGGATGTGTCGTGATCGTAAGGCCCGACCAGTATGTGGCGCATATCCTGCCACTTGACGCGCATGGCGAGCTGGCCGCCTTTTTCAACGGCATTCTGCTGCCCGTTGGTCAGATGGGCCTTGCGGTTTCAAATTGATCCGATCGGTTAACCTGCCATAGCGTTGAAACCGTTGTGACACCGACCTTGTATGAAATCTCCTGTTGTTTTGCGGTGTCATAACTCGACACCGGGTCGGCCTCCGGTTTGGCCGATCCCGAATGCAAACGGGAGATAAGAATGCCTCGATATTTTTTTCGGTCGCGAGAGATTGCGGTCACGATCATTTGCCTGTTGCTTCTGACAGCGGGGTCTTCGACGGTGACAGTGGCTTCGGACTGGAAGAAGACAACGGAATGCGCAATCAGCAATGATATGCCGGGTTTTCATCGTGACCGGCGCGTATGCTGGTCCCTGACAGAAAAGGGTTCTACCAGCATCTATGCCGAAGACCGAATCTTCGAGTCGGATCGTTACTGGGCCCTTGCCATCGTGCGGCTTGCCGGCCCTTTCACGGTATGGCGAAAAAGCGATCCTGAGACTATTTTCAAGGCGGCAAGCTGGTGGCTTGAGAAACAGGACGCTGAAATGACGCGCGCGCCCGAAAAGACTGTGCCGATCAAATTATGGGTAAATCGGGCCAAGAGCTGGAATCTGACAACAAGGGATTTCGGCGCTGGCTGTTTTGCCTTTGCAAGTACAGGCGGGCCTCCGGACGCTGGCAACAGACAGGCCTATCATTTCGCGGCGATAATCTGTTCCAAGGACAGCGAGGAGATCCCTGTGGACATCCGGGGCGATATCGCCACCGGGTTTTCCGTGACACATAACTTCTACAATCCTCCTTTCCGAAGCGATTGAGATCCGGTTCTGGCATTGCTTTTGCTGGTGGTTGACGAAGATGATGTTCAAAATTGGCGATGTAGCATGGTACAATGCCACATCAGCAGGCACAGAACGCGATTACAGGACGCGATTACAGGACGCGATGATAGGAGGCGATGCGATGAAGGTTGATGACCAACAGGACAGGCTGGTGGCGATCCTTCAGGAAGTATTGAAGGATTTCGACAATTACAGCGCGGCGCGTGTGCGCGGCGACGGCGACATCCAAATCTCGCTTGATCCCGATCTGAAGAAGGCCCGTTCGCGCCGCAGCAATCTTGCCGGTGCCTTCAGCGCCATGATGTCGGATGACCTTGGTCCCAAGCGAAGCTCAACCTGGATCAAATAGGCCCCGTCAAGCAGCGCGGTCAAATAAGCCTTCAGGTCCGGGCAAAAGAAACCCCCACCGGCACAATGCCGGCGGGGGCCTTCGTCACGCTAACGAAACGCGCAGTGACGAAACTGGATCTAACCGGAGGGTTCCTCCAGCCCTGTAGACCGGTAACGTCGAAAAGCGCGGATTGTTTAGTCCGGTATTTTTTCAGCTGTGCCGATGGCGCAGAACGTCGAGCGCATCATCCAGCGACATGTCGGCATCCGCCAGCAGCACCAGCATATGATACAGCAGATCAGCCGCCTCATTGGCGATTTCAGCGCGGTCATCCTTCATCCTGGCCAGGGCAAGCTCCACCCCCTCCTCGCCGACTTTCTGGGCAATCCGTGACGGCCCTTCGGCAAAGAGTGAGGTTGTATAACTTGCCTCTGGCATGTCGGCACGACGCTGGTTGACGAGGTCATCAAGATAGGCAAGGAAGCCGACATTTGCCGGCAGCGTGTCGGTGAAACAGGTCCGCGAACCGGTATGACAGGCCGGCCCCGCTGGCAGTGCCTGAACAAGTATGGTGTCACGGTCGCAATCTATCGCAGCCTCGCAAAAGACAAGATGGTTTCCCGATGTCTCCCCCTTGGTCCACAGGCGCTGTTTCGAGCGGCTGTAGAAGGTAACCCTGCCGGTTTCGACAGTCCGCGCCGCGGCATCCTCGTTCATATATCCAAGCATCAGAACCTGGCCGGTGCGCGCATGCTGAATGATCGCCGGCAGCAAACCGCCACCTTTTTCCCAATCTGCACGCCGCCAATCAGGGGCAGACGTGTTGTCTTTGTCAGTGCTGGTCATGTCACACCCTTACCTCGATACCGCGTGCCTGCAGAAACTGCTTCAGCGACGGTATCGGAATCTGTCCACTATGAAATACCGAGGCCGCAAGTCCGCCATCAATGCCCGTCTGCTCGAACAGATCGGCAAAATGCGCATAATCACCGGCACCGCCGGATGCAATCACCGGAATGGAAACAGCCTCGCGGATCAACGCAAGCTGTTTCAGGTCGTAGCCACGCTTCACGCCGTCATTGTTCATGCAGTTCAGGACAATTTCACCAGCCCCGAGACGCTGTGCCTCACACGCCCATGTCATCGTATCGCGGGTTGAGGAAATGGTTTTGGTTTCATCGCCAGTATATTGATAAACAACGAACTTGTCGTGACCCTCTTCATCCTGCTCAACGCGACTGTCAATGCCGACCACAACACATTGTGTGCCAAAGGATTCGGCAAGTTCAGTGATGAATTCGGGCCTTTCCAGGGCTGGCGAGTTGACCGAAATCTTGTCCGCTCCATCATTGAGGATGGCGCGCGCATCGGCAATCGACCTGATCCCGCCGGCAACACAGAACGGGATGTCGATCCGCCGGGCAACATTGTTGACCCAGCTCTTGTCGACAACCCGCCCGTCACTGCTGGCAGTGATGTCGTAAAAGACAAGTTCATCCACACCTTCATCAGCATATCGTTGCGCCAGTTCCAGAATGTCGCCCATGTCGCGGTGGTTGCGGAACTGCACCCCCTTGACCACACGTCCATCGCGGACATCAAGACAGGCGATGATACGTTTGGTCAGCATGCCTGACCTCCAAGTCGCAACGCGGCACGAAGATCGATCGCCCCTTCATAGATCGCCCGTCCAATGATTACGCCGTCTGTTGACAACCCGTTCAGGTCCTCAATCCCCTTCACGCCGCCTGACGCCTGAAGCTGAATATGCGGAAATGACGCCTTTACAGATTGATAGAGGTCGGTATTCGGCCCCTGCATGGTGCCGTCTCGATCGATATCGGTACACAGTACATGCCGCAGGCCGGCCTCCTCGAACTGTGACAGAAATGCTGCAAGCGTCAAATCGCTTGCCTCCTGCCAACCTGAAACAGCGATCAGAAATTCGTCTTCCGGCCGCACAACATCAGCCGCAAGACAGATGGCCTCGGGTCCGAAATCGCGGATCATCCCGGCCACAAGCTCGGGATTGCCAACCGCCAGCGACCCGATTACCACACGGCTTGCCCCGGCAGCCACCAACGCCTCGACATCTTCGCGGCTGCGAATGCCGCCGCCTGTCTGCACTTTCAGCCCTGATCCGGCGATGATGCCGGCAATCAGGTCGATCTGACGCTGCGCCGGATCCTTGGCGCCATCGAGGTCGACAAGATGAAGCCAGCTTGCGCCCGCCTCGGCATAGGATCTGGCGACAGCGACTGGATCGCTCCCATAGGTCGTCTTCTGTTCAAAATCACCTTTATGGAGGCGGACTACTTCGCCAGCAATCAGGTCAATGGCCGGATAGATGATCATGTCGGGTCACGCCTTTCTGCCAGTCGGCAGAGTGATGAAGTTCCTGAGGATTGCAGCGCCTACCGGTCCCGACCTCTCGGGATGGAATTGCGCCCCCATGAAATTGCCACGCGCCACCAATGCGGTGAAGGCACTTCCATACTCGCATGCTGCAACGGTGTGATCGGAAACCGGGGCCGCAAAGCCGTGGACGAAATAGACATGTGCGCCGGGCGCAACGCCGGCCAGTAGCGGATGCGCCTCGGCCCCCTTATGGGGGATCAGCCGGTTCCAGCCCATATGCGGAACCGTCAGCCCTGATGACGCATCAAGGGCCTCGCAGACTCCGTCAACAACACCAAGCAGCGGCGTGTTACCTTCCTGCGAGCGTTCAAACAACAGCTGCATGCCAAGACAAATGCCCAGAACAGGCTGGGTCAACGCGCGGATACACTCCACAAGTCCGGCGGCTTCGAGTTTGGCCATCGCCACCGGCGCCGCACCGACACCAGGCAGAATGACCCGCTCAGCCGCAGAGATCACCTGCGGGTCGGCAGTGAGTTCAGCATCCACGCCAAGCCGTTCAAGCGCGAATCGCACCGAGGCGATGTTGGCGCCACCACTGTCAATGATTGCGATCATGTCGTCACCCTACAGCATGCCCTTGGTGCTTGGCAGCTCGGCTCCATCCAGACGGATGGCCTGCCGCAGCGCGCGCGCAAACCCCTTGAAACAGGCCTCGACCATGTGGTGTGCATTCTCGCCCTCGACAGCGATATGCAGGTTGGCCTGCAGATTTTCAGCCAGTGAACGAAACACATGTTCAATCATATCCGTTGGCAGATCACCGACATGATCAGCCGGAAAATCACCCTTGAAATCGAGATAGTATCGGCCACTCAGATCAAGCGCCACGGTGACAAGCGATTCATCCATCGGCAGACAGAACCCGTATCTCCCGATGCCCCGCTTGTCGCCAAGGGCGGACCTGATCGCAACGCCAAGGGCTATGGCGCAATCCTCAACCGTATGGTGCGGATCGATATGAAGATCGCCGTCACATTCCAGCTGCAGCGAAAATCCGGCATGTTTGGCGATCTGGTCAAGCATGTGGTCATAGAACCCTACCCCGGTAGAGATATTGACCGGGGTCTTGCGATCGAGATTTACCGCAACGGAAATCGCGGTCTCGCTGGTCCGGCGGACATGGCGCGCGACACGCTCGGCGGCGGCAGCCGGAACCCCCTCGCCCCGGAGAATGGCCAGCAGCCCATCCATCTCGTCCTGCGTGCCGATCGACACCCGCACGGCGTTTGCAAGACCGGGTTGATGGGACTGGTTACGAAGAATAAACCCGGCCTCGCCAGCCAGCGCACACAGCGCGTCAGCATCATCGACGATCATCAGCAGGTAATTGGCATCGGTCGGCAGCACCTCGCGCACCATCGCGATGTCGGCGGCCGCGGCGGCAAAGGCGTCACGCCTTGCGACAATCTCCTGCCGCTTGTCAGCCAGCTTGGCCTGGTTGGACGGTGCCATGATGGCCATCACCGCCTGTACCACAGGCTGCGGGACGGGATAGGGTGCCAGCACCTTGGCCAACAGCGCGCTCACATCTGCCCGCGCCACCGCCACACCGCACCGCACTCCGGCTGCAGCATGCGATTTCGACAGGGTCCGCAGAACGACAAGATTGGCATGGCTTTCCAGCATGGCCGCCACACTGTCGACCCCGGCATATTCAATATAGGTCTCATCAACGACCACCAGCGCCCGCCCGGCAAGCGAGGCGCACAGACCCAGAACCGCGTCGCGATCCATCAGATTGGCGGTTGGATTATTGGGGGAACAGACAAACACAAGCTTTGTATTGGCATCACATTGTGCCAGCACCGCCTTGCTGTCCAGTGCAAAGCCCGCGGCAAGCGGTGCCTCGCGCACCTCCACCCCCTGAAGGATTGCCGATTGCCGGTACATGGCAAAGGTTGGCGGGCATATAATGACATTATCGACAGCCGGCACACAGAAAGCCCGCATCAGACAGTCAATCGCCTCGTCCGCCCCGCGCATGATTGTGACATTCCGCGATGACAGATCAAGCCAGTCACAGATGACACGCATCAGTTCGGGCGGTTGCTGCATCGGATAGCGCGCCAGGTCCGACGCCCCGACAAACGGCTCGTAGGGACACTCATTCGCATCCAGAAACACGGTGCTGGCACTGCTGGCAACAAGCGAACGGGCCGATGAATAGCCCTTCATGGCCAGTATTTCCGGCCGGGCGCGTGCCGCCATGCCGGTTTCTGCACCGGCGGATGGCTCAGATGGTGTTTGCGACGTCATCACAGCCCCTCAATCCAGCATCTTTTCAATCGGAACAACGAGAATGGACGAGGCACCACGATCCTTCAGCGCCTCCATTGTCGACCAGAAGACCTCCTCGTCGCAGACAGCATGGACGGCGACCATGTCGTCATTGCCCTGCAACGGCATGACCGTCGGCGATTGTGATCCCGGCAATACAGCCTTGATCTCGTCCAGCATGGCAACGGGGCTGTTCAACATGATGTAACGGCTGCGGTCAGCCCGCAGAACAGCGTTTATTCGCGCCAGCAAGGTTTCGCAAAGGCTCTTAAGATCATTCTGCATATCATTGTTTTTAATTATAACTGCCTGACTCTGAAGAATGATATCCTTTTCGGCAAGACCATTTGAGATCAGCGTATTGCCAGTCGAGACAAGATCACAGATGACATCGGCAAGATGCGTTCGTGGCGCGACTTCGACAGCCCCCTCCATGGTCACGATGTTTGCCTCGACACCGCGGTCGGCAAGGAAGGCCTGAAGCAACCCGCGATAGGAAGTGGCGATGGTGCGCCCGGCAAGGCTTTCCAGGCCGGTATATTCCATGTCGTTCGGAACTGCGATCGACAGCCGGCATCGCCCAAAGCCAAGTTCGATCACCTGTGACAGCCCCCCATAGATTTCGGGGTCAAGCTGCTGCGTTTCCAGAAGCGTGTTCTGTCCGATGATGCCAAGCTGACAGACATGATTGGTCAGAAATGCCGGGATGTCGTCATCGCGGACAAGAAAGATGTCCAGCGGGAAATTATGCGCCCGGCAGAGAAGCTGGTCCTTGCTTTTCTGCAGCGAGATACCGGCCTTTTCGAGGAGCGCGAAGCTCTTTTCCGACAGCCGGCCCGATTTCTGGATGGCGATCTTCAAACGACCGTCGTTGCGATGTGATTTTGCTGTCATCGGTCAAACCTTGCCTGGTGGGCGTCAGCCCTCAATTTTTCCTTGCCGCCGCATGATCGTGCGATAGCCGTCATTGCCATTGTTCAGAAACCGCGCCACACGGACAATCGTAGCCGTGCTGACATTCGTTTCCGCCGCGATCCGGCGATAGGGAATGTTCTGCACCAGCATCTGCGCAACACGCCAGCGATCAACCAGACCTTCCAGTTCGGCAGGTGTGCAGAGGTCATAGAAGAAACTCTGCACCTCTTCAAAGGATTCGAGCTGCAGGATGGCTTCGTAAAGATCCTGTTCATGCGCCTTGTCAATCTGCGCGCGCTTCATGGCTGGTCCTGATGATCGTGATGTGATAGCGATTTAATACGCTAAAACACCTTTGTCAACAGCCAACCGTCAAAAGACAATCGGCAAACACTCACCTGCCAGCCGGTCGTCCACCATAAAGGTCGCCGACCATTACGGTCGCCAAGCAAAAAGGGAAATCAGCCGTCTGTGGTCAGTTCACGCACCCGGATCAGGGACAGCAGCCGTCCCGACTCCGGTTCGATATCGCGGATATGCGGCACGTCGAAGCCAATATCGGCAACACAGCTTGTTGGAAAGTAGTACATGTTGACGCCTGCTGGCGGCGCTTCGACAAGGTTGTGAAGAAGCACGACAAGTCCGGGATTGTGGCCAATTACCATCACCCGTTCGCACGCCGCGCCATGCGCTTCAATCGCGGTCATCAATGTCGTGGCGCTGGCCTCATAGATACTGTCGAGAAACATCACGGGAATATCGGGCCAGTCGGCGGATGCCAGCTGGTAGGTCTCCCGCGTGCGCGCCGCCGTCGATACGATGATCAGGTTGGGCAGCATCCCCCTGTCACCGATGAACCGTCCCATCCGTGCAGCGTTGCGACGCCCGCGCCATGCCAGAACACGATCGATATCCGCTGTGTGCAGATCGGGGTTCTCGGCCTTGGCATGCCGAAATAGTGTGATACGCGCCATCTACGAACTCTCCGCGGTCAGATTTGCATGTCGCTTGCCGCCTGCCAAGCCACAAGACACACCGGGGTGCAGAAAACTGGGTGATGACAGCCCCGGCCTGACTGTCTAGATTGGGGCCAAACAGGAACAGAGATCATGCAGCACAATACCGGCACCCAAGAGCTTTTGAACGCGATCGGCAACACGCCCCTGATCAGGCTTCGCGGCGTATCCGAGGCTACGGGATGTGACATCTATGGCAAGGCCGAGTTCATGAACCCCGGCGGGTCGGTCAAGGACCGCGCCGCTCTTGCCATTATCGAGGCAGCCGAAGACAGTGGCGCCCTGCGGCCTGGCGGGATGATTGTCGAGGGCACCGCCGGCAATACCGGTATCGGCCTGACGATGGTTGGCAACGCCAAGGGATACACCTCGGTTATCGTGATGCCGGAAACACAAAGCCAGGAAAAGAAGGACGTTCTGCGTGTCTTCGGGGCCGATCTGCGGCTGGTGCCTGCCAAACCCTACAAGGATCCGGACAACTATATCCGCTATTCCGAACGGCTGGCCAAGGAACTTGCCGAAACGCATCCGGGCGGGGTGATCTGGGCCAACCAGTTTGACAACACCGCCAACATGCAAGGCCATTACCGCACAACCGGCCCGGAAATCTGGCAGCAGACAGACGGCCATATCGACGGGTTCACCTGTGCTGTCGGATCAGGCGGCACAATTGCCGGTGTCGGGCGGTATCTGAAGGAACAGAACCCGCAAATCCGCATCGCCCTGTCGGACCCGGAAGGCTCGGCGCTGTATAATCACTACATGCATGGTGAACTCAAGGCCGAGGGCAATTCGATTTCCGAGGGCATCGGTCAGGGCCGGATCACCGCCAATCTTGCCGAAGCCGTGATCGACACCGCCTATCGCCTGTCGGACATGGAAGCGCTTCCCTACATCTATGACCTGATGCAGGTCGAAGGTCTGTATCTGGGTGGCTCAACGGCCATCAATGTTGCCGGTGCCGTTGCCATGGCGCGCGATCTCGGCCCCGGCCACACGATCGTGACAATCCTGTGCGACAGTGGTCAACGCTACCAGTCGAAAGTGTGGAATCCTGAATTCCTGAAATCGAAATCACTTCCTGTCCCGGCATGGCTCGAGATCAGCTGATGGCACCCACACTGGTATCCGCGACATGGCTGAAGGCGAATCTGGATCAGGTTGTTGTCCTTGATGCCAGCAGCCATCTGCCGACCGCCAACAGGAACCCGCATGACGAATTCATTGCCGCGCATATCCCCGGCGCGCAGCGGTTTGATATCGACAGGATTGCCGATCCCGACAATCAGCTTCCGCATATGGTTCCCTCGGCGGATGATTTTGCCGCCCATATGCGCGCGCTTGGCCTGTCGAATGATGATCATGTGGTGATGTATGATGATTCCGACGTCCGCAGCGCGGCGCGCGGATGGTGGATGATGCGCCTGTATGGCCATACGAACATATCCCTTCTGAATGGCGGGCTTGCCGCCTGGCGGGCCATTGGCGGCGACCTTGAATCCGGTCCGGCGGATGAACGCCCTGCCGGTGATTTCCTCGCGCGCCAGCCTGCCGGTGTCGGCGTCGTCGATATGGCCACGCTTCGGGCCGGGCTGGATTCCGGTTCCGCCGGTCAAATTCTCGATGCCAGAGCAGCGGCGCGCTTTGCCGGCGATGCGCCGGAGCCGCGCAAGGGGCTTCGCGCCGGCCATATACCGGGGTCGCGCAACCTTCCCTTTTCAGACCTGCTGAACGAAGACGGCACCTATCGCCATGTCGACGATCTGCGTGATCTGTTTGTTGCCGCCGGAATCGCCCCTGATGCGCCGGTTGCGACCAGCTGTGGGTCGGGTGTGACAGCCTGTGTGCTGGCTGTCGGCCTGCACCTGCTGGGCAATGAGGCGGTGACGGTCTATGACGGTTCATGGACCGAATGGGGTGCCAGCGACGCGCCGATCGAAACCGGGCCGGCATCCCGCACCTGACGGGAATATACCTGACCGGGACACACCTGACCGGACCACGCCACACCGGACAAATGCGCCCCTCGCCTCTTGCTTTCAGTCATTGTTATGCTGTTTGCTTGCAAAGGGATAACGTCAGCATGACGTGACGGGGGGAGAAACCAGATGGCCGGTGATGAATTCCTGCAATCGATTGAGACGAATTTCCAGAACGCTGTGGCTTGCCTCAACGCCACCCATGCCGATGACCAGCTTGGTGAAGACCTGGCCACAAAGATCATGGTGGCCAACTCGACCTATGTGGTGCGGTTCGGTGTCAGGTTGCGCGGCAGGCTGTTCACCTTCACCGGCTATCGATCCGTCCATTCCGAACATTTTGAACCTGTGAAGGGTGGTATCCGCTTTGCGCCCGATGTCAATCAGGCAGAGGTCGAGGCGCTGGCCGCGCTGATGAGCTATAAATGCGCACTTGTCGAAGTGCCGTTCGGCGGGTCCAAGGGCGGGCTGATCATCGATCCGCGCGAATGGACCGAAGCTGAGCTTGAACGCATTACCCGCCGGTTCACCCAGGAACTGGCAAAACGCGACCTGATCCATCCGTCGCAGAATGTCCCGGCACCCGATGTCGGCACCGGCGAGCGCGAGATGGCATGGATGGCGGATGAATATAAACGCCTGAACCCGGCGGAACTGAACGCCTGGGCCTGTGTCACCGGCAAGCCTGTCAGCAAGGGCGGCATAGCCGGCCGTACCGAGGCGACGGGCCGCGGCGTCGAATACGCCCTGCGTGCTTTTTTCGACCATCCCGACGATGTCGCCAGAACCGGCCTTGCACCGGGCCTGAAAGGCAAGCGTGTGATCGTTCAGGGGCTGGGCAATGTCGGCTATCACGCGGCGCTGTTCCTGTCGACCGAGGATGGCGCGCTGATCACGCATGTGCTGGAACGCGACGGTGCCGTGGTCGATGAAACGGGAATCGACATCGCCGCGCTTCGCGCCCATATCAGCGCCCATGGCGGCGTAACCGGCTTTCCCGGCCATGTGGAGTCCGGCATGGAAATGCTGGAGGCGGATGCCGATATCCTGATCCCGGCGGCGATGGAGCTGGTGATCACCGAGGACAATGCGCCCAATATCAAAACCCCGCTGATCATCGAGGCCGCGAACGGCCCTGTCTCGGCGGCGGCGGATGTGATTCTCCGCGACCGGGGCGTGGTGATCATTCCCGATCTCTATGCCAATGCCGGCGGTGTGACGGTCAGCTATTTCGAATGGATCAAGAATCTCAGCCGGATCCGGTTCGGGCGGCTGCAGCGCCGCGCCGAGGAAGCCAGATTCAACGCGCTGATCGACGGCATTGAATCGATGATTGGCAAGGAATTCCCGCGTGACATCGCCGCCCGCGCGGTCGAGGGTGGCACCGAGATCGACCTTGTCCGCTCCGGCCTCGAGGACACCATGCGCAACAGCTACGAGGTCATCAGCAGGGTCTGGAATGACGAGGCGATGGCAACCGACCTTCGCACGGCGGCGATGATGGTTGCCGTGCGGCGCATTGCCCAGAGTTACCAGACCCTGGGAATCTGACCCCCGAAAATCTGGTCCCCGAAAATCTGGTCCCCAAATCTGATCCCAAAATCTGATTCCGGCGGCCATCCGGGGTGACCGCGTGCCGGCCGGTGGCGGCGGCGTATCAATCAGGCATGGTCTGAATTCGTCAATTGCGACAACAATGGGGAATCATGTCATGAACCGCCCCGACGCCGACGGGGCGGACACGCAATGCTGGAACCCGCGGAGCCAGGATGGAAAAGTCACTCTACATGAAATATGGCAGCCGGGTGACCTCCGGCATGGCCGAATGCCTGTATGACAGGATGCTGGTCGACCCGGAACTGGCGCCGTTCTTTGTCGGCGTCGATATCGATCGGCTGCGCGAACATGTGGCCGATTTCCTGACCGTCCTGACCGGGGGGCCGGATATATATCGGGGCCGCGACCTGCGCGAGGCGCATGCCGGCTATCGCATCTCGAAGGACCAGTTCGAACGGGT